>MNXW01000085.1 GCA_001871515.1 Comamonadaceae bacterium CG2_30_57_122
TCCAGGGTCTTGTTTTCGTACGGAGACAGGTCTTTGGTCGGGCGGGTGTCCACCAGCGAACCCGGCAGGAAGGCGCGGATGCCGTTGACCAGCACGGTCAGGCCACCCTTGACCTTGCCGCTGGTGGTGCCGGTGACAAATTCGCCGGTTTCCAGGGCTTTTTCAAGAGCCATCCAGGAAGCCAGGCGTTTGGCGGTGTCGCGGCTCAGGATGGTGTCGCCGTAGCCGTTTTCGATGGAGCCAATGGCTACCGACACGAAGTCGCCAACCTGGACTTCGGTTTCGCCCTGATCGTTTTTGAATTCTTCCAGTGGCACATAGGCTTCAGACTTGAGGCCGGCGTTGACGACCACAAAGCTGTGTTCGATACGGACGACTTCAGCGGTGATGACTTCACCGGGGCGCATTTCTGTGCGTGTCAAGGACTCTTCAAATAGGGCGGCAAAAGATTCGGACATGTTGTGATGCGGTTTTAAGCGCAGGTTATTTCACGGTTTGACCCGTGGGGTTACGTTTTTTTGAACCTCAACCGCAGCGCATCATTGCGATGCAGAAAGTCGGCTGAGGGCCGGTTGCCAAAGCACGAGCCTTGGCGGTTTCAGCCCTGTTGACAGGTTAAATAACAGGTTAAATGACAGGTTAAAAAGGCTGTTTGCTTTGCCACCAGGCCAACACCAGATCAACCGAGGCTTCGATCGACAAACTGGAGTTGTCCAGTGACAAGGCATCTTGCGCTGGCTGCAAAGGCGAGACGCTGCGGGACATGTCCCGGGCATCTCTGGCTTCTAGGTCAGCGCGAAGACTGTCAAGTGTAGCTGCATTTCCCTTTGAAATCAACTGTTTGTAACGCCTTTGCGCGCGTTGCTCGGCGCTGGCGGTCAGGAAAACCTTCAGCGCTGCATCCGGGAAGATGGCCGTGCCCATGTCGCGCCCGTCTGCCACCAGGCCAGGCACACGCCTAAAACTGTGCTGCAAATCAACCAACGCCGCCCGCACCTTGGGCAAGGCGGATACCTGCGAGGCCTTCATGCCGGTGTCTTCCAACCGGATTTGTTCAGTGACATCGTGGCCATCCAACAGCACTTGGCCGTCTTTGAACGCAATCGGCAGGCGTGCGGCCAGCTCGGCAATGGCGGCTTCGCCAGCGGCATCCAGCGGCAGTCCGGCTTGAGTCGCTGCCAGCGCGGTGATGCGGTACAACGCGCCCGAGTCGAGCAGGTGGTAACCCAGTTGCTTGGCCACCTCGGATGCCAGCGTGCCCTTGCCGGAGGCGGTGGGGCCGTCGACGCAAATCACCGGAATGTGTGCTGGGTCGGCCTGCACCAAGGAAAACAGGGCTTCAAAGTAGTCCGGGAAGGTTTTGGCCACGCATTTGGGGTTAAGAATGCGCACCGGCATGCCAGCCGGGTTGAAGGCGGCGAGCGAAAAACACATCGCCATGCGGTGGTCGTCATAGGTGTGGATGCTGGCCGCTTGCCAGTCTGCCACGCTGGCCGGTGGCGTGATCTGGATGAAATCTGCGCCTTCAATCACCGTGGCACCAAGTTTGCGCAATTCACAGGCCATGGCGGCAATGCGGTCGGTTTCCTTCACGCGCCAGCTGGCAATGTTGCGCAGCGTGGTGGTGCCCTTGGCGTACAAGGCCATCACCGCCAGCGTCATGGCGGCATCGGGGATGTGGTTGCAATCGAGGTCGATGGCCTGCAGCGGCCAGCTGCCGCGCGAGGCCTCCAGCCAGTTGGAGCCGCTGAGCACCTGCGCGCCCATGGCTTGGGCGGCCTCCATGAAACGAATGTCGCCCTGGATAGAGTCTGCACCAACCCCCTGGATTTTTATGCAATTTTGGCCTGTAGCCCCCGTAGATATTGCGCCAAGCGCTATGAAATAGCTAGCTGATGAAGCATCTGCTTCTACATGCAGTTCACCCGGCGAGCGCAAGGCGCAACCCGCAGGTATGGTAAAGCGCTGCCAGCCGTCGCGCTGCACCTGCACACCAAAGCGTGCCAGCAGGTTCAGGGTGATTTCGATGTAGGGTCGTGAGATCAGCTCGCCCACCACCTCAATCACGATATCTTGTGCTGCCGACGGGTCGCCCTTGGGCGGCACAGCCCCTCCGGGGGGCGGCGAGGACGCGCCCGTGCCGGGCGTGCGGGTACGTTGCATTCCAACCAGCGGCAGAGCCATCAGCAAGGCGGTGAGAAACTGGCTAGACACGTCACCGCGCACCTTGATGGGGGCAGACAGGTTCAGGCTGGGTTGGCCGATGTGCAGCGGCGGGTAACCGTCGCGTGCGGTGTAGTCGATCTGGCAACCCAATTGGCGCAGGGCATCGACCAAATCGCCAATCGGGCGCTCGTGCATGCGCGGCACGCCGCTTAAGTCATAGCTGCCGCCCATCACGGCCAGCGCTGCGGTGAGCGGTCGAATGGCGGTGCCGGCATTGCCCATGAACAGGTTGGCAGTTGGATGTGCGGGTTTTCCGCCCAAGCCGTCAATCGTGACCGTGTGGCCGGTTTGGGTGATGCTGCAACCCAACGCGCGCAGAGCCGCCAGCATGACGCGCGTGTCGTCGGAGTCCAGCACGTCGTGCAGGGTGGTTTGGCCGCTGCACAACGCCGCCAGCAGCAAGACCCGGTTGGAGATGCTCTTGGAGCCGGGCAGGGTGATGCTGCCGCCAGCGGACAGCAGCGGCGGCAGGTCGATGAAGGCGGTGTTCAGCATGGTTTGGCGGTTTGCGTCATTTGCCACTGGGTGCGTGCCGCACTGGCTTGCTCGATCAGGGCTTCAAGGGCTTTGGCATCGCCACTGCGTACCAGGGTCTCAAAAGCCTGCAATTGGGCTTGGAACAGTTGGCTTTGTGCCAGCAACTCCGGACCATTGGCCAGCAAAATGTCGCGCCAGACCTTGGGGTCGCTGGCGGCTATGCGGGTGAAGTCACGAAAACCAGGTCCGGCCAAGGGCAAAAATTGCACGCCCTGCGCCTGGCCCTGAATGGCATTCATCAGCGCAAACGCCAGCAGATGCGGCAGATGGCTTACTGCCGCAAAGGCTGCGTCATGCGCTTCGGGCGACATTTGCACCACCTCGCAACCCAAGGCAGACCAGAGCGCTTGCGCCTGCTTGAGCTGCACCGTCAGCGTGCGCTCGGTGGGGGTCAAAATGACTTTGCAGCCGCGGTACAGGTCGGCCTCGGCATGTTCAATGCCCGCCAGTTCTTTGCCCGTAATCGGGTGCGCCGGGACAAAGGAGCCGAGTTGCTCTTTGAGTGCGCGCCGGGCGGCGTCGGTCACGTCGCCTTTGGTGGAGCCCACGTCCATGATCAGCATGCTCGGGGTGACCATGTGCTTGATGGCTTTCAGCGTGGCCTCCGTGGCCGCCACCGGCACAGCCACCAGCACAAGGTCGGCCCCCGACACCGCCAGCAGGGCTGAAGGTGCTTCCACATCGATCACGTCCAATTGCCGCGCCCGTTCGGTGGTAGAGGGCGATTTGCTGTAGCCGACCACGCGCTTGACCAGTCCTGCACGCTTGAGCGCCAGGGCAAACGAGCCGCCCATCAGACCACAGCCGATCAACGCCAGTTGTTCAAACATCATGCAGCGACCGGGTAAGTGCCCAGCACCTTGTAAAACGCACACAAACTGTGCAATTCTTCAAGGGCCTGCTGGACATGGGGTTGAGAGGGGTGACCTGCCAGGTCAATGTAAAAATAGTAGTCCCACTGACCCGAGCGCGCCGGGCGCGATTCAAACCGGGTCATGGACACACCATGTTTTTTCAACGGTACCAGCAGGTCGTGCACCGCACCGGGGCGGTTGGTGACCGACACAATCAAGCTGACGCAGTCGTTGCCAGTGGCTTGCGGTGCGGCCAGGGTCTGCGGCAGGCAAATGATGGCAAACCGGGTGCGGTTGAAGGCATCGTCCTGAATCGCGTAGGAGGCGATGTGCAGGCCAAATTCGCTGCCGGCACGCTCGCTGGCAATGGCTGCCCAGGCCGGGTTGGTGGCCGCCAGGCGCGCGCCTTCGGCGTTGCTGGCCGCGGCGCGACGGTCGGCTTGGGGTAGGTGCGTGGTGAGCCAGTCCTGGCACTGCGCCAGCGCCTGCGGGTGGGCGTAAACGGCTTCGATGTCGTGCAGCGAAGGCTCCAGGCGCAGCAGGTTGTGACGCACCAGAAAACTGGTTTCGCCAATGATGTGCAGCGGCGAATTGAGCAGCAGGTCTAGCGAGCGCGAGATCACGCCCTCAGAAGAATTTTCGATCGGCACCACGCCAAACTCGGCACTACCGGCGGCGGTGGCGCGAAACACCTCGTCAATGCTGACGCACAACACGCGCGACATGCTGCCACCAAAGAACTGGATCGCCGCTTGCTCGCTGAAGGTGCCCGCCGGGCCCAGGTAGGCCACGCGCTGCGGGGCTTCCAGCGCCCGGCAGGCGGACATGATTTCACGCCACACCAGACCCAGGCTGTGGTCTTTGAGCGGGCCCTGGTTGTGCGCTTGCAGGTTGGCAATCACCTGGGTTTCCCGGTCTGGGCGAAACACCGCCGAGCCATCGATTTTTTTCAACTCGCCGACTTCATGCGCCAGACTGGCGCGCTGGTTCAGCAAGGTCAGCAAGTCCAAGTCCAGCGCGTCAATGGCAGTGCGTAATTCGGCGAGGGTTTTGGCCATGGGCAGATTGGGTGTTTGGAAAGGAGGGGATGGCGTGCGGTTTACGCGTGCCGGGCTTCAAACTCGCGCAGGTAAGTCACCAGCGCCTGGACGCCTTCGATGGGCATGGCGTTGTAAATGCTGGCGCGCATGCCACCAACCGATTTGTGGCCCTTGAGCTGCAGCAAACGGTGTTCACGCGCACCGTTTAAAAACGCCTCGTTCAGGCTTTCGTCACGCAGGTAAAACGGCACATTCATGCGTGAGCGGCAGTTGGTTGCGACGCGGTTGACGTACAGGCTTGAGCTGTCAAT
>MNXW01000088.1 GCA_001871515.1 Comamonadaceae bacterium CG2_30_57_122
TTGCTCTTCTACCACCGCCGCCTGCGTCGCCTGGTGGCCATCGAACTCAAGCTGGGCCGCTTCAAAGCCGCGCACAAAGGCCAGATGGAGCTGTACCTGAAATGGCTGGACAAATTTGAGCGCCAGCCGGGCGAAGAGGCCCCCATCGGCCTCATCCTGTGCGCCGAATCCAGCCGCGAACAGGTGGAGCTGCTGCAAATGCACAAAGACGGCATCACCGTGGCCGAATACTGGACCGAACTGCCGCCCAAAGCGGAGCTGGAGCAAAAGCTGCATGCAGCTTTGCTTGAAGCGCGCGAGCGGCTGGCACGGCGTGGGGTGTTGCTGGGGGACTTGGATGATGAGTGATCACATGAAGGTCAGCAAAGGCATGGAGTTCCCCGTGGTGGCGCTGCCCGGCGTGGGCCACATACCCGCCAAAGGCGAAGACGAACAAGAAGCCGCGCGGGTGTTTTATGTTGCGGCGACGCGGGCTTCGCTGAGGTTGGTGATTGGAGGGGGTGGGGATGGGGGTTTGGGGAGAAATTGGGATTGTTTAGATGCGTCTGATTTTGCTCGCCTGAACTGTCGCAAGCGATGCCTACAATTCGACAACGCAGACACCTCTGAAAAGCTGCTCTATGCAGTGACAGATTAACAATCTTTGCCTAAATGGCCTATCAGAAGAATGAGGCTCAAATGACTACAAAACCGAACGCAGAAATTGAAGAAATCGAAGGGCTCGCTAATGAGAAAGATGATGTTTCTCTGGGTGGCTACCCTATCGATACCCTACTCATTCGAAACGAAAACCGAACCGTCCATGATGTATTGAGGAGGATTGCAAAAGGCTCATTTGTAATGAATCCTGATTTCCAACGCGACTTCATTTGGCAAGAAGATAAGCAAAGCAAGCTAATCGAGTCCGTGCTAATGCGAATTCCTTTACCAGTCTTTTACTTGGGCGAGGATGAAGAGGGCCGAATGGTTGTCGTTGACGGCCTACAGCGCCTTTCCACATTTCAGCGTTTCGTAAATAACGAGTTTCCGCTTAAGCTTCCCGATCAGGCGGAATTGAACAAAAGGTACTTTCGAGACCTTTCGCCAAAGATGCAAAACAGGATCGAGGACTGCAATTTAATCCTCTACGTAATTGATGCAAAAGTTCCTGAACAAGCACGTTTGGACATATTTGACAGGGTAAATGGCGGTGTTCCGTTGACACGCCAACAAATGCGAAACTGTTTATATATGGGTGCTGCAACGCGTTTTCTAAAAGAGGAAGCGACAACTAAATTATTCATAAAGACGACTGGGGGTAGTCTAAAAACAGCTCCAATGCGTGACCGAGAATTCGTAAATAGATTTTGTGCATTTCGACTTCTCCCTCTGCCAGACTATCGTGGGGACATGGATGATTTTTTGGCGAGAGGACTAAAAATTATGAACAAACTCTCACCAGATGCACTTCAGCAACTTAGGGGCCAATTCCATGCTGCTTTGAAAAATAATTTGGCAGTTTTTGGGCAGCATTCCTTTAGAAAACATACCCACATTGGGCAAGGGCGCAGCATACTAAACGCATCCCTTTGGGATGTGATGACCACAGTACTCTCTGAGTATTCAGAGAGTACTGTTGAGGCCAAAGCTTCAAGCGTGAGGGCTGCCTTTTTCGCATTGATGAACGATGATGATTTCATCACTGCGATCACATACGGTACGAACGATCCAAGAAAAGTCGCCTATCGATTCAAAACTGCAAGGTCTGTGTTTAAGGAGGCACTCAATGCTTAATCGACTTGATCTGCATGACTTCAAATGCTTTGAATTACTTAAACTACCTCTCGCCAGTTTGACACTTCTGTCTGGTGCCAACGCGTCCGGAAAATCATCTGTTCTCCAAGCCCTCGTTTTATTGCATCAAACGATGCGTGACCATGAGTGGGCCTCGCGCATCCTGTTGAATGGTGACGCAATCAAGCTGGGAACAGTCGGTGACATAGTTGATAAGGTTCACGGTCGCAAGACTGTTGAAATGGGTTTGTTAGATGGCGATTTGGAGTATCACTGGTCGTTTTCAGGCGATCGCTCCGAAATGTCAATGGGCGTGGCCACGGTCTCTGTGGGAGAGGTCGCGTATGAGCATCCAGAAAGGCTGCAATATTTGTTACCGCCTTTGTTCGATAGCACGACTGCAATCATGGTCGAGTCTGCATCAGATCATGGAGTCGGTGTTCTTCAACTAAATCTTGACTCATTGGCATACCGTCTAAGGAGTCTGTCTTACATAACCGCTGAACGAATCGGCCCTCGTGAGTTTTACCCAATTGAAGAGACTGCCTCTGTCGTTGGGCCTGCCGGTGAACACGCTGTCAGCGTGCTCCATTTAGGACGAGATGAGCATGTAATTGAAGGCTTAATTCTTCAGGGTGTGCCACCCACTCGGTTGCGGCAAGTAGAGGCACGCATGAGACAGTTTTTCCCAGGCTGTGGCTTGGTTGTGCTTCAAGTGCCGCAAGCCAATGCAGTAACCCTTGGACTACGAACATCTGAAGATACTGACTTTCATCGTCCGATTCACGTGGGCTTCGGTCTCACCCAAATACTGCCGATTATCGTCGCCGCTCTATCGACAAAGGTTGGCGGCATGCTACTCATTGAGAATCCAGAAGTACATCTCCATCCCGCCGGGCAGGCACTTATGGGGCAGTTCTTGGCGGAGGTCGCTAAGGCTGGGGTCCAAGTCATAGTGGAGACGCATAGCGATCACGTATTAAACGGTATTCGGAGGGCCGTTAAAGACGAGCGGATAGCACCTGAGAAAGTTGCCGTCCACTTCTTTAGGCCAAGGTCAAGTTCAGACGCCCAAGTAATGAGTCCACAGATAGACCGAATGGGCAATATCGACACTTGGCCAGATGGATTTTTCGATCAGTTTGATAAAGATATGAACTATTTTTCTGGCTGGGAGGTATGACGTGTCGTTTCTTACAAATGACCTGTCATTTCATGGCCAATTTCAAAACATAGTCACGTTTAGTAATGCAATAGGCCGGTTAATGGCTATACGGGAAATAGCACGTCGTTTCGGTCGAGAATTGCATTGTCATAGGGGTTTGGCAAATGCTCTGGTCATGCCCAATATGACAATGCCACAGGCAATTTTGGGACTATCGCAGAGCCAGCAGCGGGCACTCCGATCTTGGTTCACTAAGACTGGCCCTTTTTGGGAAGATACCCGTTCACATGGTCCCGACGATTATTTAGAGTTGAATGGGGCCGTTGTGACAGACACGGCCGTGGGCGAAGCCGCGTGGTGCCGACTAATTGGAATTGACCGCGAACTCGTCAGCGTCGCGCCGTCAAACTGGCAGTTTTCACCTTTGTCAGTTGAGCACTTGAATGGAGGGAACACTCCGACAACTGTTGAAGTGGAAAATCACTGGGATCCCGGTGCGCTTGAGAACGCTCTAGAGAACGCCCCTGTTCCAATGGCTACTTGGAGGCAGTTGGAAACACTGGCAAAGGCGAGATTCCCTTTACTTACGATTGCAACTGACGCGTTCACAGCACTTGACGGGCACCCCTTCGTACCTGGCGCTGCCCAGCGTTTGCTTTCAATAATGGGAATTCTGAATCAATTCAAGTCCTGCTTTGAAGCAGATGGCCAGCGAACAAAAGAAGGGCATGAGATCTACCAGAATTTCTTCACTGGAGCCAAGGAAGGTGGTGGCCATGGCGCAACATTCTCGGACTCGTCGGATAGTGAAAAGGAAGAGTTCAAGACGAAGCTGACTTTTAGGCAGCCTGATGATGCAAACAAAAGTATGTTTTGCACATGGCATGGCAAGGTTCAGACACCGCAAATTCGAGTCCACTTCTCTTGGCCAGTGAGAGCCAATGAACCACTCTATGTTGTGTATGTTGGGCCAAAGCTTACGAAGCGGTAGGCAATTGCCGAATCCCGATCGGCAAGTAGTAACACTTCATCTCGAAACAAAAGGGCCAAAGCAAAAGGGGCTGGGCTCGAATTTCCATACTTACTTCATTGATACAGGCACTTTTGAATTGTTTGTGAGCGGTTCCAGGTTGAACCTCTTGCGAACGAGCTCATTCGACTAGAAGAACAGCTTGGCAATACCCAATAAGAATGGATAGCACCGACATGCATGAAATCATCTGCCCGCACTGCAACAAAGCATTCAAAATCGACGAGGCGGGGTACGCAGATATCCTGAAGCAAGTTCGCGACGGCGCGTTCGAGCAGCAGTTGCATGAGCGTCTTGAATTGGCCGAGCAAGACAAGCGCAATGCCGTCGAACTGGCCCAGGCCCAGGTCGCCAGCGCAATGCAGAAGTCTGTTGTCGCCAAGGACTCCGAAATCCAGGAACTGAAAGCCCGGCTGGATGCAGCAGAGGTCGCGCGCAAACTCGCCATCATCGAGGCTCTGAGTGTAGTCCAAAAGGAGCGTGACGCGCTCGCGAATGAACTTGAGCAGGCCAAGCGCGACAAGCACGCCGCTTCAGAACTGGCCGAGGCCAAGCTCGCCAACGGGCTACAGAAAGCCGCAGCGGATAAGGACGCCGAGATCCAGGCGTTGAAGGCCAAGCTGGATTCCACCGGCATGATGCAAAAGCTGGCGATCACCGAGGCTGTGAATGTTGTCGAGCGGGAACGCGACGAGCTGAAGAATGGCCTGGCGCGGGCGGAGCTGGAAAAGCAACTCGCCGAAAAATCGCTCAAAGACAAGTACGAGACGCAGATCAAAGATCGCGATGATGCGATAGAGCGCCTGCGCGACATGAAGGCGCGCCTGTCCACCAAGATGGTGGGCGAGACGCTGGAGCAGCACTGCGAGACGGAGTTCAACCGCATTCGCGCCACAGCGTTTCCGCGGGCCTATTTTGAAAAGGATAACGACGCGCGAACCGGCAGCAAGGGCGACTACATTTTTCGCGACCTGGACGAGCCAGGCACTGAGATTGTCTCGATCATGTTCGAGATGAAAAATGAGAACGACCGCACC
>MNXW01000219.1 GCA_001871515.1 Comamonadaceae bacterium CG2_30_57_122
TCCCTTTGGCCTGCAAGAATACCTTGAGTTGGTGGACACCATGGGCCACGCGGTGCACCCTAGGAGGCTGTCGGACTTTCGGTACATCGGCTGTAATCCGACCGCAGCGGTTCATTTTTTACCGTCTTTTTGGCCCATAGCTACGGCTATGAGCCAGCAAATCCGGCAAAAACTGCCCTCGCTGGGGTCGAATTTGGCTACGCCGCTCTTCGAGAACGCTTCGATGCCGAAAGTCCGACAGCCTCCTAGACCATTTTTTTGCAACACAACTCTTGAAATGCAGCTCAATACCCTCAACTCACAGCATTGTTAATCATCTAATCAGCCAATCGAATGTCTGCAAGCACCCCCAACCCATCTGCATTGAATCCATCCGCCTCTGGCATCAACGACACGCAAACCGTGAGCGATGTCCAAGCAGCCATGGTTAATTTTGAAGCTGAGGCTTTGGCCAAATGCCAAGCTGATCTGGCCGAGTTACAGGCTAAAAGTGCCGAACTGGCAGATCAATACCTGCGCGCCAAGGCCGATGCTGAAAACGCCCGCCGTCGTGCTGAAGATGAAATCACCAAGGCGCGCAAATTTGCGGTCGAAGGTTTTGCCGACAGCTTGCTGCCTGTGCTTGACAGCCTGGAGGCAGGACTGAACGCCAAAGATGCCAATCTGGAACACATTCGCGAAGGTGCACAAGCTACGCTGCGCCAACTGGTTTCAGCCTTGGAGCGCAACAAGGTGGTGGCCATCAACCCGGCAGCAGGCGACAAGTTCGATCCGCACCTGCATCAAGCCATCAGCATGGTGCCCGCCGAGCAGGAAGCCAACACGGTGGTGAGCGTGCTGCAAAAAGGCTACCTGATCGCTGAACGCATCCTGCGCCCAGCTTTGGTCACGGTAGCAGCCCCCAAATAAATGAGCGGCATGGCTTGAAAAAACATCAGCCATCCACACGTTAAACACATCTGATTTTCAATTTTTTAAGGAAGCATCATGGGAAGAATCATTGGTATCGATCTGGGCACCACCAACAGCTGTGTCGCCGTCATGGAAGGCAATGTGCCCAAAGTGATTGAGAATGCCGAAGGGGCGCGCACCACGCCCTCCATCATTGCCTACCAGGAAGATGGCGAAGTGCTGGTGGGTGCCTCAGCCAAGCGTCAGGCAGTGACCAATCCCAAAAATACGCTGTACGCCGTCAAACGTTTGATTGGCCGCAAGTTCGCAGAAAAAGAAGTGCAAAAAGACATCGACCTGATGCCTTACAAGATCGCCGCCGCCGACAACGGCGACGCCTGGGTTGAAGTGCGCGGTAATCGCATGGCACCGCAACAAATCAGCGCGGACGTGCTGCGCAAGATGAAAAAAACCGCCGAAGACTACCTCGGTGAAGCCGTGACCGAAGCGGTCATCACGGTGCCAGCCTACTTCAACGACGCACAACGCCAGGCCACCAAAGACGCGGGTCGCATCGCAGGCTTGGAAGTCAAGCGCATCATCAACGAGCCTACCGCTGCTGCCTTGGCGTTTGGCATGGACAAAAATGAAAAAGGCGACCGCAAGATTGTGGTGTACGACTTGGGTGGCGGCACGTTTGACGTGTCCATCATCGAAATTGCCGATGTCGACGGTGAAAAGCAGTTTGAAGTGCTCTCTACCAATGGCGACACCTTCCTGGGTGGCGAAGACTTTGACCAGCGCATCATCGACTTCATCATTGCCGAGTTCAAAAAGGAACAAGGCGTTGACCTGTCCAAAGACGTGTTGGCCTTGCAGCGCCTGAAAGAAGCCGCAGAAAAAGCCAAGATTGAACTCTCCAGCAGCGCCCAGACCGACATCAACCTGCCCTACGTAACTGCCGATGCCACAGGCCCGAAACATCTTAATATCAAGCTGACCCGCGCCAAGCTGGAGTCCTTGGTGGAAGAGTTGATCGAGCGCACCATTGCGCCCTGCCGTACCGCCATGAAAGATGCAAACGTGAGCGCTGGTGACATTCATGATGTGATTCTGGTGGGTGGTATGACCCGCATGCCCAAGGTGCAGGAAAAGGTCAAGGAACTGTTTGGCCGCGAACCGCGCAAGGATGTGAACCCTGACGAAGCCGTGGCCGTGGGTGCAGCCATCCAGGGGCAGGTGCTCTCGGGTGACCGCAAAGACGTGCTACTGCTGGACGTGACGCCTTTGAGCCTGGGCATTGAAACCCTGGGCGGTGTCATGACCAAGATGATCGCCAAGAACACCACCATACCGACCAAGTTTGCACAAACCTTCTCTACCGCTGACGACAACCAACCGGCGGTGACCATCAAGGTGTTTCAGGGCGAGCGTGAAATTGCCGCCGGCAACAAAATGCTGGGTGAATTCAATCTGGAAGGCATTCCACCCGCTGCGCGTGGCACGCCACAAATTGAAGTGTCGTTTGACATTGATGCCAATGGTATTTTGCATGTGGGCGCCAAAGACAAAGGCACTGGCAAAGAAAACAAGATCACGATCAAGGCCAATTCAGGTTTGTCTGAGGCTGAAATTCAGCAAATGGTCAAGGATGCTGAACTGAACTCTGCCGAAGACAAGAAAAAACTTGAATTGGTACAAGCCAAAAACCAGGCCGATGCCAGTTTGCACAGCGTCAAGAAGAGCTTGACGGAGTACGGTGACAAACTTGAAGGCAGCGAAAAAGAAAAAATAGAAGAGGCCATCAAGCATCTGGAAGAAGCCATCAAGGGCGATGACAAGGCACACATTGAAGAAAAGAGCACTGCCTTGATGACCGTCAGTCAAAAACTTGGCGAAAAAATGTACGCCGACATGCAGGCCAAACAAGCTGCTGAAGGTGGGCAAGCCGGTGACGCAAGCCAGGCTGACCCGGCAGGCTCGCAAGGCGGCGCGCAGCAAGCCGACGACAATGTGGTCGATGCCGAAGTGAAAGAAGTCAAGAAACCCTAAGGGCTCGCTTTACAACGGCTATTCACACAGCTGACATGCGCCGCATTGAACCTTGAACCGTTCAATGCGGCGTTTGCATTGAAACCAGGCACACACCGACATGGCTAAAAGAGACTATTACGAAGTTCTGGGCGTTCCCAAAAACGCATCAGATGACGAGATCAAAAAGGCGTATCGCAAGCACGCCATGAAGCATCACCCTGACCGAAACCAGGGTGATACTGCCAAAGCAGCGGAAGAAAAATTCAAGGAATCCAAAGAAGCCTACGAGATGTTGTCCGACCCGAAAAAACGGGCCGCTTATGACCAACATGGCTTTGCAGGTGTAGACCCCAACATGCGTGGAGGCGCAGGCGGAGCCGAAGCCTATGGTGGTTTCGCCGAGGCCTTCGGCGATATTTTTGGCGACATGTTTGGGCAGCAGCGTGGCCGTGCAGGTGGCGGACGCCAGGTGTTTCGTGGCAGTGATTTGAGTTATGCCATGGAAGTCACTCTGGAAGAGGCTGCAAAGGGCAAGGACGCACAAATCCGCATCCCCAGCTGGGACGACTGCGACACCTGCCACGGCAGTGGAGCCAAACCCGGCACTTCAGCCAAGACCTGCGGTACTTGTGGCGGCACGGGTTCAGTGCAAATGCGTCAAGGATTTTTCAGCGTGCAGCAAACCTGCCCCACCTGCCGCGGCACTGGCAAGGTTATTCCTGAACCCTGCACGGCGTGCCATGGCCAGGGCAGGATCAAAAAGCAGAAAACACTTGAGGTCAAAATTCCGGCCGGCATTGATGACGGTATGCGTATCCGCAGCGCTGGCAATGGCGAACCTGGTACCAACGGTGGCCCAGCAGGTGATCTGTACATCGAAATCCGCCTTAGAAAACACGATATTTTTCAGCGTGATGGTGGCGATTTGCATTGCTCGGTTCCCATCAGCATCGTCACAGCCACGCTGGGTGGCGAGATCGATGTGCCCACACTGGCAGGCAAGGCCTCTATCGACATCCCCGAAGGCACGCAAACCGGAAAACAGTTTCGCCTGCGTGGCAAAGGCATCAAAGGTGTTCGCTCTAGCTACCCTGGTGACCTGTACTGCCACATTCTGGTTGAAACACCAGTCAAGCTCACCGAACACCAGCGCAAGCTGCTGCGCGAACTTGATGAGTCATTGAAAAAAGGGGGCGGCAAACATTCCCCTACCGGTGACAGCTGGACAGATCGATTGAAAAACTTATTCAGTTGACCGCAAGGGCATGGCCTGATCAAGAGGCAATGACAAATCAAGCCGCACGGTTTATAAATGGCCGTGCGGTTTTTTTTACCGCGCCACCACCAGGAGCATTCAGCATGAGCGTCAATATCACTTTTTTAGGCGGCGCAGGTACCGTCACCGGTTCCAAATACCTGGTTCAGCACGACGGCAAACATGTGTTGGTGGACTGCGGTTTGTTTCAGGGCTACAAGCAATTGCGGCTTCGCAATTGGACTCCGCTGCCCATAGCACCCAATCAAATTGATGCCGTACTGCTGACCCATGCCCATTTGGATCACAGCGGCTACCTGCCCTTGCTGGTGAAAGAAGGGTTTTCTGGTCATGTGCATGCCAGCCGGGGTACACGTGATCTGTGCAAAATTTTGTTGCCAGACAGCGGCCATATTCAGGAAGAAGATGCAGCGTTTGCCAATCGCCACGCATTTTCCAAACACGCGCCCGCCCTGCCCTTGTACACCCGCCAAGATGCGCTGGATGCCTTACCCCACATCAAGGCTGTGGACTATGACAAGGTGATCACGCCACTGCCCGGATGGAAAACCACTTTTCGCCCAGCTGGTCATATTTTGGGCGCATCGAGCATCTTGCTTGAAGTTGCTGGCAGACGCATCTTGTTCTCTGGCGATTTGGGGCGACCCGACGACCTGATCATGAGCCCGCCCGACACCGCGCCACAAGCTGACACCGTGTTGATTGAATCCACCTACGGTGACCGTACCCACCCCAAGGAAGATGTGCTGGCTGAGTTGGCCCCTGCCTTGGCCCGTGTGGCCAAACGTGGCGGCGTGGCG
>MNXW01000122.1 GCA_001871515.1 Comamonadaceae bacterium CG2_30_57_122
TATGCACGCCCATGGTGCCGCCCATCGACTACACCAGCCGTTGGCTCACCACCAGGCCGATGCCAGTGCCTTTGGTGGCGCTGGCTTCCTGCCCCAGCCGGTTGAACGGCTGAAATAACTGCGCCAGCTTGGCTTCAGACAGCCCTTCACCGGTGTCTTGCACGCTGATGCGCAGCCGCTCTGGCGTGGGCGCGCTGCAAGCTAGCGTGACAGTTCCGCCGGACCGGTTGTATTTGATGGCGTTGGACAGCAGGTTGATCAGGACTTGCTTGAGCCGCGTGGGGTCTGCCTGAACGCTGTGCGCAGGCTCGGGTGAGATGTTCTCGGCAATGCTGGCCGGGTAAACGCCTGTGCGCGCCACAGCAATGGCGCAGCTGTCAATGTCGGTGGCAAACACCTGTACCTTGTAGCTGGCCTTGAGCGACTCCAGCTGCTCTTGCAGCAAGATGGCAATGGAATACGCTTCTTCGCCAGTAGAGCAGCCGGTGCGCCACACGTGCACTGCCGCACCGGCGCTCTTGCCCTGGAACAGCTTGGGCATGACCTGGGCTTCTAGCACGGCAAAGGCTTACACCCCCATCAGGCCTTCATCGAGCGCTGCCATGAATTCATTGACCCTGATCGGCTTGGTGATGTAGCGATAGAAGCCCGCCGCCAGGCCTTTTTCAATGTCGCGCGGCATGGCATTGGCGCTCAGGGCCAGCACCGGAATACGCCGCGTAGCCGGGTCTTCGCGCAAGATTTTCAGTGCCTGCATGCCGCTGATACCAGGCAGGTTGATGTCCATCAAAATCACGTCGGGCTGGTGCGCGCGCGCCAGAGCAATACCGCGCATGGCATCGGGGGCACTCAGCAGGCGCATGTCGGGACGGCGGGCAATAAGCTGTTCAACCAACGCCATGTTGGCCTCGTTGTCTTCCACATACAGCAGCGTGCGGATGGCCGAGTCCGCTGGCAGCACGGGCACAGGCTTGGCATCGGCGACGGGTACATCTTGTGTCAGCTGCGGGGCCACGGCGACGTTCAACTCAAACCAGAAGACGCTGCCCACGCCGACCGTACTGGTGACGCCCATTTCACCGCCCATCAACTCCACCAGTCGACGGCTGACCACCAGGCCAATGCCGGTGCCTTCTTCGCTGCTGGCTTCTTGGCCCAGCCGGTTGAAGGGCTGGAACAATTGCGCCATCTTGGCTTGCGTGAGCCCCAAGCCGGTGTCGCGCACACTGATGCGCAGACGCTGGCTGGAGTGAAACTTGCAACTCACCTCGGTGCTGCCGCCGGCGCGGTTGTATTTGATGGCGTTGCTCAGCAGATTCACCAGCACTTGCTTGACCCGGGTGCGATCGGCTTTGATAAAGCAATTGGCTTGCAGGTTGACAAAGTTCAGGTGAATGCCTTTTTGCTCGGCTTGCGGTGCAATCATGGCCTCGCAGTCCTGCAAGACGTCGTGCAGCGACGTAGGCTCCAGTGACAGCGACAGATGGCCCGACTCGATCAGCGCCAGGTCAAGAATCTCGTTGATGAGTTCCAGCAGATACCAGCCAGCTTTGACAATTTGGGCCACACTGGCGGCTTGTGTCGGCGTTGGCGGCGGAGAGCTCAGCTCCAGCAATTGGGCAAAGCCTAATATGGCGTTGAGTGGCGAGCGCAGCTCGTGGCTCATGCTCGACAAAAACTCTGACTTGGCCTGGTTGGCGCTGTCGGCGATGTTGCGGGCACTTTCCAGTTCAACGTTTTTGTTTTGCAGCACCAGGTCCAGCCGGGCACGTTCCACTTCAACCAGCCGGCGCGCGGTGACATCGCGCAGCACGCCGGTAAAGTAGCGTTGCCCGCGCAGGCGCATTTCGCTCACGGCGATGGCCAGCGGGAAAGTGCTGGCGTCTTTGCGCCGACCGGTCACTTCGCGGCCGAGACCAGCGGCGAGCTCTTCGGCGCTGGCAGCGTAATAAGACAGGGAGCGGTTGTCCTGATCCAGTTCCGGAATCAATTGGGTGAGGCTTTTGCCCACCAGCTCGCTGTTGCTGTAGCCAAACATCAGACCAATCGCCGGGTTGACCTGCTCGACGATGCCTGTGCTGGCCGACACGGTGATCAGGCCGTCGACCACGGTGTTCAAAATGGCTTGAACCAGACTGGCGCTGTCACGCAGTTCTTGCTGCACCGTATAGTCTTGGCTGACATCGCGAAACACCAGCACGGCACCAATGATTTGCCCGTCGGTATCACGAATCGGCGCGCAGCTGTCAGCAATGTCGCGCTCGATGCCGCTGCAGGCCACCAGCACGGTGTGGTTGGCCAGGCCTTGCAGCGTGCCATGCGCGAGTGCGTTGGCCACCGGCACCGGGGCATTCTGGCGGGTTTCTTTGTTGAGGATATGAAAAACTTCGTCGATGGGACGGCCGATGGCCTCGGCTTGCGTCCAGCCGGTCAGCAGCTCGGCAACGGGGTTGAGCAGCGTCACAAGGGCGTTAGCATCGGTGGCAATCACCGCGTCGCCAATAGAGCTGAGCGTGACGCTTAGCTTGGCTTCGCTTTCGCGCAGCGTGCGGTTGGCGTGCTGAAGCTGCTGGTTGGTTTGCTCTTGCACTTGCAGCAGGTGCTGTGTTTCCAGGTGCACCAGGTTTTTCAGGCGGTGCTGCGTCTCGCGGTAAAACCACCAGATAAATGCCAGACCGGTGAGCAAAAGCAGCACACTGACAAAAATGGGAAGGCCAAGGAATTGCTGCATGGGGCACTATACGGCACAGTGCTGCAGTGCTTGTGTGTGCTGGCGCACATAGACGCCAATGCATGCATCAGAAATTTATCTTGCCCCTGTGTGTGCGGGCGCACAGAAGCCGGGGTGCAGTCGGGCAAACAATGAAGCTTCGTTCGTGCAAGGCGTCCTGCATTGCACGCTTTGCGCTATCCCACCTCTGGAGAATATTCATGAACTTCACACAACGTCTATCTGTTTTGCCCGCCGCCGTCTTGCTCGCGGCTCTGAGCCTGGGTGGCTGTGCCGGTATGTCGACACAGGAAAAAGGTACCGCAACCGGTGCCGTCATTGGCGGCGTGGCCGGCAATGTGGTGGGTGGTGGCTTGCTGGGCACCGCAGCGGGTGCAGCAGTGGGCGGCGTCATTGGCCATGAAGTGACCAAGAACAAATAGCCTGCCGGTAGCGCCAAATGGCGCTAGTGCCAAGCGGCTGTCACAGAGTCCCGATGCGGGACCGTGGCGGCCGCTTTGCTTTGCCTGCATCGCAAGGCCCGGGCATGCCGGGCCAAAGCGCTTAGACCTGTGACTTGAAATAATGGAACGAGTGCGTGAAGGCATCACGCACTTTGTCCATTTCAGCCACCATCTTGTCCCAGCCGTCTTCACCGGCGGCCTTGAGCTCATCGAGCTTGGCAACCGCCAGTTGTGATTGCTGGTGCAGTTTACGCATCTCTTCGTGGTAGGTGGCCTGGGCATCCGCCTTGGCCTCTTTGGCTTTGGCATCAAGCTTTTGCATATTGGCATTGAGCTCGTCGAGTTGCTTCTTCATGTTTTCAATGTAGACGTTTTTGGTGGTCATGGTGGTTGCTCCGGTTGATGAAAAATAAGATTGAGTTAATGGTCAGGTTTAGCGGGCAATGACCCGGTCGCTGCCATTGGACAGGACGATTTCGACACGCCGGTTGAGCTGGCGGTTGCTGGCGCTGTCGTTCGCCGCCACGGGGTGGGTTTCGCCGTAGGCTTGCATGTCAATGCGATCTGCCGCCACACCCAAGTCGGTCAATGCCCCGCGCACCGTGGTGGCGCGGCGCTGAGACAGTGCCATGTTGTAGGCATCGCTGCCGGTGCTGTCGGTAAAGCCTTCGATCAGTACCGAGCGCTGCGGGTTCTGCTGCAACACGGTGGCCAGCTTTTGCGCTGTGCGCACGCCGTCTGCACTCAGGTGGGCCTGGTCGGTGCCAAACAAAACATCACCCATGGTGATGACCATGCCGCGCTCGGTTTTTTTCGCTGCCATGTCGGCCAGTTGTGCTGCCAGTTGAGCCTCCAGTTGCGCAGTGCGCGCCAGTGCTTCCTGGGTCTGGCGTTGCGCCAGGGCGGCCTCGCTTTGGGCCACGGCTGCGCTCACCCTGGCTTTTTCGGCGTTGAGGTTGGCAATATTGGCCTCGTTGGTGCGCTGGTCAAGGCGCATCTGATCACGCTCTTTGGCCGAGCTGGCGATGTCCGCCTCAGCCGATTTCTTTTTGGCCACTTCTTGTGTCAAAGCAATTTTTTGCTTGGCGATGTAGGCCAGGTTGTCGATTTTTTCAAGACTGGTTCGATCATCGGCTGCGGCATTGGCCTGCGCCAGTGCGGTGCCCGCCTGTTGCATTTCCAGTGGGGCGTACTTGGCTACATCGGGATTGTTCTGTGCTTGAACGTAGTCACTGCGAGTTTGGTCGAGCAAGCTGGTGTTTTTGGGCACTGAGCCACAAGCTGAAATCAGTGCCGCAACGGCCAGCAGTGTCGGGGTGAGAAGGTATTTTTTCATGGGTTTTTCCTAGGGTGGTGGGGCTTAGTTGTTGTTGCGTTCGAGCTCTTCACGCAGGATGCGAATGTCGTCTTGCAGCGCATCGGCAGCGGTTTGTGCTTTGGCCGAGTTGGCCTTGCTTTGGGCCAGCTTGGCATCGGCTTGCGCCAGTGCGGCCAGCGAGCGCGCCTGCTTGTAGTCTTTGGTTGCCATGGCCTTGTTGGCCAGTGCTAATTTTTCGCGCGCTGCCCGCATTTCTACCGGGGCGTACTCTGCACCACCAGCGCTGGCGGCGTTGGCAACGGTGGCCTTGCTGACGGCGACCTCGGCGGTCACTGGGGTTTTGAGGCTGCTGCAGCCAACTGTCAATAAGGCGGCCAGGCAGCACAGCGTCAGAGCCCAGGGTTTTGAGTGTTTCATCATCTTTTTCTCCGATGTACGTGTCATCAAACGTGAAATTACTTTTGATGTGAATGAATATAGGCGAGGCGCTTGCGAGGGTCTGTGCGCCACTGCACGCAGGGATCGCGCTCCAATAGCCTTATCTCAGAGGGCGTCAGTTACTGTGCTGACGTAGATCTGCCAAACGGCAATGAACATGGCCGCGATCACTGGCCCCAAGACAAAGCCGTTAACGCCAAAGACGGCCATACCGCCCAGCGTGGAGACCATCACCACGTAATCGGGCATGCGGGTGTCTTTGCCCACCAGAATGGGCCGCAGCAGGTTGTCCACCAGTCCGATCACCAAAACCCCAAAGACGCAGAGCAATACACCCTTCCACACTGCGCCAGTCAGCAGCAGATAGAGCGCCAGTGGTCCCCACACCAGGGCGGCGCCCAGCGCGGGCAGCAAGGACAAAAACATCATCAACACGGCCCACAGCAGTGCACCACTGATGCCCAGCGCCCAGAATGCCAGGCCACCGAGCGCGCCCTGGATCGCGGCCACCAGCAGGTTGCCCTTGACAGTGGCACGGATGACTGTGGTGAACAGCGTCAGCAGCGCCTGCTTTTGCGCTGGCGCTATTGGCAGCGCCCGCTGCACCACGCGCACAATGGCGTTGCCGTCGCGAATCAGAAAGAACGCCAGATAAAAAGTGATGAACACACTGGCAACAAATTCAAAGGTGTTTTGGCCTACCGCAAAGGTTTGCGTCGCAAAGTACTGGGTTCCCTGGGTCAGCGCTGCCGTCAAGCGGCGTTGCAAGGTGTTGAAGCTGACCAGCCCAAAGCGGTCGAGCACTGTGGTGACACCGTTGGGCAGGGTGTTGAAGACGTCGCGAAAGTATTGCGTTGGTTTGAGCTCACCCGATTGCAACTGCTCATAGATACGCGACGATTCCACCGCCAGTGAGGTCGCCACCAGCAGAGTGGGTAACACCACCATGACGAACGCTAGCAACAGCGAAATGCCAGCCGCGATGTTAGGGCGTTGACGCACACGCGGCAGCAGCCAGCGGTACAGCGGCGCAAACAGCAGCGCGATGATGACGCCCCACAAAATGGCCGCGTAAAACGGTAGCAGGATGTAAGCCAGTGCCGCAGTTGCCGCGACAAGCAAGTAGGCGAGTGCCTTGTTTTTTGCCTCGGTGGATGCGTTGGCCTGCGGTGTGGGTGTCATGATGTCAGCGCTCTTTCAACCGCTCCTCTGGGGTCGGCGTTTTGCCGTCTGGCATGGCCGCTGACAGCAGGGTAGGCGGGACACCAGCCAGCACAAGCGGTGTTGCGATTCAGCGCCAGGGCCTTGCCGCGACCACCAAGGCTACCAACGCAGCGCCAACAGCGGCGGCGATCAGCACTGACTTGACGGGTTCGTGCCGGATATAGTTCACGGTGGTGTCAGAGGCGTGTTCTGCCTTCAGCCGCAACTGGTGCGACGTTTCACGCACGTTGTCGATAGCGTGGTCCACGGTCTGCGAGGCTTGTTCTACCAGGGGGGCGAATTGGTCGGCGGTCAGGGCCAAAGACATGGGAATTCCTTGAAGTGAAAGGGAAAGTGAACGATCGCGCGGTGGGCTAGCGGCCGCGTGCCGAACCAAACACCAGGCTGGCAATGGCCAGCACGATGAAAATAAAGAACAGAACCTTGGCAATGCCCACGGCGCCAGCGGCAATGCCACCAAACCCGAGAACACCCGCAATCAGGGCGATGACAAAAAAAACGGCAGCGTAATACAGCATGGCGGCACTCCTTAAGCGCAATGGAAGACTCCGAAGGTAAAAGAATCCGGGCGTGGCGTCTGTTCGCTGAACCACACAGGTGAGGCGTCGGTGCGAAAGCCAGGAAGGCGGGTAAACCCTTGTTT
>MNXW01000021.1 GCA_001871515.1 Comamonadaceae bacterium CG2_30_57_122
TGGACAGGCCCAGGCTCACCGCAATTGGAATGCCAATAGCCATGCAGAAAAACAGGGTGATGAATAAAACGGCGGTGTTCATGACTGACCCTCCTCAGCCTTGAGTTTGAGGGCTTCAGCAGCTTCGTCTGCCAGGTGCAGGCTGTCGGTCTTACCGGTGACCAGACCAATCAAAATTTGTATAAAGCGCCAGCCGGTGAGCAAATAACCCAGTGGCATCACCGCCAACACTTGCCAGCGCTCGATGGCCATGTCCTCGAACTCGATGCCGACGTCTTTCATTTTCAGCACATAGATGGTGGCGCCAGTGAGCACAAAGCCCACGTACAACAAGCTCAGCAGCACCGCCAGAATCGACACATTGCGGCGCATGTTGTGCCCCAGCATCTTGACCAGTGCGTCCACACCAATGTGTGAACCGACACGCACGCCATAAGAGATGCCAACAAAAATCATGAAGGCAAAAAACACCGTGCTGAGCTCCAGTGCCCAAGAGAAACCGCTATTGAACACATAGCGCATTACCACTTGCAAAAATGTCAGAAAGGTCATGGCCGCCAACATTGTGCCGATGATCCACTCTTCCAGGTGGTCGAGAATTTTCATGGAAACACTCCAAAAAAACCCCGGACCAGCCGGGGTGGTGTCAGGTGCGCCTGCCTTTGCAAAACAGGGCGCAACCCTGGTTTTTACTTGTTGGCTTTTTGAGCCGCGTCAATCAGGTCTTTGCCAATGTCGCCCTCAAACTTTTTCCACACCGGTTGCATGGCAGTGCGCCAGGCAGTCAGGTGCTCTGGGCTCATCGGCAAGACCTTGGCCTTGTTGTCCTTGAGGACTTTAGCGCGGAAAGCGGCATCTTCATCAAAGGCGACTTTGTTGCCGAACTTGATGGATTCATTCATGGCTTCGGTCAAGCCTTTTTGCACGTCAGGCGGCAGGCCTGCCCACCATTTGGCATTGCCAATGATCATGTAGTCCAGCACGCCGTGGTTGCTGTCCATGATGTACTTTTGCACTTCGTGGAATTTTTTGCTGTAAATGTTGGACCAGGGGTTTTCGGTGCCATCGACCACGCCGGTTTGCAGGGCTTGGTAGACCTCGGCAAAAGCCAGCTTTTGCGGGTTGCCGCCAACCGCCTTGAACTGTGCTTCCAGCACGTCAGAGGCCTGGATGCGGAACTTCAAACCCTTGGCATCTGAGGGCATGCCCAACGGCACGTTGGCTGAGAGTTGTTTCATGCCGTTGTGCAAGAAACCAAAGCCTTTGATGCCTTTTTTATCCATCGAATTCAACAGGCTTTGACCCTGCGGGCTGGCCTGGAAGCGGTCCACCGCGTGGATGTCGTTGAACAGGAACGGCAAGTCAAAAATTTGCACTTTTTTGGTGTACTTGCCAAACTTGGCCAGTGACGGCGCAATGATTTGCACGTCGCCCAGCAGCAGGGCTTCCATTTCCTTGCCATCGCCAAACAACTGGCTGTTGGGGAACACCTGAACTTCGACCTTGCCAGGCAGTTTCTTCTCTGCGAGTTCCTTGAACTTCAGGGCGGCTTGACCTTTAGGGGTCACGTCTGCCACCACGTGGCTGTATTTGATGATGATGGGGGCAGCTTGCGCAGCCAAACCAAAGGCCAACAGCATGCCGGCAGCAACCAGTTTCAATTTCATGAATAGTCTCCTCAGTGAATGAAATGTCTTGAACGACCACGTGAATGTAAAAGCACACGCAAGCTTGAACAACTGTGGCGTTCAACAGCTAGGGTTTCCCCTAGGATTGGGTAGAACCCAAGGCCAGTGGTGTGGTTTTGCTGGCGCGCGGGCGTTGCGACATGCTGACGCCCAGTTGAAACTGGTGAACCAAGCCGCTCAAGTGACCTGCCTGCTGGCGCAGTGAGGTGGCTGCGGCAGCAGACTCTTCAGCCAGGGCGGCGTTTTGGTGGGCCACCACATCGAGCTGTCCAATCAGTTGGTTGGCTTGTTCAATGTGATCGAGCTGTTGGCCCGCTTGTGCGGTGATGCCGCTGACGGTGTCGCTCACCCTCTGCACCGAGGACGTGACCTCGTGCGTGGTGCTGCCTGCCTTGTTGACCTGGGCAGTGCCAGACACCACCTTGTCCAGCGAGGCTTCAATCAGCGTCTTGATTTCCTTGGCCGCTTCAGCGGTGCGCCCGGCCAGTGAGCGCACCTCACTGGCTACCACGGCAAAGCCACGGCCTTGCTCGCCAGCACGGGCCGCCTCCACGGCGGCGTTGAGCGCCAGGATGTTGGTTTGAAACGCAATGCCATCAATCAGCGAAATGATGTCGGCAATTTTGTGTGAAGCGGTGTCAATTTCGCCCATGGTGGCCACCACCTGTGCCATCTCGCTGCCACTGCGGTTGGCCACCTCTACCGCCTCTCGGGTCAAGGACTCGGCCGAGCGTGAGGCAGAGGTGGTCTCGGTCACCGAGGCACTGAGCTGCGACATGGCGGCCATGGTGGTTTGCAGGGTGTTGGCGGCCTCTTCTGTGCGGTTGCTCAAGTCCATGCTGCCCTGTGCAATTTCGCCGCTGGAGCTGTTGACATCTTCAGAGGCTGCACCCACGCCGGTGGCCAGCTGATGCAGGTTGAGTCGCATGGTTTCAAGCGCCGCCAGCAGTGCCCCCACTTCATCCTGTCGGCTTGAATCAATGGCTTGTGACAGGTCGTGCTGAGCCATGCGTTCGGTGGCGGCTACCGCTTGGTGAATGGCTTGGCGCGTGTCACGCACCAGCCAAAGCGCAATCAGGCTGCCCACAACCCAGGCCAGCAAGGCGCCGGCAATGATGGCCTGGCGGGCAGTTTGTGCGGTGGCGGTGGCCTGGGCAGAGTGCGCTGCGTTGTCTTGGTCATGCCAATCGCTCAGTTGCTCTACGGCCTTGCTCCAGGCTTGTTGCCTGGCACTCCAGGTGACCGTGTTGTTGCTGTATTCGTTGCGCACCTGAAAGGCTTGGGCGGCCTCACCACGGCCTTCGGCCAGCTTGTCGCCAATAGCTTGCAATTCGGTGGCTGCGAGCGCGGTTTTTTGTACCTCGGCCAGCACTGCTTTTACGACCGCATGGGTAGGCAACAGGCCGGCCACTTTGGTTTGGGCGGCGGTGTAGTCGCTTTGCGCGCTGCGGATACGCTTGAGCACGGCCGGGCCACCTTCCAGGTCGGTGCTGCCCAGGTCACCCAGGGTTTGCACATAGGCCGCCAGATGACGTTTCATGGCGTTGATGGTTTGGGCGCGCTCGGCGTTGGTGACGGTGATGACCTCCAGCGCCGAGGTCAGTGCCTGCATGCGCACCAACGACAAGGTGGCCATGCCAATCATCATGGCCAGAATCACGCCAAAACCAAGAGTCAGGCGTGCGGCCATGCTCATCTGTGAAAAAGGTTTCATGCGAACTGTCCTGAAAATAAAAGGGGGAAAGGATAAGCCCCTGCGGCCTGTTTGCGAACTGTGGTCTTCATCAGCTAGGGTTAACCATGACCTCTTCCAGAGCCTTCATCCAGCGCGGGCCAATACGTTGTGTCAGTGCTTTTTGAACCGGTTGAACCGCTTGGCGCAATCGGCTGCGCTGCGCGTCGGTCAGGGTGTGGATGCGTGTAGTGCCGGCCTGGCGCAGCGCTGCCAGAGCCCGGTCGTTTTGCGTGTCGGCCATCTGGTTGGCAAAGGCCAGTGCTTCCTGCAGCGCCTGGTTGATCAGTTCACGGTCAGGGTTGCCCAGGCTTTGCCAGAAACGCTGGTTGGTGACCACCGCGTAGCCCAGGTAGCCGTGGTCGGTCAGGCTCAAATCGCTTTGCACTTCGTGCATGTTTTGCGTCCAGAAATTCGACACCGGGTTTTCCGTGCCATCGACTACACCATTGGCCAGTGCGCGACGGGTTTCACTAAAAGCCAGCGTCACCGGGCGCGCACCCAGGGCACGCATTTGCGCCGCAATCACGCGTGAGGCCTGCACCCGCATGCGCAAGCCTATAAAGTCTTTGGGTTCCAGCAAGGGCCGGTTGGCGCTCATTTGCTTGAAGCCGTTGTCAAAAAAGCCCAGGCCCACCAAGCCTTGACGTTGCAGTCCGGCCAACAATTTTTGTCCCAGTGCCCCATGGGTGATGCGCCGCACGGCTTCCAGGTTATCAAATAAAAACGGCAAATCAAATAACTCGAACTCGGGCAACCCAATGCGGCCAAATTTGGACAATGACGGAGCCACCATGTCCACCGCGCCCAATTGCAACGCCTGCATTTCGTCCAGGTCACCATAAAGTTGGGCGTTGGGGTACACCTGCACGCTGATTCGCCCACTGCTGCGCTGCTCCACCAGCACCTTGAAGCGATTAGCCGCCAAGCCTTTGGGGGTTTCTTCGGCCACCACGTGGGAAAAGCGCAGGGTGATGTCAGGGCGCGTGTTACCCCAGCCCGCCCCCGGCAGGGTCATGGTGCCAGCCAGTGCGGCCAGGCACTGTCGGCGTGAGCGTGAGGCAATCAAGGCAAGCTTCATAACGCTGTTTATTATGCGAGTCTTCTCACCTCTTTCGCGCCATGCGCTCGAATGCCAAAATTCTGAATCGATCAAATGCTCAATATCGCCGCTACCTGTCTCGTCATTACCGCCTTGCTGGCGTATCTGAACCACCGCTTTATCAAGATGCCAACCTCCATTGGGGTGATGGTGACCGCGCTGGTGTTTTCGCTGGGTCTGGTGCTGCTTGACTCGGTCGGGGTGGCGCATGCGCTGCGCGTGTATGAAACCTCGTTATTGCAGTCGATCGATTTCTCTGAAGTGCTGATGCAAGGCATGTTGTCACTGTTGTTGTTTGCCGGTGCCTTGCATATTGATTTGAGTGAACTCAAGGCGTTTCGCTGGCAGGTGGCCACGCTGGCGGTGCTGGGCACGCTGTTGTCCACATTGGCGGTGGGTTTTGGCGTGTATTGGACGCTGCCGTGGATTGGCTTGCAGTTGCCGCTGATCTACTGCCTGCTGTTTGGCGCGCTGATTTCCCCGACCGACCCGATTGCGGTGATGGGCATTCTGAAATCGGCAGGCGCCCCGAAAGAGCTGGAGCTGATGATTGCCGGCGAATCCTTGTTTAACGACGGCGTGGGCGTGGTGATTTTTACCCTGCTGCTGGGCATGTTGGCCAGTGGCAGCGCGCCCACGCTGGGCCAGGCCGGTAACTTGTTGCTGCACGAAGTGGGCGGCGGCTTGCTGCTGGGTTTTGCCCTGGGGGCGGTGAGTTTTGCGCTGCTGCGCAGTGTCGACAGTTATGAGGTGGAGGTGCTGCTGACTTTGGCTGCTGTCATCGGCGGCTATGCGCTGGCGCACCAGTTGCACGTGTCGGGCCCGTTGGCGATGGTGGTGGCCGGGCTGATCATTGGCAACCATGGCCGTGCGCTGGCCATGTCAGAAACCACCCGGCGCTATGTAGACATGTTTTGGGAGTTGATCGACGAAATCTTGAACGCCGTGCTGTTTGTGTTGATCGGCATGGAGGTGTTGTTGATCACCCTGAACACCCACATCATGCTGGCAGCGGCGCTGGCGGGCAGTGTGACGCTGCTGGCGCGCTTGCTCACGGTGGGCTTGCCGGTGCGTTGGGCCAGCGGTTTGTTCCGACTGCCTCAGGGGGCTTGGCAAGTGTTGACCTGGGGCGGCCTGCGCGGGGGCATTTCGGTGGCGCTGGCGTTGTCGCTGCCGCTGGGTCCGGCACGCGATACCGTTGTCGGGCTGACCTACTGCGTGGTGGCGTTTTCGATTCTGGTGCAAGGGCTGTCGATTGGCTGGGTGACCCGCAGGGCGATCGCGTCGCAGCAGCGCATGCCCAAGTGGTGATGCCCTAACACCAGGAGTGCTATTTAAAGAATAGCTGCTAGCCCTTATTATATAAGGGCTAGAGGCCTAAAACATATAAAATTAACTGGGGTGCGCAACCCCTGCTGGGGCGGCTGCATCGGGCATACCCGGGATCGCGCTGTGGTTCAGGTGCAGCGTCTGGGTTGGGAAGGCAAATTCAATGCCCTGCTCGGCAAAGCTACGCACCAGTTGCA
>MNXW01000103.1 GCA_001871515.1 Comamonadaceae bacterium CG2_30_57_122
TTTTTTAAAGGTAATTCATGAATGATGTTTGAAACTTGATCGCCACACCGCGCAGTTTGTTGGACAATTTGAAACTTATTCAAGCAACACACTGAAATACCATGGTCAATTCAACTGCCCATTCAACTGCGGTTCATCCCGCGCAAGGCTACGCCGGTGACATCAGCTGCACCCTGGCCTGGGCCTGGGTGCAAAGGGGTGACGCGGTGCTGGTGGATGTGCGCACCGATGCCGAACTGGCCTGGGTCGGCTATGTACCCGGCGCGCCGGTGGTGGCCTGGAAGCAGTGGCCCGGCATGGTGGCTAACCCTCACTTTGATGCCCAGATAAAAGCTGCCGTGCCCGCTGGTAAAAAAGTGCTGCTGTTGTGCCGCAGCGGCATCCGATCCATCGCCGCCGCCCAACGTGCCACTGAACTTGGGCTACAGGCCTATAACATTTTGGAAGGTTTTGAGGGTGACCCGGATGCCGACGGCCAGCGAGGCCATCGGGGCGGTTGGCGTTTTCATGGCCTGCCCTGGCAGCAGGGTTGATACATTCACTTACACGTTGGCGGATTTGCCGATAATGCCGCCATGACTTTTCTGGCCATCGACATTGGTAACACCCGCTTGAAGTGGGCGCTGCACAGCGCACCGCACCGCCATGCACCGTTGCTGGCGCAAGGTGCGGAGTTTCTGGAGAACATCGACCGCCTGGCCGATGGCGACTGGGCCGGTCTGGCGCCACCGAGTCGCATGCTGGGTTGCGCCGTGGCCGGGGATGCCGTCAAGCGCCGGGTAGAAGAGCAAATGGAGCTGTGGGACGTGTCAGCCCAATGGGTGGTAGCCAGCAGCTATGAAGCCGGGTTGAGCAATGGTTATGACTATCCGGCACGCCTGGGGGCAGACCGCTGGGTGGCCATGATCGGAGCCTGGCATCGCCATCTGGCGCAGGGTGCACCACGCCCTTTGGTGGTGGTGATGGTGGGCACGGCGGTGACGGTGGACGCGATTGATGCCCACGGTAAATTTCTCGGCGGCCTGATTCTGCCGGGTCACGGCATCATGCTGCGCGCGCTGGAGTCGGGCACTGCCGGGCTGCATGTGCCCACCGGCAATGTTTGCGAATTTCCCACCAACACCAGCGACGCGCTCACCAGCGGTGGCACCTACGCCATTGCCGGGGCGGTAGCGCGCATGCTGCAGCATTTACGTGCGCATTCTGCGCTTGAGCCGCGCTGCATCATGACCGGTGGCGCGGGCTGGAAGATGGCCCCCAGCATGTCTGTGCCTTTTGAACTGGTGGACAACCTGCTGTTTGATGGGCTGCTGGAAATGGCAGCGCACCGGTTCAAAGCCTAGTAGTCCGTTTCACCAAAACACTCACATGAAATCGTGCCTTTTCCTGCCTGGCGTTGTGGTTCGTCGTGGCCATAGCTACGGCTATGTCGCCTCCTCTGGCCTAGCCAGTCTGGAAAATTCATCGCTTTCATTTTGTAACCGTTTTGATGAAACGAACTACCAGTCACTTCAGCCAGCGTTCCACCAGCCGCACCCAGTAGGTGGCACCTAAGGGCAACAAAGCGTCATTAAAGTCGTAGCTCGGGTTGTGCAGCATGCACGGCCCGCCACCGTGGCCCAGGCTGCGGTGGTCGCCATCGCCATTGGCAATGAAGGCGTAGCAGCCGGGTTTGGCTTGCAGCATGAATGAGAAATCTTCCGCACCCATGGTCGGTTCTTGCGCCAGCACCCTGTCTGCGCCCACGATGCTGGTCATGACCTGGCGGCAAAACTCGGCCTCGTGGGCCGAGTTGATGGTTGGCGGGTAGTTGCGCCTGAACTCAAAATCAGCGCTCAGACCCGATGCGGCGCAGGTGTGCTCGGTCATTACCCGCATGCGCTGCTCAATCAAGTCCAGCACCTCAGATGAGAAGGTTCGCACCGTGCCCTGCAGCTCGCAGCGGTTGGGGATGACGTTGGTGGCCTCGCCGGTGTGGATCATGGTGACCGAGATCACCGCGGCATCGATGGGTTTGACGTTGCGGCTGACGATGCTTTGAAACGCCTGCACCAGCTGGCAGGCCACCGGCACCGGATCTAGCGCGTTGTGTGGCATGGCGGCGTGGCCACCTTTGCCACGGATGGTGATTCTGAATTCGTTGCTGGAGGCCATCACCGGCCCCGGGCTGGCCGCCATTTGCCCCAGTGCCATGCCCGGCCAGTTGTGCAGGCCAAACACGGCCTGCATGGGGAACTTGTCAAACAGACCGTCTTTGATCATCTCACGCGCACCGCCGCCGCCTTCTTCGGCGGGCTGAAAGATCAGGTACACCGTGCCGTCAAAGTCTCGGTGCGTGGCCAGGTATTGGGCTGCGGCCAGCAGCATGGCGGTGTGACCGTCGTGGCCGCAGGCGTGCATTTTGCCGGGGTAGGTGCTGGCATGGGCAAAGGTGTTGGCCTCGGTCATGGGCAGCGCGTCCATGTCGGCGCGCAGGCCCATGGCACGCTCGGATGTACCACTTTGGATGATGCCCACCACACCGGTTTGCCCCAGGCCGCGGTGTACCTCAATGCCCCATTCGGCAAGCTTGGCGGCCACGATGTCGGCGGTGCGCTGCTCCTGAAAACACAGCTCCGGGTGGGCGTGCAGGTCGCGCCGCAGGGTTGCCATGGTAGCGCATTGCTGCTGAATATTTGCTATTAAATTCATAGTTGTTTACCCTTTAATTTAAAGGGCTAGAGGCCTAAATCATATAAATTACTGGGGCGATGATTGAGTCGGCTTGTGTGCTTTACCCTAGGGATCAGACACAATCATGCCTTAACTTTTGATACCACCATGAGTCACGTTGTTTTGACCGATGCCAACCCCACCACCCCAGTACGCGGTGCATGCCCGCACGACTGCCCCGACACCTGCGCGCTGCTGACCACGGTGCAAAACGGCGTTGCCATCAAGGTGCAGGGCAACCCGGCGCACCCGCACACCGATGGCGTGCTGTGCACCAAGGTGTCGCGCTACCCCGAGCGCACCTACCATCCGGAGCGCATTTTGCAGCCCTACAAGCGCGTCGGCCTCAAGGGCGCGGGCCAGTTTGAACCGGTAAGCTGGCAGGCCGCGTTAAGCGACATTGCCGTGCGCCTGCATGCCATTGCCGCGCGCAACCCGCAGGCCATCCTGCCCTACAGCTACGCCGGTACCATGGGCCTGGTGCAAAGCGAGAGCATGGCGGCGCGGTTTTTTAACCAGCTGGGCGCGTCGCAGTTGGAGCGCACCATCTGCGCGGCTGCGGGCGGGGAAGGCTTGGTGCACACCCTGGGCGGCAAAGTTGGCATGCGGGTGGAATTTTTTTCACAATCCAAGCTCATCCTGATCTGGGGTAGCAACTCGATTGCCAGCAACCTGCACTTTTGGCGCTATGCCCATGCGGCCAAACGCCAAGGGGCCAAGCTGATCTGCATCGACCCGCGCAAGAGCGAGACGGCTGACAAATGCCATGAACATATCGCCCTCTTGCCCGGAACAGATGGCGCTTTGGCGCTATCGATCATGCAGCAGCTGATCGTTCATGACTGGCTTGACCATGACTACCTGACGCGCTACACGCTGGGCTGGGAGCAACTCAAGGCACGCGCCTTGCAATGGCCACCCGAGCGCGCCGCCACTGTGTGCGGCATCACACCTGAACAAATCCAAAACCTGGCGCGTGACTATGGGGCTTGTGCGGCTTCGGCAGTGGGCGGGGCACAAGGTGGGTCAGCTGCCATCCGCATGAACTATGGCCTGCAGCGGGTGCACGGCGGAGCCAATGCAGTGCGCTTGATTGCCAGTTTGCCAGCGCTGATTGGTGCCTGGCGGCATCGCGCCGGGGGCGTGCTGCTGTCGAGTTCGGGCACGTTCCCGGTGCAAAAGGCGGCCTTGCAGCGGCCCGATTTGCTGGCTGGGCGCACACCGCGCAGCATCAACATGGTGACGATTGGTGACGACTTGCTGCGCCCGGCCAGCGCGGCCTTTGGCCCGGCGATCGAGGCGCTGATCGTTTACAACAGCAACCCGGTGGCGGTGGCGCCCGAGTCGGGCAAAGTGGTGCAGGGCTTTGCCCGTGAGGATTTGTTCACCGTGGTCTTGGAGCACTTCAAGACCGACACCGCAGACTATGCCGACTACATTTTGCCGGCCACCACCCAGCTGGAACATTGGGACGTGCACAGCAGTTACGGCCACACCGACGTGCTGCTGAATCGTCCGGCCATCGCCCCGCTGGGGCAGGCCAAGCCGAACACACAAATCTTTCGTGAACTGGCGGCGCACATGGGCTTTGTTGACCCCTGTTTCAAGGAGACCGATGAGGCGCTGTGCCGTCAGGCTTATGGTGATCAGGTTGATTTTGATGCGCTGCTGGATCAGGGCTTTGCCACGCTGCCAACGCCTGAAGCGCCTTTTGCCCACGGCCACTTTCCCACGCCGTCAGGCCGGTGCGAGTTTTTCAGCCAGCGTTTGGTTGACCAGGGGTTTGACGGCTTGCCTGACCACGTGCCCAACCACGAGGCGGTGGCCACTTCAAGCCTGTACCCGCTGGCCATGATCTCGCCACCGGCACGCAATTTTTTGAACTCGACCTTTGTCAACGTCAACAGCCTGCGCCAGAGCGAAGGCGAACCATTGCTTGAAATCCACCCCGCCGATGCCGCTGCGCGTGGCATTGCCAGTGGCGACACGGTGCGCGTGTTCAATAGCCGCGGCAGCTACCGCTGCCACGCCAGGGTGAATGAGCGCGCCCGCCCAGGCGTGGTCAACGGCCTGGGGGTATGGTGGCGCAAGCTGGGCTTGGACGGCACCAACGTGAACCAGCTCACCAGCCAGAAGCTGACCGATCTGGGGCACGGCCCCACGTTTTATGATTGTCTGGTGCAGGTTGAACGAGCCTAAGGCTCAAACCATGCCGGGGATGAAACGCTTGGTGGTCTGACGGTAGGCGGCGTAGCCGGCATGGTGTTCACACAGCCATTGTTCCTCCAGCGTTGCCTTTTGCCACAACACCCACAAAAGCGATCCCCAAGCCAACGCCCCCAGCCAGGATGCTGACAAGGCTGCGAGCGCGGCAGCAGCCAACAAGACCGCACCGTACATGGGGTGACGAACCAACCGGTAGGGACCACCGGTCACCAACACCCCATTGACCTTGGGTTCAGGGTGGATGTTGAAATTGCCCAAACGGTTGTAGAGCAGCGTCCACCCTCCCCAAATGGCGGACATGACTGCCAAGCCAACCGCAACCCATGAGGACTGTCCGTCTCGAATCTGCGGGGTGCACAGCACACCCAAAAACAGCAGCAGGCCAAATTGCAGCGCTACCAACAGGCTGCCTGTACGCTGACGATTCTGTGGGTTGAAAAACGACATGGTGTTGTTATCCAGTGATGAAAAAAAGTAAAAAGGCCGTTGCTGATTTCGCATCTGATCTGTCCACACCGTCGCATTTGCGTCGGCGGGGCGCTTGGTGTTTGCCTTGTGTCAAGTTGGAAACATGTGAAACGGATACCATTTTGAACGTATTTGAGCCAGATACGATTTACAAACAAGGAGAATGATCATGACAGCTCGACTTTCCAACAAAGTTTCCATCATCACCGGCGCGGCGCAAGGCATTGGCCTGGCCACTGCGTTGAAATTTGCCAAAGAGGGAGCCATCGTCATCGTCTGCGATGTCAAACAGGCCGGAGTGGACGAGGCGGTGGCGCAGTGCCAGGCGCTCGGAGCCACCGCGCAGGGTTATGTCATGGACGTGACCCAGCGCCCGATGGTGGACGCGGTGGTGGCCCAGGTCAAAGCTAAATTTGGCCGCATTGACGTGTTGGTGAACAACGCAGGCATCACGCAGGACGCTCGCCTGCAAAAAATGACCATTGAGCAGTTTGACAAGGTGATCGACGTGAACCTGCGCGGCGTGTTTCACTGCACGCAAGCGGTGGCCGACGGCATGGTGGCGCAAGGCAGTGGCGTGATTTTGAGCGCCAGTTCGGTGGTCGGCTTGTATGGCAACTTTGGCCAGACCAATTACGCGGCCACCAAGTTTGGCATCATCGGTTTCACCAAAACCTGGAGCCGAGAACTGGGCCCCAAAGGGGTAC
>MNXW01000031.1 GCA_001871515.1 Comamonadaceae bacterium CG2_30_57_122
TAAAAAGCCACGCGGGTGGTTGGCTTGGACAGAGCCAAAGAACTCAAAACAATGTGACTCTGAACCCAATTGTTCGGTTTGATCGTTGTTGAATTTTTTGGTCGGCGTGCGCCCTGGCTTTCCCCCACTCACTTCCCCCGCCCTCTCCCGCCCCGCCGGGCGGAAGAGGGAGCTAACAGCCCCATTTGGCCGACGCTGTTGACGGAAGTCTTACACGCCGTGAGGCAGTGGGCTAAAAAGCCACGCGGGTGGTTGGCTTGGACAGAGCCAAAGAACTCAAAACAATGTGACTCTGACCCCAATTGTTCGCTGACCCCAATTGTTCGCAAAACAATGTGACTCTGACCCCAATTGTTCGCAAAACAATGTGACTCTGACCCCAATTGTTTTACCCCTCTCCGTTTAAACACGCTGCCCAGCGGCGTGTAAGACTTTGGTTTAAAAACGCGGCCAAATAGGGCTGTTAGGCTCCTCTTTCCGCCCCGGCGGGGGTGGAAAGAGGCGGGGGAGATAGGGGGGGATTACAAAAGCATCAATTCACGACAACGCTCAACGCTCAACCACAACCACAACCACAACCACAACCACAACCACAACCACAACCACAACCACAACCACAACCACAACCACAACCACAACCAACCAATCAACCAATCAACCAATCAACCAATCAACCAACTAAACAAATCAGCAAATCAGCAAGTCTCAGCAAACAATTCCCGCCCAATCAACATCCGCCGAATTTCAGAAGTACCGGCACCAATCTCATACAACTTGGCATCGCGCCACAAGCGCCCCAGCGGATACTCATTGATGTAGCCATTACCGCCAAAAATCTGCACCCCTTCACCGGCCATCCAGGTGGCTTTTTCGGCACACCACAAAATCACCGAGGCACAGTCCTTACGCACTTTGCGCACATGTTCCACGCCCAGCAGGTCGAGGTTTTTTGCCACGGTGTAGGCAAAGCTGCGCCCGGCTTGCAGCACGGTGTACATGTCGGCCACCTTGCCCTGGATCAGCTGAAATTCACCAATGCTCTGGCCAAACTGTTTGCGGTCGTGAATGTAGGGCACCACGTTGTCCATCACGCTTTGCATGATGCCCAGCGGCCCGCCGGTGAGCACCGCGCGTTCGTAGTCCAGCCCACTCATCAGCACCTTGGCCCCGTTGTTCACCCCACCCAGAATGTTGGCTGCGGGCACTTCGACGTTGTTGAACACCAGTTCGCCAGTGCTGGAGCCGCGCATGCCCAGTTTGTCAAGCTTTTGTGCAATGGAAAAACCCTTCATGCCCTTCTCGATCAAAAATGCCGTCACGCCACGTGCACCCAGTTCGGGCTCGCTTTTGGCGTAAACCACCAGCGTGTCGGCATCGGGGCCGTTGGTGATCCAGAACTTGCTGCCGTTGAGCAGGTAGTAGCCGCCCTTGTCTTGCGCGCGCAGCTTCATTGACAGCACATCGCTGCCAGCGCCCGGCTCGCTCATGGCCAACGCACCTACATGCTCGCCAGTGATGAGCTTGGGCAGGTATTTGGCGCGCTGCTCGGGCGTGCCATTGCGCTTGATCTGGTTCACGCACAGGTTGCTGTGCGCGCCATAACTCAGGCCGACGCTGGCACTGGCGCGGCTGATTTCTTCCATGGCGATCATGTGCGCCAGGTAGCCCATGTTGGCGCCGCCGTATTCTTCGCCCACGGTGATGCCGAGCACGCCCAAGCTGCCCATCTTCTGCCACAAATCCATGGGAAACTGGTCGTTTTTATCCAGCGCGGCGGCGCGCGGAGCGATTTCTTTTTGGGCAAATTCACGCACCGCATCACGCAGCGCGTCAATGTCTTCGCCGAGTTGAAAGTCAAGGCCTGGCAGGTTGTTCATGAGGTGTGGCTCCTGGGTTGGTTTGGATGAAAGTAAGCGTCTGGATTCAGTAGGATTTGGGCACTGGCATCACAGTTTGCTGCAGCGTGGCGCAGACTGTTTCTGTGCCGTCTTCAGCCACATGCACCACATCGGCACTGGTCACGGTGAGGCGTTTACCCGCTTTGATGACACGCCCTGTGGCACGCAACATACCGCCTTTGCACCCGGCCAGAAAATTGATTTTGTACTCCACACTGACCACCTCCATGCCTGCTGGCGCTTGGGTCAGTGCCGCATAACCGCCGGCAATGTCGGCCAGCGCCCCAATCGCGCCGCCATGAAACGCCCCCTGCTGCTGCGTGACCTTGCCCGAATACGGCATGGTCAGCACACACTGCCCCAGTTCCACCCGATGCACCCGCGCACCAAGCTGCTGCATCAGGCCTTGGCGTTCAAAACTGCGCTGCACGCGCAACAGGGGTGATTCTTCAAGGTTCATGGGAAGCTTTCAAAAAAATAACAGTCAGACGGTTTGGGATTTCGGTTGGGCTTTGCTGCGACTTGGGTTGACGCGTTGACTCTTGGCCAGCAAGGCTTTGGTCTCACGCTGGTGCACCTTGATTTCATCCAGGTTGGCCTGCAGGTCGGTCATCTGGGCTTGCAACTGCTGCTCATGCTGCCCCAGCACCTGCAAAAATTTTTCCAGCTGCGCGGTGGTGTCGCGCGGGCTGTCGTACATCTCGATGATGTCTTTGGCCTCCACCAGGCTCAGGCCCAGGCGTTTGGCCCGCAGGGTAAGCTTCAGGCGGGCGCGGTCGCGGCTGCTGTAGACCCGGGTGCGGCCACCGGGGCCGGTGCGCTCGGGGCGCAACAAGCCCATGTCTTCATAAAAGCGCATGGCGCGCGTGGTCAGGTCAAACTCTTTGGCCAGGTCGCTGATGCTGTAGGTGATTGCCATGGTGAGACCCGTTTAAGTTGACGTTTACGTAAGCGTCAATTATGGCGTAAATATTTTTAAAAACTTGCAAAAAAATGCTGGCTTTGATGCGCGTCAGCGCAATTTAAGATGAGCTGACTAATAATGTTCCTATTCTCAAAGAAGGTCGATCATGAGCAGGACAAAATTTAATTTCAATAATGCACAAGTGGAGCAAATTATTGAAGAGGGCATGATCTACATGTGCGCCTGTCCTGCACAAGTTGCACAAACCATCTTGGCCTTGCGTCAACTCGACGACTACCAGCAATCTTGCCTGAACGACAGCAATAACGACCAAAGAGTGCATCAACGCATTTCCGAAGCAGCCATGTCAGCCCACGCCATCATGGAACAGTGCATGGAAGATGTGCTTCGCATTGAGAACTGGGATCGTGACACGCTCAAAATGCCCGAGGGCCTGAGAAAACGCCAGCTTAAAGAAATTTAAGCGCAGATCGTGGTGTCGCACCGCCGGATTCAGCGCGGCACCGGCTCGTTTTTGAGCTCACGGCGAAGCGCAGCATACTCCGGCACCACGGTGCGCACCGTGTCCCAAAAACGCGCACTGTGATCCATCACCCGCAGGTGGCTGAGCTCATGCGCGACCACGTAATCAATCACCGACTCGCGCATGTGAATCAAGCGCCAGTTCAGGCGAATGGAACCATCCACGCTGGCACTGCCCCACCGTGTACCAGCATTGCTCAGGCTCAGCTTTTTCCATTGCACACCCAACAAGGGCGCAAAGTGATTGAGCCGCTCGACAAACAAGGCTTTGGCTTGTGCCATCAGCCAGGCCTGCACCGCGTCACGCAGTTGCTCGGGCCGGGCCGCATGGGGCAGGCTCAAATACAAGATGTTTTCTTGCAACTGCGCGCCTACGCTGCCAAAGCGGTGTTCGGGATCGAGCCGCAAGGTGAGCACTTGCCCCAAATAGTGCAGGCTGGCTCCGTCACGCCAATCAATCACCTGGCTCGCCAGCCGGTCGTGGCGTTCGCGGCTCTCCTGCAGCTTGCGCAAGATCCAGTCGCCCTTGGTGTGCAAGGCCGACTCCACCTCGGCCAGCGTGACCCACTTGGGCGCACGCACTGCCAGGCCGTCGACCCCCACACTAAAACCAATGCTGCGCCGCGCACTGCGTTTGAATTCGTACGCCACCAGCGCGTGTCCCAAGCGCACCTCGCGGCTCGCCTGGGGATGCCGAAAAGGGGTTGGCTGCGCCTGATCAACCTGCAGTGGCGAAGGCGCTACCGGCACTTCTGCTGCGCCTGTCGGAAATTTTTTTACTTCTTTTTTAATAGTGCCCTGCACAGTATTCATATGGTCTACAGGCTGATTTGTCTCAAACAAATCAAGCGTAAAGCGTAACAACGGGTGCACAGCTGGGGGTGCGGTTCAAGACGCCGCGTAGGCGTGCGGGTCAATGCGGCGCAACTCGGCCTCAATCCAGGCTTCAGCTTCACGCATCAGAGCCTTGGGGTCGCGCCCCTGGCTCTGGATGGCCGGACCAATCGACACCGTGGCCTCACCGGCGTATTTGGTAAACCCTTCTTTGGGCCAGCAGCGTGCAGTGGCCACGGCAATCGGAATCACCGGTGCGCCCGCTTGCACTGCCAGGCGGGTGGCGGCGGTTTGGTAAGTGCCTTTTTGACCCCGTGACATGCGTGTGCCTTCCGGGAACATGATGACCCAGGTGCCTTGCTTAAGCAGGCGGCAACCCTGCTCGATCACGTGCTTCATGGCCTCGGTGCGCGACTCGCGGTTGATGTGAATCATGTCCAGCCGCGCCATCGACCAGCCAAAGAATGGAATGCGCAGCAACTCACGCTTGAACACAAAGGCCAGCGGCTGCGGCATCAGGGTGGGCAGCAACAGGGTTTCCAGCGCCGACTGGTGATTGCACACCAGCACCGCTGCGCTGGTTTTGCCAATCGGCAAATGTTCATAGCCCAGCACCTTGAAGCGCACGCCCAAAATCACCCGTGTGCCCCACATCACCACCCGAAACCAGTTCACCGCCGTCCACCAGGCGTAGGTGCGCGGGGGAACCAGCGACACCAGCAGCACCGCCAGCGTCCACGGCACCACGGTGAGGACTATCCAGACCATGTGAAGAACGGAGCGCATCCAGGCCATCAAACCACAACCGCTTCGCGTTCCAACAAAAAGTCGGCAAAGGCCGACAGGTCGGCATGGACAAGGGTGTCGGGCGGAAAGGCCTCGGGCAGCTTGCAGCCCTTGAAAGCCGCACCCTTGCCGGTCAACACCAGATGCGGCTCGCAGCCCACGGCCACCCCGGCCAGCACGTCACGCGCGGTGTCGCCCACCACCGGCACACCTTTAAGGCTGAAACCATAGCGGTCGGAAATTTGCTCGAACAGCCCCGGCTCGGGCTTGCGGCAGTGGCAACCTTCAGTGGGCGCGTGCGGGCAATAAAACACCGCGTCAATGCGCCCGCCCACGGCCGCCAGCAGGCTGTGCATCTTGGCGTGAATTTCATTCAAATCAGACACCTCAAATAAACCACGCCCCAAGCCCGACTGGTTACTGGCCACCACCACGTGCCAACCGGCATGGTTCAGACGCGCAATGGCTTCGATCGCACCCGGCAAGGGCAGCCATTCATCCGCCGTTTTGATGAACTCGGCACTGTCTTGATTGATGGTGCCGTCGCGATCCAAAATGACAAGCTTAATTGGGTTCATGGCAGGCCCTCCAAGGGGAGTCAGGTGTGGATCAGGCGGCCAGGCGAGACAAATCTGCCACCTGGTTCATGGCTGCGTGCAGGGTTTTGAGCAGGCCCAGGCGGTTCAAGCGCAGGTCCATGGCTTCGGCATTGACCATCACGCCTTCAAAGAACGCATCCACGGGCACGCGCAAGGCGGCCAGGGTTTGCAGTGCGGCGGTGTAGTCTTGTGCGGCAAACTGGGCCTGCGCTTGCGGCAGCACCGTTTGCATGGCGGCAAACAGCGCGGCCTCGGCGCTTTCTTGCAACAACACCGGGCTGACGTGGGCATCAACCTCGCCAGCTTTTTTCAGGATGTTGCTGATGCGTTTGTTGGCTGCGGCCAACGCTGCAGCCTCGGGCAGCGCGGTGAACGCGCGCACCGCCGCCAGACGGCGCGGCACATCGCCCAGGCGCTGTGGGCGCAGCGCCAGCACGGCATCCACCTCAAGGGCGGTGTAGCCTTGCTCGCGAAGCGTTCCGGCGAGGCGGTCGAAGATAAATGAGAGCAGTGCATCTTTTGCAATGGGTGCTTTTGAGTCAAAGGCGAATTCCCATGCAACGGTTACTTCATCATCATTTCCAATCAGATGGAACGCGCCAAAAGATATCTTGAGAAGTTCATCCAAATCAAATCGAACATCCGTCTCAACCAGCATGCGAATCACCCCCAGCGCATGGCGGCGCAGCGCAAACGGGTCTTTGTCGCCGGTGGGCAGGTTGCCAATGCCGAACATGCCCACCAGCGTTTCCAGTTTGTCGGCCAGCGCCACCACCACTCCGGTGGGATTGCGCGGCAAACTGTCACCGGCAAAGCGTGGCTTGTAGTGGTCTTCAATCGCCTGGGCGACTTCGACGCTCAGGCCATCGTTCAAGGCGTAATAGCCGCCCATGATGCCTTGCAGCTCGGGGAACTCGCCCACCATGTCGGTCAGCAAATCGGTCTTGGCCAGTTGCGCTGCCTGGTCGGCTTGCGCTACCAGCGCCGCGTCGCCCAGCTGTGCCGCGATGGCCTTGGCAATGGCGCACACGCGTTGGCTGCGCTCACCCTGGGTGCCCAGCTTGTTGTGGTAGACCACTTTGTCCAGCCCGGCCACG
>MNXW01000054.1 GCA_001871515.1 Comamonadaceae bacterium CG2_30_57_122
ACTGAAGTCGGCCCTACGACACGCCATTCTTGTCGGCTGTGGGCGTTGTTTCACGTTAAGGCGTTGTTTCACGTTAACGTCCATGTTCAACAAGGACACCCCAAAGCATGAAACACGCGTGCCCTGCGTTACGCGTGCCCTGCGTAGGGCGGGTTTCAACCCGCCATGGCCGACTGAAGTCGGCCCTACGACACGGATGATTTAGAAATGGAATTAAACCACCCGCTCCAGAATCAGCACAGCAAAGAACCCAAACGCGCTCAGCAGCGCCCATTTCAGCACCACCCAGCCGTAGCGTTTGAAACGTGGGTCACCGGTGCCGGCATAAAAGCCAAACGACACCAGCGCCGCCAACAGCATTAACAAAACCAGCCAGCGAAACAGCAGCATGATGTGTGGTGTGTGGTGTGTGGTTTACCAGGCAGGCGCCAGCTGGGCGAAGCCAGCGGGTGCCTGTTTTTCGTTTTCAAAGGTCACCACGTCCCAGGCTTCGGTGTGTTTGAGCAGCTCACGCAGCAGCTGGTTGTTGATCGCATGGCCGGAGCGAAATGCGCTGTATCTCGCCAGCAGCGGTTTGCCCACCAGGTACAGGTCGCCCATGGCATCTAAAATTTTGTGTTTGACGAACTCATCGTCATAGCGCAGGCCACCGGCGTTGAGCACTTTGTAGTCGTCCATCACGATGGCGTTGTCCAGCCCGCCGCCCAGCGCCAGGCCGTTGGCACGCATCATCTCCACGTCTTTGGTAAAGCCAAAGGTGCGCGCCCGGGCAATGTCTTTGGAGTAGGTGCCGGTGCTCATGTCAAACAGCACGCGCTGGCCAGTGGCGTCCACCGCCGGATGGCTGAAATCAATCTCAAAACTGAGCTGGTAGCCATGGTAGGGTGTCAGCCGCGCCCACTTGGCGTTGTCACCTTCGCCCTGGCGCAATTCCACGGTTTTCAGCAGGCGGATAAAGCGCCGTGGTGCTTCCTGAAACACAATGCCGGCGTTTTGCAGCAAAAACACAAACGAGGCCGCCGAGCCGTCCAGAATGGGCACCTCTTCGGCGGTGATGTCCACATACAGGTTGTCCACGCCCAGACCGGCGCAGGCCGACATCAAATGCTCCACCGTGTGCACCTTGACATCGCCGCTGGAAATAGTGGAGGCCATGCGCGTGTCGGTCACCGCCAGGGCAGACACCACAATGTCCACCGGCTCGGGCAAGTCCACGCGCCTGAACACAATGCCGGTGTCGGGTGCAGCCGGGCGCAAGGTGATCTCGACCCGTTGGCCGCTGTGTAAGCCCACGCCCACGGCGCGGGTCAAGGTTTTGAGAGTTCGTTGTTTAAGCACCGGGGGATTTTACTTTTTATGGCTTGCATCGTGTGGCTCAGGGCTAGCCGTGCACCAGTTCGACTAGAGGCTCAGGTGCACCGCTCCAGGTGAGGCGATAAGTGGCTCCTTTTCTGACGTTGCCAACCAGCGCGGGTCTGAAGCATGCCAAATTGATGCCGCTAACGCAGCGAACACTTGGGTAAACGATACCAAGCGAGCCTTGGGGCAACAACTCAGTTGTCAAGCCTTGAGAGGCCACATAGCTGCGAGGGTCAAGACAATCGGCAAACTCAGGCTGATCACGCAAGTCATGAAACGTATGGCCGAAGTCCGCCAGAAAAACCTGGTAACTGACGCTGTCTTCAAAGTAGTTGACCTCTTGATACTCCACTGTTTTATGAAACACAAGCTCGGCCAACGCCGTCTCAAACTCAAAAGCGCAGTACCAAGCCCCGCGCGAACCCGTGTTAAAGCGGCTACCCTCAGGGCGCGGGTAAGTGAAAGCGGCATTGATGATTCGAAAATTGGGAATACCAAACACAAGTTCATCCACCCCAATGCCAGGCAGCGCCCCCCGCTCTGCCAACAAGCGCCCATTGGTGGCATTGTCAAGCTGAAACAAATTCTGCAAATGTTCAACATCATCGGCCAAGGTGGTCAACACCGAGTCTTCTGTGTCAGCAAATCGCGTGGGGATCAGGCGGCAGGTATCAAACTGACGCAGCGCAGTGAATGGTGGCGTGCGCAAATCACAGCCCGCCACGGCGGGCATCAAGCAGGTTGCGTACAGTGTGCATGGCCAACAAGCCACCACTGAGCATGAATTGCAAGGGGGTTTGGCCTAAAAAAATTCCATTCTGGTTTGGCAAAGACACCCACTGATCGGCCAGTGTGTCGCCATAAATGATGTGAAGCGCCTTGTAGATGCCAATCAAAAATGAAATTCGTGTGATACGGTCAACCTCCAGCACGCGATCCGGTTTTTTCCGCCATTCATAAAACGAGCTACTGGAGAGACCGCCCAACAATTCTCTGGCATCGTCATCCTTGATTTTCCAGGTCTGCGCTAGCTTGAAAAATCCGCGCAAGGCAGAGGCAGACAAACGCTCCCGCTCGACCTTTGAATTCAGGTCAATCAAGGCAGTGGGCTCAAACTGACTTTGGGGATAGGCGAATACAGCAGGCATCGATTCACTCCTTTTTCGTGGATTTTATTCCATTGTTTTGGAGAATGCGCAGGCATTTCTTTGACGCTGAGTCGCAGATTGATGCCAAAAAAACGATTTGTTTCGCTTGCATGGGTATGGCCAGATCAGTTTGCTACTCGCCGGTATCTCCCGGCCTCAGCTTGTGTTTTTCATCAATCATCTGCTTCAGGTTCACTGCTGCCCCACACCTTTGCGAGGCCAACTTCCGCTACCGCAGCACAGAAGTCAACCCACGACAAAAACGCAACAGACCCATACCACCGGCAACCTAAAGGTGCAGGCGGCCATTTCTTCTTAATCCGCTTGCTTGCGCAAGAACGCCGGAATCTCAAAGTCATCCATGCCGCCGCTGCTCAAGGCATCCACTTTGGCCGCAGCGCTGGTGCGGTCACGGGTACGCCAGACGCTGGGGGTAGCCATGGCACCGTAGTCGGGCTGGGTGCGGCTCATGGGCGCGCCAGACATCAGGCCGCTGGCCTGCTTCAGGTTCACCGGGTTGTCCAGCGTGGGCACGTTGAACGGCACGTTGTCAGTGCCGGTGCGCAACACGGTTTGTGGCTGGCTGCTGGGCATGACTTGCAGTTTGGGGCGGGCGCGGCTCAAGCCGGTGGCCACCACGGTGACGCGAATCTGGTCGCCCAGGTTGTCGTCATAAGCCGTGCCGTAGATCACATGCGCGTCGGGCGAGGCGTAGGTCCGAATGGTGTTCATGGCCAGCTTGGACTCGCTCAATTTCAGAGACCCTTTGGCCGCGGTGATCAGCACCAGCACGCCTTTGGCACCTGAGAGGTCAATGCCTTCCAGCAGCGGGCAGGCCACGGCCTGTTCGGCGGCAATGCGCGCACGATCCGGCCCGGCAGCCATGGCGGTGCCCATCATGGCCTTGCCAGGCTCGCCCATGACGGTGCGCACGTCTTCAAAGTCGACGTTCATCAAGCCCGGCACGTTGATAATTTCGGCAATGCCGCCCACGGCGTTTTTCAGCACGTCGTTGGCATGGGCAAAAGCCTCGTCTTGCGTGGCATCGTCGCCCAGCACTTCAAGCAGTTTTTCGTTCAACACCACAATCAGGCTGTCCACATTGGCTTCCAGCTCGGACAGGCCGCCGTCGGCGTTGTCCATGCGGCGTTTGCCTTCAAACTCAAACGGTTTGGTGACCACGCCCACGGTCAGGATGCCCATCTCACGCGCCACACGGGCAATCACCGGGGCGGCGCCGGTGCCGGTGCCGCCGCCCATGCCGGCGGTGATGAACAACATGTGTGCACCGTCGATGGCGGCGCGAATATCGTCTACCGCCAGCTCTGCAGCTTCGCGGGCTTTTTCTGGCTTGCTGCCGGCACCCAGACCGGTGCTGCCGAGCTGGATCAGGCGGTGGGCATCGCTGCGGTTCAGGGCTTGCGCGTCGGTGTTGGCGCAAATGAATTCCACACCTTGCACGGCGCTGGCAATCATGTGGCCTACGGCGTTGCCGCCGCCGCCACCGACACCGATGACCTTGATTTGTGTGCCTTGGTTGAAGGCTTCTTCGTCGATGAGTTCAATTGACATGGTGTGCTCCTTGGGGTTCGATGGCTAAAAAAAGAAAGTTAAAAAAGTCAAAATCAATGGGGTGCGGATATGGTGGCGGGTCTGTACAACGCCATCGTCGCGGCGAGCCAGCGGAGTTGGCCTCCACGCTTGCCGCTTCGCGTGTTGCGCTGCCCCCCGAGGGGGCCTTTGCGCCTTGGGGGAACCCGGCGGCGCTCATGCTGTCTGTTGGTTTGTTCATGCCTAAAAGTTCCCCACAATCCAGTCCTTGAGGCTGCCAAAGGCAGTTTTCATGGAGCCGTTCTTTTGTGACACCTTGTAGCCGCGCAGATGCGCCATGCGCGCCTCTTCCATCAGCCCCATCACCGTAGCGGCGCGGGGCTGAGCCACCATGTCGGACAGGGCGCCGCGGTATTTGGGAATGCCCCGGCGCACCGGTTTCAAGAAGATGTCTTCGCCCAGCTCGACCATGCCCGGCATGATGGCGCTGCCACCGGTGAGCACAATGCCGCTGGAGAGCATTTCTTCATAGCCCGAATCACGCATCACCTGGTGCACCAGGCTAAAAATTTCTTCCACCCGGGGCTCAATCACCCCGGCCAAGGCCTGGCGGCTGAGCATGCGCGGACCCCGGTCGCCCAGGCCAGGCACTTCCACCTGCGCTTCGGGGTCGGCCAGCAGTTGTTT
>MNXW01000093.1 GCA_001871515.1 Comamonadaceae bacterium CG2_30_57_122
GACAACCAAAAAGCCACGCTGGGGCGGCGCTTGAACCAAAATTTCATGAATTCAGATGCATAAAACGATGAACAATTTTTATAAATCCATCATACGTCAAGGTATCGCCAGGTCTGCCCTGCAGTGTCCCTGGGCTTGCAGCCACCCAAGGAGCCACGCATGATGGCCTTGTTGCAAAGGGTGAGTCAGGCCAGTGTGACGGTGAACCACCAGCAGGTTGGACACATTGGCGCTGGGCTGCTGGTGCTGCTGTGCGCCGAAGGTGGTGACACGGTAGCAGAGAGCGACAAGCTGCTGGCCAAGCTATTGAAGCTGCGCATCTTCAGTGACGCAGCCGGCAAGATGAATAACAGCGTACAGAACATGGATGGCTTGGGGCTGCCGGCCAGTTGCGGCGGCCTGTTGGTGGTGAGCCAGTTCACGCTGGCCGCCGATGCCGCGCATGGCAACCGCCCCAGCTTTACCAACGCCGCGCTGCCCGAGGAGGGACGGCGCTTGTATGACCACTTTGTAGCCCAAGCCCGGCTGGCGCACCCGCTGGTGCAAACCGGCGTGTTTGCGGCCGACATGCAGGTGAGCCTGGTCAACGACGGCCCCATCACTATCCCCTTGCGCATCGCACCCGCGCCCAATCAGTCCTGATGCGCACCGCGATAATCCCGACCCATGTCTTTGGTATTTCATCGCCCTTCCCTGCTGCGCCGCCTCACGCCCTGGTTTTCCGGGTTTGACGGGCCGCTGGCGTTTGCGGTGTTCATGCTGGCCTGCGCGGGCTTGCTGACCATGTACTCCTCTGGCTATGACCACGGCACGCGTTTTGAAGACCATGCCCGCAACATGCTGATTGCCGGCTTCATCATGTTTGTGGTGGCTCAAATCCCGCCACAGCGCTTGATGGTGCTGGCGGTACCGCTCTATGTTTGTGGGGTTACGCTGCTGATTGCGGTGGCTGTGTTTGGGGTCACCAAGAAAGGCGCCAAACGCTGGCTCAACTTGGGGGTGATCATCCAGCCCAGTGAAGTTCTCAAGATCGCCATGCCGTTGATGCTGGCCTGGTGGTTTCAAAAGCGCGAAGGGCAACTGCGGCCATTCGACTTTTTGGTGGCGCTGCTGCTGCTGGCACTGCCTGTGGGCCTGATCATGAAGCAGCCCGATCTGGGCACCGCGTTGCTGGTGCTGGCCGCCGGTCTGTCAGTGATCTTTTTTGCCGGTTTAAGCTGGAAGCTGGTCGCCCCACCCCTGCTGCTGGGGCTGGTGGGCATCACCCTGCTGGTGGTGTTTGAGCCCGAGCTGTGTGCCGACGGCGTGCGCTGGCCGCTGCTGCACGACTACCAACAGCAGCGCATTTGCACCCTGCTCGACCCCGGGCGAGACCCCTTGGGCAAGGGTTTTCACATCATCCAGGGCATGATTGCCATTGGCTCGGGCGGCTTTTGGGGCAAGGGTTTCATGCAGGGCACGCAAACCCATCTGGAATTCATCCCCGAGCGCACCACCGACTTCATTTTTGCCGCGTTTTCAGAAGAATTTGGCTTGGCTGGCAACCTGCTGCTGATCTTGGCGTTTGCCTTTCTGGTGCTGCGCGCGCTGGTGATTGCACTTGAGGCTCCGAATGTGTTTACCCGCTTGCTGGGTGGCGCAATGGCCATGATTTTCTTTTGCTACGCGTTTGTGAACATGGGCATGGTCAGCGGCATTTTGCCGGTGGTGGGGGTGCCACTGCCCTTCATCAGCTACGGCGGCACCGCCATGGTCACCCTGGGCCTGGGGCTGGGCATTTTGATGTCTATTGCCAAGGCCAAGCGCTTGATGCAGTCGTAACCCATAGAATCGCGCGATGATTTCACGCGAACCCACCCTAGAACGCTTAGGCGTTGCCAAGTCCCTGTTGCTCACCCCTTTTGGGCTGGATGAATCCCACCTGAGCCGCGCCCTGGCCGAGATCAAGGCGCACCAAGTCGACGAGGCCGACCTGTATTTTCAGTACACCCGCTCCGAGGGCTGGAGCCTGGAAGAAGGCATTGTCAAAACCGGCTCGTTCTCCATCGACCAGGGCGTGGGCGTGCGCGCCGTCAGTGGCGAAAAAACGGCCTTTGCCTATTCTGACGACATCTCCTGGGAATCGTTGCTGGACGCGGCCAAAACCGTGAGGTCTATTGGGGCTGTAGCCCAGACGAATAAAGTGCGAGTAGCTACTAAGAAAATAGCAAATTCGCGTTCCCTCTACCACGGCCAAGACCCCATTGCCAGTCTGGACAGCACGGCCAAAGTGAAGCTGCTTGAAAAGGTGGAACAACTCGCTCGCGCCAAAGACCCGCGGGTGGCGCAGGTCATGGCTGGACTGGCGGCGGAATACGACGTGGTTTTGGTGGCGCGCGCGGACGGCACACTGGCGGCCGATGTGCGCCCCTTGGTACGCCTGAGCGTGACGGTGTTTGTCGAGCAAAAGGGGCGCCGTGAGATGGGCTCAGCCGGTGGCGGTGGCCGTTTTGGTTTTGCCTATTTTGACGACGCGCTGATTGACCAATATGTGAATGAAGCCGTGTCTTCTGCACTCACCAACTTAGAGGCGCGCCCCGCGCCGGCCGGTGAAATGACGGTGGTGCTGGGCTCGGGCTGGCCAGGCATCTTGTTGCACGAGGCCATTGGTCACGGGCTGGAAGGCGACTTCAACCGCAAAGGCTCCAGCGCCTTCAGTGGCCGCATGGGTCAGCGCGTAGCCGCCAAAGGTGTCACCGTGCTGGACGACGGCACCATTGCCGACCGGCGAGGCTCCCTCAATGTGGACGACGAAGGCAACGCCAGCCAGCGCAACGTGCTGATTGAAGACGGCATCCTCAAAGGCTACATCCAGGACAGCATGAATGCCCGCCTGATGGGTGTCCAACCCACCGGCAACGGCCGGCGCGAGAGCTACGCCCATGTGCCGATTCCGCGCATGACCAACACCTACATGCTCGGTGGCGACAAAGCCCCTGAAGAAATTGTGGCCAGCATCAAAAAAGGCCTGTACGCCACCAACTTTGGCGGTGGTCAGGTGGACATCACCAGCGGCAAGTTTGTGTTTTCGGCCAGCGTGGCCTACTGGGTAGAAAACGGCAAGATTCAATACCCGGTCAAGGGCGCCACCTTGGTGGGCAGCGGGCCGGAGGTGCTTAAGCGTGTCAGCATGATCGGCAACGACATGCAACTCGACAGCGGTGTGGGCACTTGTGGCAAAGAAGGCCAGAGCGTGCCAGTGGGTGTGGGCCAGCCCACGCTGCGGATCGATGGGCTGACGGTGGGCGGCACGGCTTGACCCACTTGTATTTTCTATTCAATTTCTATTCAATTTCTATTCACTATTGATCTAACGCATTGAATTTAATAGAATATTTTAAAAATCATTCTATTCAATATTACTTTAGATCACATGGCCTCCAGCACCGTTCTGATTGCGCTTTTGCAGTCGCAAGGCGCTGCCTCGTCGACCCAAATTCAGGCCGCGCTGGGCATCAGCCAGCCCACGGCGTCACGCCTGCTCAAGCAGCTTGACAACGAAGTGATGGTGTGCGGCCAGGGCAAGCGCACCCGTTACGCACTGGCCGCCCCCATTGGCCATGCATCCGCACAACAACCCATATGGCTTACCGATGAAAGCGGTGCGTCCAAGCGCGTCGGCACGCTGAGCTGGCTAGCCCATTCGCAACTCCATGTGCAGGCTGAAGGCTTTGACGCGTTTTTTCAGGCCCGTTCGCAAGCCCTGTTGCCCTGGTATTTGTCACCGTTGCGTGCGCAGGGCTTTTTGGGAAGGGTGTTGGCACAGCAGCTCAATGCGCTGGGTATGCCAGCCAATCCAGATACCTGGGATACCCAATTTGCCTTGATGGCGGCGCTGCATACCCATGATGCGCCCGGCGCACTCTTATTGGGGACTGACAGCGCAGCCACGCCCCCATTGCCATCACGCCTGCCCGCAGACAACCCAGCGTCGGTGCTTGATGCGCTGGCGGCCAACGTCGCGCAAACGCTGCCTGTTGGGTCATCGGCCGCAGGTGAACAGCCCAAGTTTCTTGCACTGAACAGCCGGCAAGAACCCGTTTTGGTCAAATTTTCGCCACCGGTCGGTACACCTTATGGCGACCGTTGGCATGACTTGCTGTGTGCCGAAGTTTTGTGCGCCCAGGTGCTGCAAGCGCATGGCTTTGCCGCTGCGCAGAGCCACATCTTGCAGTCTGACAGCCGAACCTACTTGATCAGCAAGCGTTTTGACCGTGTAGGTGCGCAAGGCCGCAGGCACGTGGTGGCGATGGGTGCGGCGCATGCTGGGTTTGTCAAAGAGCCCTATGTCAACTGGGCAACGACGGCAGATGCGCTGGTGCGGCGTGACAAATTGGGAGCACCAGAGGCCAAGCAACTGCACGCGCTGTTGCAGTTTGGCCGTTTGATTGGCAATACCGACATGCACAGCGGCAACGCCAGTTTGTTTGTAGCTGGCACATCCCTCAAAGAAATTGCACAGGGCAATTTCAGCATGGCACCGGTTTACGACATGCTGCCGATGCGCTGGAAGCCTGACCTGATGCTGGGCATGCCCGATTACGCGCCTTTCGATGTTGACCTCAGCCGTGCAGATGCCAGCACGCGAGCCATGGCGCAAGACTTTTGGCAACGCTTGTCTGTGGAGCCAGGGGTTAGCCAGGCGCTGCAAGCGGTGGCCAAAACCATGGCTGGGCGACTGTGCTAAAGTCACTGCTCATGAAATCAGTTCAGTTTTTCTTTGGTTATTTTTGGTTCTCAAGCGCCACCGGCGGTTGAGAGTTCTGAACGTTCCCAAGCAAAACGTCCTGATCTTCCAAAAACCGCCCCTCCAGGCGGTTTTTTTATGTGTGCTTGATTTCAACCCTGTGAGGATTCGATCCATGACTGCCAAAGTGACTGCTGACAAAGA
>MNXW01000048.1 GCA_001871515.1 Comamonadaceae bacterium CG2_30_57_122
GCTGCAAACGAAAATAACCAACAGCGATAGACGTTGCACACCATGAGGTCGGTGGTTTTGTATTGGCTGTTCAGGGTTACATCTATCTAACAGGCTGTTGGCAAGCGTCAGCGCGTCAGGCCAAAGGCTCCAAGTCGGGGAGCGGTGGGCAAGTCACGCACCGCGCAGCGGCTGTCCATAGGCTTGTCCTGTGGGTAGGTGCCTTGTCCACGGCGGACGCGCCATCAAATATCTAGTCGTGAATTCTGTCGCCGACTATAGAACCATCAAAATCTACCCACAGATTCCCCAGACGAGCCATATATTTCAATGCTGCCCGTCACATGGGTGGCCGTGGAACAGACAAGAATTGAGTTTTGAAAAAGGTGGGGGGTAGCAAAGGAAACCAGGGGGTACAAAAGGGGGTACAAAATGAATAGTTGGAATACGAAAGCTATATTTCATAAGGGTTTCAAGCCATCTTTCAATTGACGCCAGCCCACCAAATAAAGTATCCAACCGCGTCTGCGGTTGGATTTTTTTTTGCCTAACCCTGCGTATTCATTGGGTTTTTTGAGGGTTCTTGCGGACTTCGCGGTTTTTCCGAGCGCCCAGAAATTGCCCCCTTTTTTGCTCTTTCCGAGCCAATAGTCTCTGCAGCAGAGAGTGTACGTGTGCGCCGAAGTCCGCAAGTAAAATTCATTTTTGTCTATATAAATCAATGACTTATTTCCGGACTAATCAAGCAACTTGATTTTCAGCATTGGTAGGCAAAGGGCATCAAACGGGTCATCAGCGAACAAAAGAAATATGAAATTTCACAATGCGGACGTTTTTCGTCCGGAGCCGGGCGCTCCTGCATGGTCTGTCAGACTTGCAGATTGAGCAACTCTGCTATCAACTCCATGAGGCCTTGTGGACGGATCTGGATCACGATCTGGTCCTTGCCGACGACCACCTTGTCCACCAGCATCCGAAACAGTCGCCTTTGCGTCCCTGGGAACAGTAAATCAAAAGTCTGCTCGAAATTCTGAAGTCGCTGGGTGATCGACTCACGGTCAAAATCGGCTCGCTGCGTCAGGGATGGGGCCAGCGCTGCGAACCATGTGTCGGGGTTGCGCAAGCCCTGGTGCAGAAAGGCCAAGACCGCAGCATGCAACTCGCCAGCTGGCAGACGCGGCAAACCCGACTGGCCTGCGCCCAGCGCGATGTCCTGCTGCGGCACGTAATACGTGTAGTGTCGGCCTCGTCGGCTGGAAGATATCCAGGGCGTCATCGCGTGCTGGTCGGTGCCGAACACCCGACCCTTGAGCCAGAAAACCTCCTCATTGCTCTGCTGCCGGTTGCTAACGCCCGTTCGCCGAGCGCGCGATGCCTTGCGCTCGTGTACTTGCTCCCACAGCCCACGGTCAATAATCGCCTCGTGAGTGCTGGCATGCCACTGGCCGTCATAGAACAGCTCACCGAGGTAGACGCGGTTGTTGAGCAACTTGTACAAGGCGTTCCTATCAAAAGTCGCGCCGCCCTTGAGGCCTGCGGTCTTGGTGCGCCATCGCTTGGTTGTGACGCCACGCTCGGCCAGTTCCTGAACCAGCGCTGTGACAGAGGGCTGCGTCAGAAAGCGCGCGAAGATATCGCGCACCACGGCAGCCTCTTGCGGCTCGACGACCAGTTTCTGCTGGACGACGGCATAACCCAGCGGTGATGCACTGCCGTACCAGAAACCCTGGCGGCGCGAGGCGGCGCGTTTTTCCCGACCACGTTCACCCGCGATTTCTCGCTCGAACTGCGCAAATGAAGTCAGCAGGTTCAGCGTCAAGCGTCCTTGAGGGCATGTAGTGTCAATCGACTGCGTCACCGATATCCTTGCGCATGATGCCGATCATCTCAGAGAGATTGAGTCGCGCTCAGTAGTCGCCAAAATATGTGCTTGACTCCATATGGCATTGAATGCCTCATCATTAACCGCTTTGGCGAATTTATGGCCTGCGTCAGCGATCACTTTCAGAGACCTTTCACAAGAAACGGACTTGACTGAATATGGATTTAAATACATAATCGACGCATGACGTGGGCCGTTTTATTTCATGATGACTTCGATGCTGAGTTTGCAGCATTGGATGAAGCTTTGCAGGATGAATTGCTAGCGCATGCCAAATTGCTCGAAGAGTTCGGGCCCAATCTGGGACGCCCCACAGTGGACACCCTGAAAGGCTCAAAACACGCCAATATGAAAGAGCTGCGTTTTGCCTGGAACGGTGAAGTATGGCGCGTGTCGTTTGCATTCGATCCAAAGCGCCAAGCAATTCTGCTGGTCGGGGGAGACAAAGGCGGAGCAGATCAGCGGCGTTTTTATCGGCGCTTGATTGCTCTTTCAGATCAGCGCTATGACACACACTTGGCCAGTCTGATCGCAATAAATGAACAGGAGCCTAAAAATGGCAAGAAAACTCGATGATGTGATGGCGGTGCTTACACCAGAGCGCAAGGTGCGGGTTCAGACACGCGCGATGGAATTGGCCACTTTGAAGGATTTGCGTCTGGCTGCCCAGCAGACACAAGCGGACATGGCCGCTGCGTTAGGCGTTGGTCAGGACACCATTTCTCGTTTGGAAAAGCGCAGCGACATGCTGCTGTCAACGCTACGGCACTACGTGCAAAGCATGGGCGGCCAGTTGAATCTTGTAGCCGAATTTCCGAACCGTCCGCCGGTGGTTATTGATCACTTGGGTATGGAAAAGCCCAAGCCATTGATATTGGCCAGTAGACGGGTTGTTAGTCGGCGCACGAAAGCTTTGGTCTGAACCCTGGCGTTTGCCTTCGATCCTCAGCGCCAGGGCAGGGGTGGCGCCAGACTACGCACACACCATCGTTGAAACACTTGACCCTGCCACTGTAGTGGGAAAACACTAAAACTTACCATAATGGTAAAAATTATCGTCCTTTCAGAGTACATTACTAATCCTCCGCAGATATCTGGCGAGGGACGTACAAAAATTTTGGGTGGCCCTTTGTATGGACTAGCCCGAGTGCAGGCATTAGTCGAAGACGAAGCAGTACTCAAAGCTTGGACTGAAAAGTGTCGAAAAGACGTGCGCAAATGGTTTGACGATGATATGCATCGTGTTGTTGAGCTCATAGGAAGCCTGAAAAGCTCAGATTACATTGATTCGGAATGGTGTGAAAACGGCGCAGGGGCTGTGGCGGCGTGTGATGCGTACAGCATCAAAAAGTTCGAAACAGCACCCGCCACGGGGCAACGAATCAAGATGGCGTATTTTTTGAAATTTGCAGTCAGCAAGACAGGCAAAGTGGTGTTGATGGTGTCTTGCCATGGTTAGAAAGGTGTCACGATGAATGCACAAGAGCTATGCCCAATTTGCGGCGAAGGTCATGTCACTGATCAAGTACAGATGACGGAGACGCAATACAAGGGGCACAAAAGAAATCTACCGCTTCACTTCAAGCTTTGTGACTCCTGCACCTCAGACTTTGCAGGGGCGCAAGAGAGCAAGCAGAACAGACGTGAACTGATGGCGTTTCACAAATCAGTAGATGGTCTGCTGACTGGTGCCGAGATTACCGATCTACGCAAGCGTTACAAGCTGACTCAAGCTCAGGCTGCGCGTTTATTTGGTGGAGGCCCTGTAGCCTTCAGCAAGTATGAAAACGATGATGTGGCGCAGTCGGAATCGATGGATACATTGCTTCGTTTGGTGCGCCGTAGTGCTGTTGCCTTTGCTGAATTGGTTAAAGAAAAGTGTATGGAGGCCGAGTTTGTGACTGAAAAACAAATAGCCTCCTCTGGGCCAAAGCTGGTACGAGTCCCCATTAATCGTTTCAATGGAGATAGAACTCCAGAAATTTACAACCCGAGAGAGTTCCGCCAGTTTGCTCGGGGAGAAGTGCAATGCAAACCATGAACCCTAGGCCAGCCCTTACGTCTTTCCGAGCTCTGGCTTTTCATGGCGAAAACCGTGGCGAGGCTGATGGTTCCCCTTGGACACTTGAATTGCAACAAGATATTCAGTTGGGGCTTGCTGTTCCCGCTGTACAGGCAGCAGGATTGCAAGCGTCGGTGAAGATCAAATTGAGTGCTCGGGCGGCTAGTGAAAAAGGTGGCGAAGAAGTTGCAAATTTCTTGGGTGAATATGAGGCCAAGTTTCTTTATGCTCCGGACGTAGTCGAAGCAACAGTGACGCCTCTAATTGAGCAAGACGACTACCAATACCTATTGGTAGCACAGGCTTTCCCATTGGCGATGACGCATTTCCGTCGTGAACTGCAGGCTTTGGGGTTTGACGCCAGAAGTCTCCCTTTGGGGTTGCCTTAGTTTGCGCTCCCCTTATCGGCATTGAATCCGGGAACTTATTTCCAACCAAATCCTAAGGATATGACGATAAATCAAACTTCGAACACAGCTAACGTGAAGGCGAAACCGAAGGCAAAGCGCTCAATGGGAAGGTTCGTTTTGACTCTGCGCGAAGTCCCATCGCTGTCTAAAGATGACAAATCTTTTTTTTACAGCGGCATCAACCAGTGATCGTTTTTCAGTTGCGTTTGCCAAGAAACTATTTCTGAGCGCAACCTTTAAGGTTTGATGTCACCCGAGCTGCCAACAACTGCGATCCCCATCCGCTTTCGCTGCTCACCCCACAGCGCGGGTGGATCGACTGCAATATCGAAAAGAGTGAGTTTGTCTGGCAGTTCGTCACGCAAGATGGCATCAATGATGTCCGGCGCAAGAATGGTCAGGTTGACCATCCGGCTGACGTAGCTGTTGTCAATTCCCTCCCGTTTGGCAATTTCGGTCATGGTGCTGACCTCACCAGACTCCAGCATCGCCAGCCACTTGTGGCCCCTGGCCAAGGCCAGTTGCAACGAAGTCGCCGCCGTATCCCACGGTCTGGGTAGACTGGGTTCACCGTTGGGCAGCGTCACCTGCTTGCGCCCAGCACGCCGTTTGAACTGAATGGGGACCGACAGGGTCAACCTACCATCGCTCGATTGGATGACTTCTGGCTCGCCCGTTTTGTGGATACGCACCTCATTCATGCTATTGCCTCTTCATGCTTTTTACTTGCAGGATTAGCCTGCAGTTCCCGAATCAGTTGTTCAATACCGTTCGCCCGCAGTCTCACCTCAAGGTCATTCGCCGACACGATCACCTTCTCGATCAGCATTTTCACGATGCGAGTCTGCTCTACCGGGAAAAGCTGGTCCCAGATCGCGTCCAGGCGCGTCATGGCCACGGTGACTTTTGCCTCGTCCAAAGTTGGATCCAATTTGATTGCTTGTGGCACCAGATCGCTCAGCAGGTTTGGTGCGCGCAGGATATTTCGCAACTGGTCGAGCACTGCTGATTCCAACTCAGCCGCTGGCATACGCGGCAATCCGCACGCACCGGCATGCTCCTTGATGTCGCGCATGGGCAAGTAATAGCGATACCGCTTACCGGTAGTCTTCTTGGTGCTGTGCCAGGGTGTCAATGCCCGACCGTCATGGCCAAAAACGATACCTTTGAGCAGGAATGGCGTTGTCGCCCGTGTGGCATTGTCGCGCGAACGTCCATTGGTGGCCAAGATGGCATGCACGCTGTCCCAACTAGCCTGATCGACGATTCGATGAGCTACGACCACACCCAAGCCTTTCGGGCGGTGGTGGCAGACCGGGTGAAGCCGGATCTGATGCTGGAGTACGTGCCATGACGCTGGTCATTTCTCCTGCGCACAAGCTGGCGCGGCTGACCGGGACTCTATCGTTTGCGGATGCGGGCGCGCAAAACAGCCGCATTCGACTCTACGCAACCACCCAGCCTGCAACCGGTGTCGACCCAGGTGGCGGGCTGCTGGTGGAAATTCTGCTGGCCAAGCCGTGCGGTGAGATCAATGCCAGTGTGCTGACCCTCAAACAGTCAGAACCATCAGGTGACCTGATTCTGGAGACAGGAACTGCGCTTTGGGCGCGCTGGATCAACGGGCGTGACGAAGTGGTGGCCGACGGTTCGGTGTCGGACGCTGCGGGTACCGGAGATTTCAAACTCTCGGGCACCAGCGGTACGGTGCTTTACGCCGGTGCGCGTGCGCTATTGGGGGCCTGTTCGTTGACGTAACCCGGGTTATTGGGGTCAGATTCCAAATTTGCCCGTCCTTCGTCCGGCCCTTCGGTTGCTGCGCAGCAATATTGGAATCTGACCCCAAAAACCCTACGCTGTTGTGAAAGGCGCGCCGTGCCAGAAAACATAGTCTTTGCACAGCCGCCCAGGGTGCATCCGACCCGGTTGGTGTTTGGTGACAGTGACACCAGCACCCACCCGGACTCGATGCTCGAAGTCTCAGGGGCGCTGCCAGAACTTGTCGCACGTTTGCACCTGGTCATTGGGGTGCCGGTGGCATTGCAAGCCACATTGCCCGATCTGGTCGGCACGGTCGCGGTGAAGTACCAAAGCCAGACGCAACGGCCGACTGTGGCGCATGTGCAATCCTTCTCACAGGTGTCGATGGTCACCGAGTCCGGCTTGACCCAGCCGCAGCAGCACGCGCAGGCAACCAATGCTGGCGTTCAAGATCAAGCGCAAAACGCTACTTCGATCCGCCAGGGTGCGAGCCCGAGTTATGTTGAAGCGATTCGTTCCAGTCGAGAGGTGG
>MNXW01000207.1:0-402 GCA_001871515.1 Comamonadaceae bacterium CG2_30_57_122
CAACCCGTTGTTTTTGAACGGCCTATTGATTTTTTCGAGGTTAGATTTTTTGCAGCTACATGTCGTCATCGCCAGGTTCGCGGAAATGTACGGAAAAATTGAATGCCGACAAGGCTTTGTATGTGAAGGGCATCGCCCGCCAGCAATGGCGGGCGCGGATTGAAACTGCTGTGGTGGGGGTGATTGCGCCGAAATTGTTGGCATCGCCCGCCAGCAATGGCGGGCGCGGATTGAAACACCCTAACCTTTTATTGATTGGATCAAAGAAATGAGCATCGCCCGCCAGCAATGGCGGGCGCGGATTGAAACACCGGCCACCCAACTGTGCAGGCTGCCTTTGCCAAGCATCGCCCGCCAGCAATGGCGGGCGCGGATTGAAACACCACCGCCGGGGCCAGTGGC
>MNXW01000207.1:434-5860 GCA_001871515.1 Comamonadaceae bacterium CG2_30_57_122
GCCCGCCAGCAATGGCGGGCGCGGATTGAAACCGCGACAAATACGACTGCAGCAACAACGCGGGCACCGCATCGCCCGCCAGCAATGGCGGGCGCGGATTGAAACAGTAGCGTGCCGTCGGTCAGCTGTTGGTAACGCGTGCATCGCCCGCCAGCAATGGCGGGCGCGGATTGAAACAAATGGCGCTACCCGACTCGCAAGGGTTTGACGAGCATCGCCCGCCAGCAATGGCGGGCGCGGATTGAAACGAGGCTCGTATCGGTGTGTAACGAGAGTGGCACTGCATCGCCCGCCAGCAATGGCGGGCGCGGATTGAAACGCTGACAACATCGGGCTTTTCGGCCTGCCCGCTTGCATCGCCCGCCAGCAATGGCGGGCGCGGATTGAAACCACAGCAAAAAGACTGGCTGGTGAGCCAGTAAAGCATCGCCCGCCAGCAATGGCGGGCGCGGATTGAAACAAAATTTAGAACCGATGCCTACGAGATCAAGGTCAGCATCGCCCGCCAGCAATGGCGGGCGCGGATTGAAACACGATGCGTGTACGGTGACAAGTCATCCAAGCAGAGCATCGCCCGCCAGCAATGGCGGGCGCGGATTGAAACTGATCATCTGGCGCTATTGCATGTGCAGCCATAACGCATCGCCCGCCAGCAATGGCGGGCGCGGATTGAAACTCTGCATGGCAAAGTCATTGCAGTTAACGCGCGAGGCATCGCCCGCCAGCAATGGCGGGCGCGGATTGAAATTGACTTGTAAAAAACTTTTTACAAGAACGATTTGTTCTTTTCCACCTGCCCCAGCCAGCCCTCCACCTCCTGCACCACCTGATCCACCGCACCGGTCAAGGCCCGCACACCGCCTGCCGCGTCGGGCGTGGGCGCGGCCAATTGGGCGGTGAAGCTGCGTTGGGCCAGCAGGGTTTCACCCGCTGCGCTGCGTTCGGTCACCGTCACCAGCAGGCGCAGCACGCCGCTGCTTTTGTCGGTGCTTTCAAACAACTGGCTGAATTCTTCCAGCGCCAGCTGCAACTCCAGAATAGCTTGGGGCTGGGTGGCAGACGCTGCAGGGGCTGAGGCTGCAGCGCGAGCGGGTCGGGCCAGGCTGATCGCACCCGGTGATAGCACCGCGCGGCGCTGGCTCAAGTGGGCACGCAAGCGCTGCTCGATCAGCTGCGCCGCGGGCATGCTCCAGCGCGCCAGCGTGTAGGGTCTGAGTTGCTGTGCATCCGCATAAGCCAGGCGGTACAGCACGGCGTTGCCGCTCAGCGCGGCACTGGTTTTGACGCTGGCCAACTCCAGTGGCGGCAAAGGGGCGCTGCGTAGGCTGGGCTGGGTTTGCAGCGCGCCGGGGCCAAAGTCGTACACCGCCGGGGGGTTGGCCGGGCGCGGCAGGCTGCAGCCCGACAGCGCCAGAATTAATATAACAAATAGGGCTCTAGCCCTTGTATATTCTGCGTACACAGCTCTGTTTTTCATAGTGATTTGCCGTCTGATTTGGAACGCTTTGGAACGCTTTGGTATGGGCTCATCAGCGTGCTGCGGGCGGCGGGGCGGCAAAACCAGGCTCGCCCGGCCCGGGCAGCAGCGCAGGTTTGCCCAGCAGCAGGGCCTGCGGGTTGTCGGTCAGGGACTGGGTCAACTCGCCCAGCTGCTGGCTGGTGCGCTCGGCCGCCTGCAGCGCTTGGTCTACCCGGGGCAAGGTGTTGCTGCGCAGGGTTTGGCCGGTGGCCACCAGCACGTCCGCGCCCAGGTTGATCTGCTCCAGCGTGCCGCCGGGTGCAGTCATGCGCTCGCTGAAATGTTGAAACGTGCTCGCCGACACCCGCGCCGCATCGGCACTGTCGCCAACCCGTTTGGAGGTGGCCTTGACCACGTCCAGCGTCTCTTGGCCAGATGCCAGCAGCGCGGGCAGCGTGCGGCGGGTCTGGGCGGTGAGTTGTTGCAGCTCTGCTGCCGCTTGCCCGATGTGCTTCACCGCACCCATCAGCGCCTGCTGGTTGCCTGGTGCCAGCAGCTGGTTGACGTGTTGGCTGGTTTGTTCCAGCTGGCCTAGCAGGCGTTCACCCCGATCCGTCAGTTGGCTCAGCAGGCCAGGTTTGAGCAGCATGCGGCTGCCCGGGGGCAGGGGGGTGGCCGGGGCGCTGGCAGGGTCTGCGGGCGCATCGGCCAGCTGGATGTAGGCCAGCCCGGTAACCCCCTGAAAACCCAGCGTGGCAAAGCTGCGGGTGGTCAGGGGGGCGGTGTCTTCCACGGCAATGCGCACCAGCACCTGGCCGGGGGTTTGCGGGTCCAGCCCCATGCTGCTGACCTTGCCCACCGGCACGCCAAAGTAGCGCACGCTGGCTTGCGGCTGCAGACCGCTGACGTTGACCGCGCCCGCGAGTTCATACACCTGCAAGGCACGGGTGTCGCGCGTGAGCCAGACCGCCAGGCTGATCAGGGCGGCCGTGAGCAGCAGCACAAAGCTGCCAGCGGCCAAGGCGTGGGACTTGTTTTCCATGGGTCGTTTTTAACCTGCTTTGCTTGAATCGTGCAACAAGGCACGGGCGCGCTGGCCACGTTCGCCCCAAAAATACGCCTGGATGAACGGGTGCGGCTGTGCCATCACCTGCGCCGCCGTGCCCTCGGCCACGATGTGTTTGTCGGCCACCACGGCAATGCGGGTGGACAGCGCCAGCAAGGTGTCGAGGTCATGCGTGACCATGACCACCGTCAGGTTCAGCTCTTGGTGCAGGGATTTGAGCAGCGCGCAAAACGCGTCAGCGCTGCCGGGGTCCAGCCCGGCGGTGGGCTCGTCGAGCAGCAGCAGCGGCGGGTCCATGATCAAGGCCCGGGCCAGCGCCGCGCGTTTGACCATGCCGCCAGACAAATCCGCCGGCATTTTGTGTGCCGCAGAGGCCTCCAGCCCGACCATGCGCAGCTTGACCATGGCGGCATCTCGAACCAAATCGGCGGGCAGGGTTTTAAGTTCGCGCAGCGGAAACGCAATGTTGTCAAGCACGCTAAAGGCCGAAAACAGTGCCCCGTGCTGAAACAGCATGCCAACCCGGCTGGCAGCGCCCGCACGCCCCATGCGCGAGGCGTCTGCCCCGAGCACGGTGACGCGGCCACGGGCTGGGGTTTCTAGCCCGAGCAGCTGGCGCAGCAGCACGGTTTTGCCAGAGCCCGAGCCGCCCACTACCGACAGCAGTTCACCAGCTGCAATGCGCAGGCTCAAGTCCTGGTGCACCACGGTGTCCACCCCGCGGCTGTGAAACACCGACCAGAGCTTGTCAATCTCCACCACAGCGCGGCGCGTGTTCATATGCCCACGTTCTTGAAGACCACGGCAAACAGCGCGTCCACCAACAGCACCACGGTGATGCTGGTGACCACCGAAGCCGTGGTGCCCTGGCCCAGACTCTCGGTGTTGGGCTTGACGCGCAAGCCGTAGTGGCAGCCTACCAGCGCAATCAGCACCCCAAACACCATGGATTTGCCCAGGGCCAGCCACAGGTTGCCGATCTCCACCGCGCGCGGCAAGGTGGCAAAGAAATAGGCCGGGGTCACGCCCAGCACCGCATCGGCCGCCAGCATGCCGCCGAGCAGCGCCGCCAGGGTGGTCCAGACGCTGATCAGTGGCATGGCCACGGCACAAGCCAAAGCGCGCGGCAGCACCAGGCGGTAGCCTTGGGCAATGCCCATGACGCGCATGGCATCCAATTCTTCGGTGACCCGCATCACGCCAATTTGTGCGGTGATGGCCGAGCCCGAGCGCCCGGCAATCAGAATCGCCGCCAGCATCGGGCCGAGTTCGCGGATCAGCCCGATGCCGAGAATATTGACGATGAAGGTGTCGGCTCCAAACTGGCGCAACTGGCGCGACATCAAATAGGCCAGCACAATGCCAATCATGAACCCCACCAGCGCCGTCACCGGCAATGCCGTGGCTCCAATTCGGTACAGGTGGCCTGACATATCACGCCACGGGCCGCACCGGGGTGAGCGCACAAGTGTCAACAAGTCCAGCAGCAGCTGGCCGGTCAGTGCCAGCAAGCCCAGCAGGTGATCCCACAACAGCCAGAGTTGTTCACCCAGTTTCAGAAAACGCTGCCCAATTGACATCGGTGCAAGCCGTAGCTCTGCACCACTGAAACGAGCCACGCGCTGCAGCATGGCCTGTTGCGCCGGATTCACTTGCAGTTGCATGGGCCATTGCCGACCCCAGGTGTTCCACAGCAGTTGGGCACCGGTGTGGTCGAGCCGGGTCAGCGCCAGCAAATCCCACTGCACACCACGCGAAGACCCAGCAAGAACCAGGGTTTGACTGATCTTGCTCCACTGGCCAGGGTCGGCCAAACGCGCCGCACTCCAGCAGCCGCCCAGCACCGCGCAGCGCCCCGTCGGGCGGGTGTGCAGGGTGAGTGTGGGGGTGGCTTCAGGCATGGTGCGCTCAGGCTCGCATCGTAACGGCAACGCGGGGGACACACCACGCGTCACAGCTGCGGCAAAATGCCTCAAACCCAAATAATCCATTAGGCGGCACTGCGTGCCTGCATGCATGCCCTAACGACCATGTACAACAAGAACACCCCAAAATTTGAAACATGCGTGGCCTGCGTAGGGCGGGTTTCAAACCGCCATGGCCGACTGAAGTCGGCCCTACAACACGCTATTCTTGGCGGCTGTGGTTGTTGTTTCAACGTTAATGGATTGTTTGGGTTAAACCCTACGGCTCAGACAAGGAACACCCTCCATGAACAGCAGCTTTGACTACATCATCATCGGCGCGGGCACCGCCGGCTGCCTGCTGGCCAACCGGCTCAGCGCCGACCCGACCAAGCGTGTGCTGCTGGTCGAGGCTGGTCGGCCCGACAACTACCCCTGGATTCACATACCGGTGGGCTACCTGTATTGCATTGGCAACCCACGCACCGACTGGCGCTTTCACACCGAGCCCGATGCCGGTCTGAATGGCCGCAGCCTGCGATTCCCGCGCGGCAAGGTGCTGGGCGGCTGCAGCAGCATCAACGGCATGATCTACATGCGCGGCCAGGCCCGGGACTATGACGCTTGGGCGCAGCACACCGGTGACCCGGCCTGGGGCTGGCAAGCGGTGTTGGCAGATTTCATGGCACATGAAAATCACTACAAATTAGATAGCTACTCACCCAGTATTAATAAGGGCTACAGCCCTAAAAGTCTTGAAGCTTTCAACCAACACCATGGCCACGGCGGCGAGTGGCGGGTAGAGAAACAGCGCCTGCGCTGGGACATTCTGGATGCCTTTGCCCAAGCTGCGCAGCAAGCGGGCATACCGTCCACGCCAGACTTCAATACCGGCAGCAACGAAGGTGTGGGCTACTTTGAGGTCAACCAGAAAGGCGGCTGGCGCTGGAACACCAGCAAGGCTTTTTTGCGCCCAGCCTGCAGCGCGCGCAGCAAC
>MNXW01000109.1 GCA_001871515.1 Comamonadaceae bacterium CG2_30_57_122
CGATTGCTCGTGACCCGTAATTCCAAAGATTTTTCACCGGCCTATCCCGGTGTACGAGTCCCTTACATTCTTTAGCTTGGCGCTGGCCCATGATTTCCTTAGACCTCCAAACCGTTGCGATCGACCTGGCCGACCGCAGTTACACCATTGCCATTCGGGTCTCGCTGTTTGACAACCCGCTGAGTTACGCGCAACTGCCCAAGGCGGGTGCGGCCCTGATTGTGACCAACACCACCGTTGGGCCCTTGTACGCCAGTCGGCTTGAGCGCGCGCTGTCGGCCCAGTTTGCCAAGGTCTACACCGTGCAATTGCCCGACGGTGAAGCCTACAAAACCTGGGAAAGCTTGAACCTGATTTTTGACGCCTTGCTGGGTCACGGCTGTGACCGCAAAACCGTGTTGTTCGCCTTAGGCGGCGGCGTGGTGGGCGACATGACGGGTTTTGCCGCGGCCACCTACATGCGCGGTGTGCCATTTGTGCAGGTGCCGACCACGCTACTGGCGCAGGTGGATTCATCGGTGGGGGGCAAGACCGCCATCAACCACCCGCTGGGCAAAAACATGATTGGCGCGTTCTACCAGCCGCTCAAGGTGGTGTGCGATCTCGACACGCTCAAAACCTTGCCCGCGCGCGAACTCAGCGCTGGTCTGGCCGAGGTCATCAAATACGGGCCGATAGCCGACATGGACTTCCTCACCTGGCTGGAGGCGCACCTCGACGCGGTGTTGGCGCGCGAACCCGCCGCGCTGGCGCAAGTGGTACGGCGCAGCTGTGAGATCAAGGCCTCTGTGGTGGCGCAAGACGAACGCGAGTCGGGCTTGCGCGCCATCCTGAACTTTGGCCATACCTTCGGCCACGCCATTGAGGCCGGTTTGGGTTTTGGCGTCTGGCTGCACGGCGAGGCGGTGGGCTGTGGCATGGTGCTGGCCGCGCACCTCTCGCAGCGCTTGGGCCTGGTCGATGCGTTCTTTGTGCACCGCCTGGTCACCTTAATCGCCAAGGCGGGCTTGCCCACAAAAGCGCCGGTGCTGGACAGCGCAGACAACGCCGGGCGCTACCTTGGGTTGATGCGGCTCGACAAGAAGTCCGAGGCGGGTGAGATCAAGTTTGTCCTGATCGACCAGCCTGGATGCGCCGTGGTGCGCCCCGCACCCGACGCGCTGGTGCGTCAGGTGATTGACCTCTGCTGTCAAAAATAACTTTTAAAATAATAGCTGCTTGCGCTTATTCCATAAGGGCTAGAGGCACTTTTGACGTATGAATTCTGCTTTAGCTGTTTACGCCTGTGACCCGGCTGCAACGCGCGGACGGCGTTTTGCACAAGCTCCCGCGCCCACCCGCACCGACTACCAGCGCGACCGCGACCGCATCGTGCATTGCACGGCGTTCAGGCGTCTGGTTTATAAAACCCAGGTATTTCTGAACCACGAAGGCGACCTGTTTCGCACCCGGCTGACGCATTCGCTGGAGGTGGCGCAACTCGGGCGCTCGATTGCCCGTTCGCTCAGGCTCAATGAAGACCTGGTCGAAGCTGTTGCGCTGGCGCACGACCTGGGTCACACGCCATTCGGCCATGCAGGGCAAGACGCATTGAACGACTGCATGGCAGCATTTGGTGGTTTTGAGCACAACCTGCAGAGCCTGCGGGTGGTAGACCACCTGGAACATCGCTACCCTGAGTTTGATGGGCTGAACCTCACCTTTGAGACCCGCGAAGGCATCCTCAAACATTGCTCGATCGCCAATGCCAAGGCGCTGGAGGCGGGCGAGCCAGGGGGTGTGGCGCAGCGGTTTTTGACGCACACCCAGCCCAGCCTGGAAGCCCAGCTGTGCAACCTGGCTGATGAGATTGCTTACAACGCCCACGACATTGACGACGGCGTGCGCTCTGGCCTGATCACCCTGGCGCAACTGCAAGCCGTGCCCTTGTTTGACGAGTTCAGGCGGCAAACGCTGGCGGATTTTCCGCAGCTACACCAGGCTGACCAGGGGCGGCGCTTGCTCTACGAGTCGATTCGCCGCATGCTCAGTGCCCAGGTGTATGACGTGATTGCCGCCACCCAGTCTGCCTTGGATGCGGTGGGCTCCATCGACTTGGCAGCGGTGCGCCAGCTGCCGCCGCTGGTGCAATTTGGGCCCGACATGCGCGCCAAGTCACGCGTCCTGAAGGCCTTTTTGCTGCAGCAGCTGTACCGCCATCCGCAGGTGCTGCAAACCACAGGGCAGGCCAAACAGGTGGTGCGTGCGTTGTTTGATGCTTACTTTGCCGCGCCGCATGAAATGCCCGAGCGTTACCAGCGCCGCGCAGCACAAGGCGCCGTGGGCGACGCCGCCAGCGTCACTGCCAGCGTCACCGCCAGCGTCACCGCCAGCGTCACTGCCAGCGTCACTGCCAGCGTCACCGCACGTGCGGTGGCCGATTACATTGCCGGCATGACCGACCGTTTTGCGGTGCGTGAGCACCACCGGCTCACCGGCCAGACCTTGTTGACTGAAGGATGCGTATGAACGAACACGACCAAGTGGTGGCTGACACCGTGGCCTGGCTGGAGCGCGCCGTGATTGGCCTGAACCTGTGCCCGTTCGCCAAAAGCGTGCACGTCAAAGGCCAGGTGCATTACGCAGTCAGCCAGGCGACCACGCCACAGCTGTTGTTGGCCGATTTAATTCAAGAGCTAAATGCGCTTGTAGCCCTTGATTCAAAAGCGCGAGACACTACGCTTTTAATAGTGCCACAGGGGTTTGAAGACTTCTTGGATTTCAATGATTTTCTGGCGGATGCCGACCAGGCGCTGGTCGATCTGGACCTGGACGGTGTGCTGCAAATTGCTTCGCTGCACCCGCGCTACCAGTTTGCCGGAACACTGCCAGACGACGTCACCAACTGCACCAACCGCAGTCCCTACCCCACGCTGCACCTGCTGCGCGAGGACAGCATCGACCGCGCCGTGGCGGCGTTTCCCAACCCGGAGACGATTTTTGAAGCCAACATGCAAACCATGGAGCGCCTTGGGCTTGACGGCTGGGCGGCCTTGAACCTGGCGGCGCATGTGTTTGAGGCTTCGGGCGTGGCATCATCGGGCGATGAAAAACAAAACCGTTGACCGCACCAGGCAGAAGTCCAGCACCGCTGGTGCTACTGCGGCCCACCCGCTGTTGGACGACATTCGACCTGGGCAATCGCTGGAATTGCTCAAAGAGCTGCACATTTTGACGCGCGAAGGCAAGCTCAACCAGGACTCGCGCCGCAAGCTCAAGCAGGTCTACCACCTGTACCAGTTCATTGAAAAACTGTTGCTGGAGCTGGGTGACCCAGTTGGCGCGGATGCCCCCATTGGCATCACCCTGGCCGACCACGGCGCGGGCAAGTCCTACCTGGGCTTCATTCTGTACGACCTGTTCTTCAAGGCCAAACCCAGCGGCCATATTTACGGCATTGAAACCCGCTCCGAGCTGGTGCAAAAATCCACCGAGCTGGCCACACGCCTGGGTTTTGCGCGCATGTCGTTCCTGAACCTGACGGTGGCCGAGTCGGCCCAGTCGGCGCTGTTGCCGACGCACATCGACGTGGTCACCGCGCTGCACGCCTGCGACACCGCCACCGACGATGCCATCGCCTTTGGGCTGCAAAAGCAGGCCCGCTTTATGGTGCTGGTGCCGTGTTGCCAGGCCGAGGTGGCGCGGGTTTTGAGTCAACACAAAGCCTTGTCTTTGCAGCGCACACCGCTATCAGAATTGTGGCGGCATCCGTTGCACACGCGTGAACTGGGCAGCCAGATCACCAACGTATTGCGTTGCCTGTACCTGGAGGCTTGCGGCTACCAGGTCACGGTGACCGAGCTGGTGGGTTGGGAGCACAGCATGAAAAACGAGCTCATCATTGCCCGCTACACCGGCCAGAAAAAGCGCGCTGCCGGGCAGCGTCTGCGTGAATTGTTGATTGAATTCGGCTTGACAGAGCTGCTTCACACGCGGTTTACAAGTCTGCCGGACAATGCCGCCAAGGCCGCCGAACCTGCTGCGGCGGATGCGTTGGCAGACCGTTAAGCTCGCCCACGGAATTTTTGCAGCGCTGGCTGCTCCAACACACATGTTTGGTCATTTTTTCAAGGAGTTTGTATGCGATCACTTTTATCTGCCGCATTGACGGTGAGCTTGGCCTTGACCCTGGGCGCGTGCGCTAGCAGCAGCCCGGACGTGATCCAACGCGGTGACGCGCAGCGTTTGTCCCAGGTGGAAGACGGGGTGGTGCTGACGGTGCGCAATGTCGTTGTTGACGGCAGCCAAAGCGGCATTGGTGCGGCTGTCGGTGGCGTGACGGGCGCAGTGGCGGGGGCAACACGCGGCGGATCGAGCGCAGAGAGCAATGTGATTGGCGTGCTGGTGGGCGTGGCTGGAGCCGTGGCGGGCAACACCATTGAGCGTTTCGCCACGCGCGAAGACGCCACCGAACTGCTGATCCAACTCAAAAGTGGTGAACGCCGTGCCGTGGTGCAAGCCAAAGGCGGTCAAGTACTGACCCCTGGCGACAAAGTAATTTTGATCACCACCAGCGGCAAAGTCCGGGTTGCCAAGGCGCCCAATTAATTGGGGTCAGAACCCCATTAATTTCCCATTCACTGGTTGTTATGGCCCGTCTGCCTCGCCTGACCCTGCCGGGTTATCCGCACCACGTCATCCAGCGCGGTAACAACCGCCAAGCCATTTTTGCCACACCGGCAGACTACCGGTTGCTGCTGGATTTGCTGGAAGAAAACGCTAAAAAATTTGGGGTATCGGTGCACGCCTATGTGCTGATGAGCAACCACTTTCACCTGCTGGCTACGCCGCAAACCGCCGAGGGTTTGCCCAAAATGATGCAGGCGGTGGGGCGCAGTTATGTGCGGTATTTCAATGACACGCAAAAACGCAGCGGCACCCTGTGGGAGGGGCGCTATAAGTCCACGCTGATCCAGACCGACCGCTATTTATTGGCCTGCATGGTTTACATCGACCTGAACCCGGTACGTGCTGGCCTGGTGTCACAGCCGCAGGACTACCCTTGGTCCAGCCATTTGCATTACCGGGGTGTCCGTTCAGATCGCCTGATTACGCCGCACACCTTGTATTGGGAGCTGGGCAATACCCCGTTTGCACGGGAAGCGGCCTACGCCGACTTGGTGCATGCAGGCATCAACCCGGTGCAGCAGACCGCATTGACCGATGCCACCTTGCGAGGCTGGGCCCTGGGAGAGCCGGATTTTGTCGCAGATTTGCAAAAAAGAACCCAGCGCCGTGTGGCCAAAACTGGTGCGGGACGACCCTATTCCGTCAATAAATCTTTAATAAAATAGGGCTGTAGCCCAATATTCATAAGCGGTAATAGCTATTAAATTTGATGTGTCCCCAATTGTTTAAATGATCCATCTTTTTAAAATTAATTGGAATCTGACCCCAATTATTTTGTTTGGCACAGATGCTGCAATGCGGTAAAGTTGGCTTATCTGATAATTTTTTAGGAGCGCGCGTATGACAACGGCAGCCGAGATCACCCATCTCCAGGAACATGGTTTGTATTCATCTACCCAGGAGCACGATGCCTGCGGGGTCGGTTTTGTGGCGCATATCAAGGGTCAGAAGTCGCACGACATTGTCAAAAATGCGCTCAAGATTCTGGAGAACCTGGACCACCGGGGGGCGGTTGGGGCTGACAAGCTGATGGGCGACGGCGCGGGCATCTTGATTCAGTTGCCCGATGCCTTGTACCGTGAAGAAATGGCGGCTCAGGGCATCACCCTGCCGCCACCCGGTGAGTACGGCGTGGGCATGGTTTTCTTGCCCAAAGAAAACGCCAGCCGCCAGGCATGCGAACAAGAGTTGGAGCGTGCTGTCAAGGCCGAAGGCCAGGTGTTGCTGGGCTGGCGCGATGTGCCAGTGGATCGTGACATGCCGATGTCGCCCAACGTACGTAAAAAAGAACCTATCCTGCGCCAGTTGTTCATTGGCCGTGGCAACGACGTGATCGTGCAAGACGCGCTAGAGCGCAAGCTGTACGTGATCCGCAAGACTGCCAGCGCGCACATTCAGGCCTTGAAACTCAAGCACAGCAAAGAGTACTACGTGCCCAGCATGAGCAGCCGCACCGTCATCTACAAAGGCCTGCTGCTGGCCGACCAGGTGGGCACGTATTACCTTGATCTGAAAGACCCGCGCTGCGTCTCTGCGCTGGGCTTGGTGCACCAGCGTTTTTCTACCAACACTTTCCCGGAGTGGCCGCTGGCCCACCCCTACCGCTATGTGGCGCACAACGGTGAAATCAACACCGTCAAGGGCAACTACAACTGGATGAAGGCGCGTGAAGGCGTGATGAGTTCCCCGGTGCTGGGGGCGGATTTGCAAAAGCTTTACCCGATCAGCTTCCCAACCCAGTCTGACACCGCCACCTTTGACAACTGCCTGGAACTGCTCACCATGGCCGGCTACCCGATTAGCCAGGCGGTGATGATGATGATTCCCGAACCCTGGGAGCAAAACACCGGCATGGACGAGCGTCGCCGCGCGTTTTATGAGTACCACGCCTCGATGCTGGAGCCCTGGGACGGCCCGGCTTCCATCGTGTTCACCGATGGTCGCCAGATTGGCGCCACGCTGGACCGCAATGGCTTGCGTCCGGCGCGCTATTGCATCACCGACGACGACCTGGTGGTGATGGCCTCTGAGTCGGGCGTGCTGCCTTTCCCTGAGAGCAAAATCGTGCGCAAGTGGCGGTTGGAGCCTGGCAAGATGTTCATGATTGACCTAGAACAGGGGCGCATGGTCAACGACGACGAGCTCAAAGCCAGTCTGGCCAATGCCAAGCCTTACAAGCAATGGATCGAGAACCTGCGCATTCGCCTGGACGACGTGCAAGGCGGTGGCGAGCCCGCCAGCGCTTCAGAGTCTGAAGGCACGCTGCTGGACCGCCAGCAAGCCTTTGGGTTCACCCAGGAAGACCTGAAGTTTTTGATCGCCCCGATGGCAGCCAACGGCGAAGAAGCCATTGGCTCCATGGGCAACGACAGCCCGCTGGCTGTGTTGAGCGACAAAAACAAGCCGCTTTACAACTACTTCAAGCAGTTGTTCGCCCAGGTGACCAACCCGCCCATTGACCCGATCCGTGAAGCCATTGTGATGAGCCTGGTGTCATTTGTTGGCCCCAAACCCAATTTGCTTGACATCAACCAGGTCAACCCGCCGCTGCGTCTTGAGGTCAGCCAGCCGGTGCTGGACTTTGCCGACATGGCCAAGCTGCGCGACATTGCCCAGCACACCAATGGCAAGTTCCGCAGCTACACGCTGGACATCACCTACCCGCTGGTCTGGGGCCGTGAAGGCGTGGAGGCTAAATTGGCCTCACTGTGTGCTGAAGCGGTGGACGCCATCAAGAGCGGCCACAACATCCTGATCATCAGCGACCGCGCCATCAGCGCCACCCAATTGGCCATTCCCGCGCTGTTGGCCTTGTCTGCCGTTCACCAGCACCTGGTGCGTGAAGGTTTGCGCACCACGGCGGGCTTGGTGGTGGAGACCGGTACTGCGCGTGAAGTACACCACTTTGGCGTGCTGGCCGGTTACGGCGCAGAAGCTATTCACCCCTACCTGGCAATGGAAACCCTGGCCAGCATCTGCAAAGAATTGCCTGGTGACTTGAGTGCCGACAAAGCCATTTACAACTATGTCAAAGCAGTGGGCAAGGGCCTGTCCAAGATCATGTCCAAAATGGGTGTCAGCACCTACATGAGCTACTGCGGTGCGCAGTTGTTTGAAGCCATTGGCCTCAACAGCGACACCATCGCCAAATACTTCACCGGTACCCCCAGCCGTGTGGAAGGTATTGGTGTGTTCGAGATTGCCGAAGAAGCCATTCGTATGCATAAAGCGGCGTTTGGTGCCGACCCGGTGCTGGCCAACCGCCTGGATACCGGTGGCGAATACGCCTGGCGCACCCGCGGCGAAGAGCACATGTGGACACCGGACGCGATTGCCAAGCTGCAGCACAGCACCCGCGCCAACAACTGGAACACCTACAAGGAATACGCCCAGATCATCAACGACCAGAACAAGCGCCACATGACGCTGCGTGGTTTGTTCGAGTTCAAGCTTGACCCCAGCAAGGCGATTCCGATCGACGAGGTAGAAAGCGCCAAAGAAATCGTCAAGCGCTTTGCCACCGGCGCCATGTCGCTGGGTTCCATCTCCACCGAAGCCCACGCCACGCTGGCTGTGGCCATGAACCGCATCGGCGGCAAAAGCAACACCGGCGAGGGTGGTGAAGACCCGCTGCGCTACCGCAACGAGCTCAAAGGCATTCCGATCAAGCAGGGGCAGACCATGTCGGATTTGTTGGGCAAAGACCTGTTTGAGGTCGACTACGCCTTGCAAGACGGTGACTCCATGCGCTCCAAGATCAAACAAGTGGCCTCGGGTCGTTTTGGCGTCACCGCCGAATACCTGGGCAGCGCCGATCAAATCCAGATCAAGATGGCGCAAGGCGCCAAACCGGGCGAGGGCGGCCAACTGCCCGGTGCCAAGGTGTCAGACTACATTGGCAAACTGCGGTTCTCGGTGCCGGGCGTGGGCTTGATCTCGCCGCCACCGCACCACGACATTTACTCCATTGAAGACCTGGCGCAACTGATTCACGACCTGAAAAACGTGGCGCCCAAAGCCAGCATCAGCGTTAAGCTGGTGTCTGAAATTGGCGTGGGTACCATCGCTGCAGGGGTGGCCAAGTGCAAGGCCGACCACGTGGTGATTGCCGGGCACGACGGTGGCACCGGGGCATCGCCCTGGTCGTCCATCAAGCATTGCGGCAGCCCGTGGGAAATTGGCCTGGCTGAAACCCAGCAAACCCTGGTGCTCAACCGCCTGCGCAGCCGCATTCGGGTGCAAACCGACGGTCAAATGAAAACCGGCCGCGATGTGGTGATTGGGGCTCTGTTGGGCGCGGATGAATTCGGCTTTGCCACCGCGCCGCTGGTGGTCGAAGGCTGCATCATGATGCGCAAATGCCACCTCAACACCTGCCCAGTGGGCGTGGCCACGCAAGACCCCGAGCTGCGCAAGAAGTTCTCTGGCAAGCCCGAGCACGTGGTGAACTACTTCTTCTTCATTGCCGAAGAAGCGCGCCAGATCATGGCGCAGCTGGGCATGCGTACGTTTGATGAACTGATTGGCCGCTCTGACCTGCTGGACATGCGCGCTGGCCTGAACCACTGGAAAGCATCTGGCCTGGACTTCAGCCGTTTGTTTGCCCAGCCCAATGTGGGTGCAGACGTGCCGCGTTTCCACACCGAAACCCAAGACCATGGGCTGCACAAGGCGCTGGACAACAAGTTGATCGAAAAGAGCCGTGCCGCCATCGACAAGGGTGAACGCGTGCAGTTCATCGAAGTGGCGCGTAACGTGAACCGTTCGGTCGGTGCCATGCTCTCGGGTGTGGTGACGCAAGCGCACCCCGAAGGCTTGCCGGACGATACCATCCGCATTCAGCTCGAAGGTACAGGGGGGCAGTCGTTTGGTGCTTTCCTGTGCAAAGGCATCACGCTGTATTTGATTGGTGATGCCAACGACTACACCGGCAAAGGCTTGAGCGGTGGCCGCGTGGTGGTGCGCCCGAGCATTGACTTCCGTGGCGATGCCATCAAGAACACCATTGTGGGCAACACCGTGATGTTTGGTGCCACCAGCGGCGAGGCCTATTTCAGCGGTGTGGCGGGTGAACGCTTTGCCGTGCGTTTGTCGGGGGCTTCTGCTGTGGTGGAGGGCACCGGAGACCATGGCTGCGAGTACATGACCGGCGGCACCGTGGCGGTGCTGGGTGCTACCGGGCGCAACTTTGCAGCCGGCATGAGCGGCGGCGTGGCTTATGTGTATGACGAAGACGGCAAGTTTGCCAAACGCTGCAACACCGCCATGGTGTCGCTCGAGAAAGTGCTGACCACAGCCGAGCAAAAAGAAGCGGTGAAAGAAAGTCTGTGGCACCGCGGTCAAAGTGACGAGGCGCAGCTGAAAAAATTGCTGGAAGACCACAACCGCTGGACTGGCAGCCGCCGCGCCCGCGAGTTGCTCGACAACTGGGACACCGCACGGGCCAAATTTGTCAAAGTGTTCCCCAACGAGTACAAGCGCGCCTTGGGCGAACTTCATACGAAAAAAGAGGCTGTAGCCCAGGTGGAACGTGCGCAGGCAGCTATAAAAAAAGAAGCAAGCAAGAAACCTGCTGCGGTCTGATCAAACGGCACTGGCAATCAACAAGGAAACAGCATCATGGGAAAAGTAACCGGTTTCATGGAGTATGAGCGCGTCGAAGAGGGCTACAAGCCCGTGCCCGAGCGCTTGAAAAATTACAAAGAGTTTGTCATTGGTCTGGACGACAAGGCTGCGACTGTGCAGGCGGCACGTTGCATGGACTGTGGCACCCCGTTTTGCAACAACGGCTGCCCGGTTAACAACATCATTCCAGATTTCAATGACTTGGTCTATCACAACGACTGGAAAGAAGCCATCGATGTGCTGCACAGTACCAACAACTTCCCTGAGTTCACCGGGCGCATCTGTCCGGCTCCGTGTGAGGCAGCTTGCACCCTGAACGTGAACCAGTTGCCAGTGGGCATCAAGAGCATTGAGCACGCCATCATTGACCGCGCCTGGGAAAACGGCTGGGTCAAGCCACAGCCCGCAAAAGTCAAGACGGGTAAAAAAGTGGCTGTGGTGGGTTCTGGTCCGGCGGGCTTGGCGGCAGCACAACAACTGGCGCGGGTGGGGCATGACGTGACCTTGTTTGAGAAAAACGACCGTATTGGTGGCTTGCTGCGCTACGGCATTCCCGACTTCAAGATGGAAAAAACCCATATTGACCGCCGGGTTGAGCAACTCAAGGCCGAGGGCGTGACGATTCGCACCGGCGTGCTGGTAGGGGTCATGCCCAAGGGCAGCAAGGTGACCAACTGGGCCAAAGAAACCCTGTCTGCCGAGCAATTGCAAAAAGACTTTGATGCCGTGCTGCTCACCGGTGGGTCTGAGCAAAGCCGAGATTTGCCAGTGCCCGGGCGCGACCTGGATGGCATTCACTTTGCTATGGAATTTTTGCCACAGCAAAACAAGGTCAACGCCGGCGACAAGCTCAAAGGACAACTGCGTGCCGAAGGTAAGCACGTTATCGTGATTGGTGGCGGTGACACCGGCTCGGATTGCGTAGGTACCAGCAACCGCCACGGCGCGGTCAGCGTGACCCAGTTTGAGGTCATGCCGCAGCCGCCCGCAGAAGAAAATCGGCCGCTCACCTGGCCTTACTGGCCCATGAAGCTGCGCACCAGTTCCAGCCACGAAGAAGGTTGCCAGCGCGAATTTGCCATTTCCACCAAGGCTTTCGTGGGCGAAAAAGGCAAGCTGACGGGCTTGCAAACGGTGCACATTGAGCTCAAAGACGGAAAGATGGTTGAAATCCCCGGGACCGAAAAAACCTACCAAGCCGACCTGGTGCTGTTGGCCATGGGTTTTGTCAACCCAGTGGCCACCGTGCTGGATGCCTTTGGCGTGGACAAAGATGCACGTGGCAATGCCAAAGCCAGCACCGACTTCACCGGCGGCTACGCCACCAACGTCGCCCGGGTGTTTGCCGCAGGCGACATGCGCCGCGGCCAAAGCCTGGTGGTCTGGGCCATCCGCGAAGGTCGCCAGGCCGCGCGTGCGGTGGATGAATTTTTGATGGGCTTTAGCGACCTGCCACGTTAATATTTTTTTCTCACGTATCATTGAGAGGCCGGGTTACCCCGGTCTTTCTATTTATGAATCCATCAAACCCATCCACCCCCCTTGTTCAATTGCAGCACCTGAGCTTTGGTTATGATGCGCGCGTCATTCTGGACGGCATCAACCTGACGATCCCGCGCGGCAAGGTCACCGCGCTCATGGGGGCCTCGGGTGGTGGCAAAACAACGATCCTGCGACTCATTGGTGGCCAGATCAAGGCACAACAAGGCCAGATGCTGTTTGATGGTCAGGACGTGACGCCGATGACGCAGCCCGAGCTGTACACCGTTCGTCGGCGCATGGGTATGTTGTTCCAGTTTGGCGCCTTGTTTGCCGACCTTGACGTGTTCGAGAACGTGGCGTTCCCGCTGCGCGAGCACACTGATTTGCCCGAGGCGCTGATTCGCGATGTGGTGCTGATGAAGCTCAACGCGGTGGGCTTGCGCGGTGCCCGTTCTCTGATGCCCAGTGATTTGAGCGGCGGCATGGCGCGCCGTGTGGCGTTGGCGCGTGCCATTGCGCTGGATCCTGAGTTGGTGATGTACGACGAACCCTTCGCCGGTCTAGACCCGATCTCGCTGGGCACGGCCGCGCGTTTGATTCGCGAATTGAACGACACCATGGGGCTGACCAGTATTTTTGTCTCGCACGATCTGGAGCAGACTTTTGCCATCGCTGACCAGGTCATCATTTTGGCCAACGGCAAGATCGCCACGCAGGGTACGCCCGACGAGGTGCGCCACAGCACCGATCCGCTGGTCTATCAGTACGTTAACGCCTTGCCCGACGGACCGGTGCATTTCCATTACCCCGGACCGACGGTGGCACAGGATTTTGGCCTGGAGGTGACGCCATGAGTGGTTTTCACCCCCGAGAGATCGGCTACACCGTTCGATGTCAGCTTGATGCCGCAGGTTACGCAGCGCGCCTGTTTCTGCGCTTGTGTGCCACGCTGGGCTATGCTTTCAGACGCAATGTCCTGGTGCGAGATCAGGTTCACTTTCTGGGCAATTATTCGCTGGTCATCATTGGCATTTCGGGCCTGTTTGTGGGTTTTGTGCTGAGTTTGCAGGGCTATTACATTTTGCAACGCTATGGCTCGGCCGAGGCGCTGGGGCTGATGGTGTCCTTGAGCCTCATGCGTGAACTCGGGCCGGTGGTCACTGCCTTGTTGTTTGCCGGACGCGCAGGCACGGCACTCACCGCAGAGATCGGCTTAATGAAAGCGGGTGAGCAGATCAGCGTGATGGAGATGATGGCCGTCGACCCGATCGAGCGGGTGCTGGCACCGCGTTTCTGGGCTGGCGTGTTCACCATGCCCATGCTGGCGGCGGTGTTCAGCGCCATGGGCATCATTGGTGGCTGGGTGGTAGGGGTGCTGATGATCGGTGTCGATGGCGGCGCGTTCTGGAGCCAGATACAAAGTGGGGTTGACGTATTCAAGGATATGGGTAACGGCGTGATCAAGAGTTTTGTGTTTGGAATAGCGGTGACATTCATCGCGCTGCTGCAAGGTTACAACGCCCATGCCACGCCTGAGGGGGTTGCCAAAGCTACCACGCGTACGGTGGTGATGGCGTCGCTGACCGTGCTGGCGCTGGACTTTGTTATGACCGCTATGATGTTTACGCTTTGAAGTCAAATCGCTGCGCTGCGGGCTGATCATTCGTAAGGTTTTTAGGTGTTCAAGAGACTAAGTTGTCATGGTGCGCTGCCAAGGTAGTAGCCAGAAAGGGGTTCAATGCAACGTTCAAAATATGATGTGTGGGTAGGTATGTTTGTGCTGGTTGGCGCAGTTGCAATTTTGTTCATGGCACTGCAGTCAGCCAATTTGTTGACGCTGAGTTTTCAAAAAACCTATCCCGTGATCGCCAAATTCGACAACATTGGAGGCCTCAAGCCCAAAGCGGCCGTCAAGAGCGCCGGGGTGGTCGTCGGGCGGGTCGATAGCATTGCCTTTGATGACAAGTCGTTTCGTGCAAAGGTCACGCTGGCGCTTGAAAAGCGTTATGTTTTTCCAAAAGACAGCTCACTCAAAATCCTCACCAGCGGCCTGTTGGGTGACCAGTATCTGGGCATAGAAGCAGGCGCTGATGAGAACAATCTGGCCGCAGGCGATGTGGTATCAAGCACCCAGTCGGCGATTGTGTTGGAAAATCTCATCAGTCAATTTTTGTTCAGCAAAGCAGCCGATGCTGCACCGCCAGAAAATTCAAACAAGTAAAAATCATGGCCAACAAAAATTTGATTCAGGGGAAAGTACTGTATTGCGCCCAACTCAGTGTCGTGTGCGTCATGCTGTTGCTCACCACAGCCTGTGCCACGGGTCCCAACGCCAACCCGCGTGATCCGGCGGAGCCTTTCAACCGCGGTGTCTACAGCTTCAACGACGCGGTTGATCGCGCGCTGGTCAAGCCAGTTGCCACCGCTTACCGGGATGTCTTTCCGCAACCCGTGCGTACTGGTGTCACCAACTTTTTTGCCAATCTGCAGGATGCCTGGTCGGGTGTCAATAATGCGCTGCAATTCAAACCGCGTGAAACGGTTGAAAGTTTCCTGCGCTTTGGTGTCAATACAACTTTTGGCTTGGTTGGATTGCTCGACATAGCAACAGAGATGCGCATTGAGCGCCATACCGAAGATTTTGGTCAAACCCTGGGCTATTGGGGCGTTGGCACCGGTCCGTATCTGGTATTGCCACTGCTGGGGCCGTCAACCTTGCGTGACACGGCAGCGTTACCGGTGGACACGCAGGGTAATTTGTTGACCAACGTGAATGACGTGGCGGCACGCAATTCGGCAATCGCTCTTGACCTGGTCAATCGCCGCTCGCGCTTGTTGGACGCCAGCAAGATGCTTGATGAGGTGGCGCTAGACCCCTATACCTTCACGCGCGATGCCTTTTTGCAACGTCGTCGCAGCTTGGTTTACGACGGCGACCCGCCTGACGAAGCGTTGCCAGCCGTCACACCAGCTGAAGACTTTACGAAGTAATACCGCAGGAGTATGACGATGAACAGAAGAATTTTGATATTGGGTTTGTCTGCCAGTGCGCTGGTTGGCAGCCTGTTGAGTGGGGCTGCATTGGCCGCTGACGAAGCGCCAGATGCCCTGATCAAGCGCCTGGGCCAGGAAGCGCTGGACATAATCAATGCCGACACAGCAGTGCAAGCCGGTGATGTGAACCGCATCATGGTCTTGCTTGACCAAAAGGTCATGCCCCACCTCAATTTTCAGCGCATGACCGCGTCAGCGGTGGGGCCAGGCTGGCGGCAGGCGACACCTGAGCAGCGCGCACGGCTGGAAGCTGAATTCAAGATATTACTGGTGCGCACCTACGCCGGGGCCATGGGGCAGGCCAAGAATCTGACTTTTGAAGTCCGACCCATGCGTTCGTCACCTGAAGACAAGGAAGTTGTCGTTCGCACTTTGATCAAGGGTCGGGGTGACCCCGTGCAGCTTGACTATCGCCTGGAAAAAACGCCAGGGGTGGGCGCGGGCTGGAAGATCTATAACCTCAATGTGCTGGGTGTTTGGCTGGTCGATACCTACCGCAGCCAGTTTTCACAGGAAATCAACGCCAAAGGCATCGACGGCCTGATTGCCACACTGAGCGAACGCAACAAAGCCAATGCGGTTGCCAACGAAAAATCGGCCAAAGGCTAAGCATGTTGATCTTGACGCAGACCTTGACGCAAAGCGTTGCAACAGCCCAGTTAGTTCAGCTGACGGCAGCGCTTGCGCAAGAACGCGTGCCAGTGGTTGTTGATGTCTCGCCGCTGCAACAATTTGATTCAACCGCATTGGCGGTGTTGTTGGAATTGCGTCGGCGGGCGCAGGCGCTGGGAAAATCAATGCGTTTGCAGGGTTTGCCGCCACGCCTGGCGGCGCTGGCTCACCTCTACGGGGTGGCTGACGTGCTGGGTATTGCGTCGGGCATCTCGGTTGAACCCGTTGCCGTGGCGAGCCCTCCGGTAAAATAGCGGCTTCATGCCTGCCATTTCTTTCCAGTCGGTTTCCAAAGCCTATCCATCCCCCAGCAGTTCTCATGGCCAAGCCTTTCTGGCGCTCGATAGCGTCAGTCTGGATGTGGCTGCGGGTGAATTTTTTGGCCTGCTGGGCCCCAACGGTGCCGGTAAAACCACGTTGATCACGATTCTGGCTGGGTTGACCAAAGCCACCACCGGGCACGCCTGCGTCATGGGGCACGATGTACAGACCGACTTTGCCGCGGCCCGTCATGCGCTTGGCGTGGTGCCGCAAGAGCTGGTGTTTGACCCTTTTTTCAACGTGCGCGAGGCGTTGGTGTTTCAGTCGGGCTACTTTGGCGTGCGCCACAACGATGCCTGGATCGACGAACTGCTGGGCAGTTTGGGTCTGGCCGACAAAGCCAACGTCAACATGCGCGCGCTCTCGGGCGGCATGAAGCGCCGGGTGCTGGTAGCCCTGGCCTTGGTGCACAAGCCGCCGGTGATCGTGTTGGATGAGCCGACCGCCGGGGTGGATGTCGAGTTGCGCCAGACGCTGTGGGCATTCATTGCCAAACTCAACAAACAGGGCCACACGGTGCTGCTCACTACCCATTACCTGGAAGAGGCCGAGGCGCTGTGCGGCCGCATCGCCATGCTCAAGGCTGGCAAGGTGGTGGCGCTCGACAGCACCAGCGCGCTGCTGAGTTCCGCTTCGGGTAACGTGTTGCGCTGCGCGGTTGAGGGCGAGTTGCCGCCGTCACTGCAAGCGCTGGCGCGTGTCACCGGGCGTGTGGTGCAGCTGCCTGCCAAAGACGCGCTGACCATTGAGCACTACCTGGCGCAGTTGCGCGCAGCGGGTTTGTCCGTGCACGACATCGAAATTCGCCGCCCCGACCTGGAAGACGTGTTTTTACAAGTGATGCAGCGCGCCGGGCGCGACATGCGGGGCGTGCCATGACCGGCTGGCAGATGCTGTTTTACAAGGAGGTGATGCGCTTTTGGCGGGTTGCCGCACAAACCATCACCGGGCCGGTGCTCACCGCCGTGCTCTACCTGCTGGTGTTTGGTCAGGCACTGGAGTCGCGCGTCTTGGTCTACGACAACGTTAGCTACACGGCCTTTCTGGTGCCCGGGCTGGCGATGATGAGCCTGCTGCAAAACGCGTTTGCCAACAGTTCGTCGTCGCTGATTGCCAGCAAGGTCATGGGCAACATGGTGTTTTTGTTGCTCACCCCCTTGTCGCCCTGGCACTGGTTTGTCGCCTATGTTGGCGCGGCGGTGCTGCGCGGCCTGGTGGTGGGTCTTGGCGTGCTGGCGGTCTCGCTGATTTTTGCCGTGCCGCCGCTGGCGCAGCCGCTATGGGCGATAGCGTTTGCCCTGTTGGGTGCGACACTGATGGGTGCGCTGGGTGTGGTGGCGGGCTTGTGGTCAGAAAAATTCGACCAACTGGCCGCGTTCCAGAATTTTGTCGTGATGCCCATGACGTTCTTGAGCGGCGTGTTCTACTCGATCCATTCGCTGCCGCCGTTTTGGCAGACCGTGAGCCATCTCAATCCGTTTTTTTATATGATCGACGGCTTTCGCTATGGTTTTTTTGGTGCCAGCGACCTCTCGCCCTGGCTGAGTCTGGTGGTGGTGGCTGGTGTCACTCTGGGCGTTGTGGGGTGGGCTTATGGGCTGCTGCGCATGGGGTACAAAATCCGTACCTGAGTCGTTGAGCAATTTAAACTGTAGCCATCAGCACCAAACCCCAATGGCACCAAATTTAATCAGTTGGGGTCAGAGCTGAAGGTCTGACCCGCAAAATATCATGAATGCCGATCAAATCAAACAACTTATTCAGTCCCACCTGAACTGTGAATACATCACGCTTGAAGGCGATGGCCGTCATTGGTTTACTACCATTGTGTCGGCGGAATTTGAGGGCAAGCGAGCCATTGCGCGCCATCAGCGGGTCTATGCGACCTTGGGCGACAAGATGAAAACCGACCAGATTCATGCCTTGTCGATTAAAGCTTTCACCCCGGCCGAATGGGCCACACAAGCGGTTTGAAGCATGGATAAATTATTGATTAGCGGTGGCCGTCAGCTGCATGGCACGGTGTCGATTTCTGGTGCCAAAAATGCCACCTTGCCAGAGATGTGTGCGGCTCTGCTCACGGATGAGCCTGTCAATCTGATCAACGTGCCCCGGCTTCAAGATGTGGCCACTATGCGCAAACTGCTTGATCACATGGGGGTGCAAACTCAAACCCACGGCGAACGTGGTGGCATCAGCCTGTGTGCACCTGCCAGCCTGACACCTGAAGCTCCCTACGTACTGGTTAAAACCATGCGCGCGTCGGTGCTGGCGCTGGGCCCGTTGCTGGCGCGTTTTGGCCATGCTAAGGTGTCGCTGCCTGGGGGCTGCGCCATTGGGTCACGACCAGTAGACCAGCACATCAAAGGCCTGACGGCGATGGGAGCCGAGATGGTGGTCGAGCACGGCTACATGGTGGCCAAGCTGCCCGCCGGGCGCAGTCGTCTGCAAGGGGCGCGCATTGCCACCGACATGGTGACCGTTACCGGCACAGAAAACTTGTTAATGGCTGCCACCCTGGCTGAAGGTGAAACCATTCTGGAAAACGCCGCGCAAGAACCTGAGATTCCTGACCTGGCAGAGATGCTGATCAGCATGGGCGCGCGCATTGAAGGCCACGGCAGCAGCCGCATCCGCATCCAGGGTGTAGACCGGCTGCACGGCTGCACGCATCAGGTGGTGGCCGACCGCATTGAGGCGGGCACATTTTTATGCGCTGTGGCAGCGACCGGTGGCGACGTGCTGGTGCGCCACGCGCGCATTGACCACCTGGAAGCGGTGGTCGAGAAGCTGCGCGATGCCGGTGTCACCGTCAGCAAGGTGGAAGACGGTATGCGTGTTCAATCAGCCGGTGCGGCGCAGCTCAAGGCGCAGAGTTTTCGCACCACCGAATACCCGGGTTTCCCCACCGACATGCAGGCCCAGTTCATGGCGCTCAACGCGGTGGCGCAGGGCACGGCCATGGTGACCGAGACAATTTTTGAGAACCGTTTCATGCACGTCAACGAGCTGGTTCGCCTGGGAGCCAACATCCAGATCGACGGCAAGGTATCGCTGGTGGAAGGCGTGGCGCGGCTCTCCGGTGCAACGGTTATGGCCACCGACTTGCGTGCGTCGGCCAGCCTGGTGATTGCTGGCTTGGTGGCCGAGGGCGATACCTTGATCGACCGCATTTACCATCTGGACCGGGGCTACGACCAGATGGAAACCAAGCTGCGTGCGCTTGGGGCCCACATCGAGCGGGTGAAGTAGCTGCGCTTGAGAGCTTTTTGCTATTACTTTTATAGCTGTTAGCGCATAATTTATAAGGGCTAGAGGCCAAAATGATCACTATTGCATTGTCCAAGGGACGCATCTTTGAAGAAACCCTGCCGCTGCTCAAGGCTGCGGGCATCGAGGTGCTGGAAGACCCTGAAACCTCCCGCAAACTTATTCTGAGCACCAACCAGCCGAACGTGCGTGTGCTGGTGGTGCGCGCCACCGACGTGCCCACCTATGTGCAGTACGGTGGAGCCGACATGGGCATCACCGGCAAAGACACGCTGCTGGAGCACGGCAGCCAGGGCCTTTACCAGCCGCTGGATCTGCAAATTGCCAAGTGCCGCATCAGCGTGGCGGTGCGCTCGGACTTTGATTACGCCAGCGCCGTCAAAAAAGGCTCGCGCCTGACCGTGGCCACCAAATACGTGGAAATTTCACGCGAATTTTTCGCCAGCAAAGGCGTGCATGTGGACTTGATCAAGCTCTACGGCAGCATGGAACTGGCCCCTCTGGTGGGCATGGCCGATGCCATTGTTGATCTGGTTTCCACCGGCAACACACTCAAGGCCAACCACCTGGTCGAGGTCGAACACATCATGGACATCAGCTCGCGTCTGGTGGTGAACCAGGCGGCGTTAAAGCTCAACCAGGCTCCGATTCGCCGCATCATCGACGCGTTTGAGTCGGCCATCAGCTGATTCAATAGACCGCTGCAGGTCTCCTGGAACGCGCTTTACACATGAACCCAAGACCGACCACGCTCAGCCACCGCCTGCCGCTGGAGGGTCTGCGCGTGGTCGAATTTACCCACATGGTCATGGGCCCCACCTGCGGCATGGTGCTGGCCGACATGGGCGCCGAGGTGATCAAGGTGGAGCCCATTGAGGGCGACCGCACGCGCCATTTGCTGGGCGCGGGTGCCGGGTTTTTCCCCATGTTCAACCGCAACAAGAAAAGCATCGCCATTGACCTGCACCAGCCCGACGGTGCCGCCGTGGCACGCAAGCTGGCCTTGCGTGCCGACGTGGTGCTGGAAAACTTCAAGCCCGACACCATGGCCAAATATGGCCTGGACTACGCGGCGCTGTCCAAGCAAAACCCGAAGCTCATCTACGTCAGCCACAAAGGTTTTTTGCCTGGCCCCTACGAGCACCGCACCGCGCTCGACGAGGTGGTGCAGATGATGGGTGGCCTGGCCTACATGACCGGCCGCCCCGGTGACCCGTTGCGTGCGGGCACCAGCGTCAACGACATCATGGGGGGCATGTTTGGCGCCATTGGTGCACTGGGCGCGTTGATTCAGCGCGGCATCACCGGCCGTGGCCAGGAGGTGCAAAGCGCGCTGTTCGAGAACAACGTGTTTCTGGTCGGCCAGCACATGCTGCAGTACGCCATGACCGGCCAGCCTGCGGCACCCATGCCGGCGCGTATCTCGCCCTGGGGGGTGTATGACGTCTTCACAGCGGGCGATGGTGAACAAATTTTTATCTCGGCCGTAAGTGACGCGCAGTGGACGACGTTTTGCGACGTGTTTGGTTTTGCTGACCTGAAAAGTGATGTGCGTTACGCCAGTAACAACGACCGCGTGCGCGAGCGCCTCACCTTGCTGCCCATTTTGCGTGAACGCCT
>MNXW01000286.1 GCA_001871515.1 Comamonadaceae bacterium CG2_30_57_122
CTGCTGGCCGGGCTGGACCCGTTTGGCAGCGGTGCCTGGGTTCGGCTGCGCGATGGCGACGCAGCCTGCAGCAGCCGCCTGACACTGTGGGGCAATGTGCTGCATCTGATCGCACAAAAACCCTGGCTCGGCTGGGGCTGGGGCGAGCTGGACTACGCCCACTTCATCACCCTGTACCCTGGCACGCGGTTTTGCGACATTCTGGACAACGCCCACAACCTGCCGCTGCACCTGGCGGTGGAGCTGGGCGTGCCGCTGGCGCTGCTGGCCTGCGGTGCGACCGCTGGGCTGGTGTGGCGCGCCAAGCCGTGGCGGGAAACAGCCGCCCAGCGTCAACTTGCTTGGAGCCTGCTGGCTGTGGTGGGGCTGCACAGCCTGCTGGAGTACCCGCTGTGGTACGGGCCGTTTCAGATGGCAGTGCTGCTGGCGCTGTGGCTGCTGCTGAGCCCGCCACAGCCCTCGCACTTGCGCCAAAGTTATAAGCTTTTTAGCCCTCTAGCCCTTTATTTATATGGGATAGCAGCTATTTTTTTAGTAGCGTTCATCGCTTATACAGCGTGGAACTACCAGCTCGCCAGCCAAATCTATCTGCCGCCAAACGAGCGCCTGACCGCCTACCGAGAAGACACGCTGGAAAAAATCAGCCAGGTGGCGCTGTTTCAGGATCAGGTGCGCTTTGCCCAGCTGACCACCACCGAGCTGGATGCAAATAATGCCCATCAGGTACACGCCCTGGCACTGGACGTGCTGCATTTTTCGCCCGAAGCGCAGGTGCTTGAACTGTTGCTGGACAGCGCCCGCATGCTCGGCAAAAGTGATGAAGTGATTTATTTCAGCCTGCGCTACCAGGCCGCTTTTGCGCAGGCCTACACCCTCTGGGCCACCAAAGCACCGATGCCCTGCGCCATCTGCAATTGAAACGTGCTCAGGCGGCAGCCACAAAACTGCCCGACTTGCCGCCGTGTTTCTCCAGCAGGTGGCAGTCGGTGAGGGTCATGCCACGGTCTACGGCTTTGCACATGTCGTAAATGGTCAGCAAGGCCACCTGCAGGGCGGTCAGGGCTTCCATCTCGACCCCGGTCGGGCCGACGGTTTCGACCGTGGCGGTGCAATACACGCTGCTGGCTCGGGTGGCGGTGGCGGGCTGCACCTCAAATTCAATCGCCACCCGGGTGATGGCCAGCGGGTGGCACAACGGGATCAGCTCGCTGGTTTTTTTGGCCGCCATGATGCCGGCCACGCGGGCAATGCCGAGCACGTCGCCTTTTTTGGCATTGCCTGCGGCAATCAGCGCCAACGTGGCGGGTTGCATCTCGATGCGCCCACCGGCCATACCGATGCGGTGGGTGGCGGCTTTGGCAGCCACGTCGACCATGTGGGCCTGGCCTTGGGCATCAAAATGGGTGAGTTCGCTCATGACAGGATTCGATTCAAAACAGAGTTAACAAAACAGCGACGGCAAACGCAACTTCACCGAACCTTTACGCGCAGATGGCATCATATGGGCAATTGGGCGGCGCAGCCCACAAGGGCGGCACTCCAGCCGCTATTCACAAGGAATCTGACCGAATGCGTTTTTATAAGACAAATAGGCTTACAGACCTTATAAATAAAGGGCGAGCAGCTCTTTTTATTGTAGCGTCATGCGCTTTGTTCCCAGTGCAACCCGGGGCGCAAACCAACCTGCCCGCACCCACCTCGGCCCTGCCCCTGCTGGGCGACGGCAGCGGCATCACCAGCAGCGCCGAGCGCCGCTTGGGTGACCGCATTGCCCGCGAGTTGTACCGCGACCCCGACTTTATTGACGACCCGGTACTGGGCGACTACGTGCAAGGCATCTGGCAGCCGCTGCTGGCCGCAGCGCGCCACCGCGGCGAACTCACGCCTGAACTGGATGAGCGTTTTGCCTGGCGCATCCTGCTGGGCAAAGACCGCAGCGTCAACGCCTTCGCCCTGCCCGGTGGCTACCTGGGCGTGCATTTGGGGCTGATGGCGGTGGTCAGCAGCCGGGACGAGTTGGCCTCGGTGCTGGGCCACGAGCTCAGCCACGTCACGCAGCGCCACATTGCCCGCTTGATAGCCAAAGATGAACAGCAATCGCCATGGATGATTGGTGCCATGATTCTGGGGGTACTGGCGGCCAGCAAGAACCCAGAAACCGGCAATGCCCTGATTGTGGGTAGCCAGGCGGTCTCGGCACAAAACCAGCTTAACTTTTCCCGCGACATGGAACGCGAGGCCGATCGCATCGGCTTTGGCGTGATGACCCAGGCGGGGTTTGAGGCACAAGGTTTTGTCACCATGTTTGACAAGCTGCAACAAGCCTCGCGCCTGAACGACAGCGGCGCTTACCCCTATTTGCGTAGCCACCCGCTAACCACCGAACGCATCGCCGACATGCAGTCGCGCCTGCCATTAGGCGCGCCACACCCCAACCAAATCATCCCCACGCTGGCCCATGCCATGCTGACCGCACGGGCGCGGGTGTTATCCAACCCGGGAGCGGATGCCCTGCGCAGCTGGCAAGCACAAGCCAATGACCCGGCGCTGGCCCGGCAACCCGCCAGCATCCAGGCCGGTGTGTTTTACGGCGCAGCTCTGGCAGCCATCCGATTGCGAGAGGTAGCGCAGGCACGCAGCGCATTCAAGCCGTTGCAGGCCTTGGTGACAGCGGATGCCGAAGCGGCACGTCAAGCCCGCTGGCTGGGGATTGAGATTGCCCTGACTGCGCGTGATTTGCCTCGTCAGCAAGTGTTGGCCTTGGGCGAACAAGTGGGCATGAACCAAACCGACATCAGCACACTGCGCCGCCCGGAGCTACTGCTGCAAGCGCAAATTGCCTTGCAGTCGGGGCAAGCCGAAGCCTTGAACTTGATGGCGCAACGCTTGCAATCTTGGGTCAGCGCCCAGCCATTGGATGCACTGGCCTGGCAATGGTTAGGCAGTATTTATGCTGCACAAAATCAGCCCCAACCTGCCCTGCGCGCTGAAGCTGAAGGCAGGGTGGCTTACCTGGACTATGCCGGAGCGCTGGACCGGCTCAAGGCCGCGCAAGACCAGCTGCGGGCCTCGGGTGCTGGCAGCACCAGTGCCGAGCACATCGACGCATCCATCATCGACACGCGCCGCCGCCAGCTGGACGCGCAGCAGAAAGCACTACTTAAAGAACAGGCGTTGGAACGCTGAATCAATCACCAGGCCAAACGCCGAGTAGATCAGGGAACCAAGCAGAGCTGCAGAAAAACTGCGTACATAAAACCCGTCAAGGACGCCTGATGCGGCCCAAAACATCAGGGCGTTGATGACAAACAAAAACAGCCCCAGTGTGACCACCGTGACCGGCAGCGTCAACACCACCAGCACCGGGCGCAGCACCAGATTGAACAGCCCGATAACCAAGGCCGCCATCATGGCCGCGCCAAAGCTGCTCACCACCACGCCGTTGTAAAGATAGGCCACGCACAGCAGGGCAGCGGCACTGAGCAACCATTTGAAGATGAGTTTCATGGAGTAAAAGTTTTAAAGAATCAGCGCTTTCAGGCGCGGGCGGCCAAGCGCCGCTTGCGCCACAGGCCAGCAGCCAGCACCCCAGCCACTACCAAAACATACACCGTCCAGCGGGCGGCACTTTGACCGCTTTCCAGCGGCGCTTTGGCCGCGCCAAAGATGCCGCTCAGCCAGGGTTCACTGACGATCATTTTGGCGGCAGTCAAGGCCAGTACCGCAGCCCCGGCCTGAATGATGATCGGGAAACGCTCCACCAGTTTCAACACCACCGAACTGCCAAACACCACAATTGGCACGCTGATGAGCAAGCCAATGATCACCAGATCAAACGCACCATGCGCCGCCCCAGCCACGCCCAGCACGTTGTCCACGCCCATCAGGGCATCGGCCACGATGATGGTTTTCATGGCTCCCCAAAAGGTGTTGGCTTGTGGGCCGCTGTGCTCGCCACCGTCGTCATCGGCCAGCAGCTTATAGGCAATCCACACCAAGCCCAAGCCGCCGACCAGCATCAGGCCGGGAATTTTGAGCAGCCAGACGACGCCCACGGTCATGATGGAGCGCACCACAATTGCGCCCACCGTGCCCCAAAGAATGGCCTTGGTCTTGAGGTGCGCGGGCAGGTTGCGTGCGGCCAGCGCAATCACTATGGCGTTGTCACCGGCCAGCACCAGGTCAATCAACACAATGGCCAGCAGCGCCGACCACCAGGGAGCAGAAAAAAGTTCCATATCAAACCTTGAGTAAACAGGTCAACATTGTCCAAAAAGAGGGGGTTTCCTTGCAACCCCTGAGGAAAATGGCGGGCAAAGCTATCATGCCCAGCCCATGACCACCATTCACATCACAGACATCGAGTCCGCCATCAACTTCTGGCGCGCCAAAACGCCCAGTGTGGACGGTGCAGCCTTGCCAGAACCGACCCGAGCTTTGGCGGAGGTGTATGGTGTGATGGCGTTTGATGGTCAGCATGAGGTGAACCCGGCGACCCTGTCCGATGCGGCTTTTCAGGCCTGGCTCACCTGGTATGACAGCACCCCGGACACCCCCTGCATTGCGATTTGCTCCACCAGCCAGGGCGACGCGGTGTGCAAGGGCTGCGGCCGCAGCTTTGAAGAAGTGCAGCGCTGGACTGAAATGCTGCCGGTAGAAAAACGCACCGTCTGGCGGCGCATCACCGCAGAGGGTTCGGCCTGGCGCTTTAACAAATACGCCGAACGGGCGGCAGAGAAAACCGCTTAAGCGGTTTGATTTCGCTTTCAAAGCATGTCTGTCAGACGCAGGCAGAGCTTGCGCACGACAAGGCTTGGCAACAACGACAGGGATGATTTAAAGCGAAATCCCGCCTGAGACCTCGATCACCTCGCCGTTAATGTAGCTGGCTTCGTCACTGGCCAAAAAGGCGTAAACGTTGGCAATTTCTTCAGGCCGTCCCATGCGGCGCAACTGCACTTTGGAGGCCAAGTCTGCCAACACTTTCTCGGGCATGGCCGCCACCATGGGGGTGGCAATGAATCCGGGCGCAACTGCATTCACCCGTACCCCTTTGGGGCCCAGTTCTCGGCTCCAGGTTTTGGTGAAACCGATGATGCCAAACTTGGTGGCCGCGTAATTGGTCTGGCCAAAGTTGCCATACAAGCCGACCACCGAACTGGCGCTCAAAATCACGCCACTGCCTTGCGCCACCATGCCGTCGGCCACCGCTTGCGTGCAGTGAAACACGCCGCGCAGGTTCACGTCGATCACCTTGTCAAACTGCTCAATGGTCATTTTTTGCAGGCGAGCGTCCTGCGTGATGCCTGCGTTGTTCACCAACACGTCAATGCGGCCAAATTTAGC
>MNXW01000287.1 GCA_001871515.1 Comamonadaceae bacterium CG2_30_57_122
AAAAATGGTAAACATAGACACCTTGTGCGGCGATCAATCCCAAGTAAAGTGGCAACTGGAGCCAACGGCTGGCGAAAATCAGGCGTGGAATAGGACGAAGAGGTTGTGGAGAAGGTGTGGAGGCAGACATGGGCTCAATCAATGTAGGTAGGCATAGGGTTATTTTACCGGCGCGGTTGTCATCAGCGTGTCAGTCAGTAGCATGTAAGTGCAAGCCATGACATTAATGGGCGAAGTTCATTTAACTAGAGGAGACTTACCTGTGACCAAACCGACAACTGCTGTTGAATCCATGCTGATCGAGAACCGTGTGTTCCCACCTAGCGAGGCCACCGTCAAGGCCGCGCGCATTCAGGGCATGGAGGGCTACAACGCCTTGTGCGCTGAAGCCGAAAAAGATTTCGAGGGCTTCTGGGCCCGTCTGGCTCGCGAAAACGTGGTCTGGAGCAAACCGTTTACCAAGACCTTGGACGAATCCAATGCGCCCTTTTACAAGTGGTTTGAAGACGGTGAACTCAATGCCTCTGCCAACTGCCTTGACAAGCACATGGGCACGCCCAACGAGAACAAGACCGCTGTGATTTTTGAAGCCGACGGCGGCGAAGTCACCAAAACCACTTACAAGGAATTGTTGGCCAAGGTGTGCCAGTTTGCCAATGCCTTGAAGGCGCATGGCATTCAAAAGGGCGACCGCGTCCTGATTTATATGCCCATGGGTGTGGAAGGTGTGGTGGCCATGCAGGCCTGCGCTCGCATCGGTGCCATTCACAGCGTGGTGTTTGGTGGTTTTTCCGCCAAGGCGCTGCAAGACCGCATCATGGATGCCGGTGCGGTGGCGGTGGTTACAGCCAACTTCCAGCTGCGTGGCGGCAAAGAACTGCCTTTGAAGGCCATCGTGGACGAAGGCTTGGGCTTGGGTGGTTGCGAATCCATCAAGACCGTGTTTGTGTTTGAGCGCACCGCCTCCAAGTGCAACATGGTTGCTGGTCGTGATGTCACCTTTACCGAAGCGCTGGCCGGTCAAGCGACCACCTGCGCACCGGTAATGGTGGGTGCCGAGCACCCGCTGTTTATTTTGTTCACCTCTGGCTCCACCGGCAAACCCAAAGGTGTGCAGCACTCCACTGGCGGCTTTTTGTTGTGGGCCAAGCTGACCATGGAATGGACTTTTGACTTGAAACCGACCGACGTGTTTTGGTGCACCGCCGACATCGGCTGGATCACCGGTCACTCTTATGTGGCTTATGGTCCGTTGGCAGCAGGTGCCACACAAATCATTTTTGAAGGCATCCCGACCTATCCGAATGCAGGTCGCTTCTGGCAAATGATCGAGCGTCACAAGTGCAGCATTTTCTACACTGCACCCACTGCCATCCGAGCCTTGATCAAATCCGCTGAAACCGACCCCAAGGTGCACCCAGATCGCTCAGACCTGTCAAGCCTGCGCATTTTGGGCACGGTGGGCGAGCCCATCAACCCCGAAGCCTGGATGTGGTACTACAAGCACATCGGCCATGAAAAATGCCCGATTGTGGACACCTTCTGGCAAACCGAGTCGGGTGGTCACATGATCACGCCGCTGCCGGGGGCTACACCGCTGGTGCCGGGTTCTTGCACACTGCCGTTGCCGGGCATCATGGCAGCCATTGTGGACGAAGCTGGCCAGGACGTGCCCAATGGGTCGGGTGGTTTGCTGGTGGTAAAACGCCCCTGGCCGTCCATGATTCGCACCGTATGGGGCGACCCTGAACGCTTCAAGTCGGGTTATTTCCCGGCTGAACTGGGCGGCAATGTCTATTTGGCAGGTGACGGTGCCGTGCGCAGTGCAGACCGCGGTTATTTCCGCATCACCGGCCGCATTGACGACGTGCTCAACGTGTCGGGTCACCGCATGGGCACCATGGAAATTGAATCGGCTTTGGTGGCCAAGACTGACCTGGTGGCCGAAGCCGCCGTGGTGGGTCGTCCTGACGATTTGACGGGCGAAGCCATTGTGGCATTTGTGGTGCTTAAACGCGCCGTGCCCACGGGTGACGAAGCCAAGCAAATTGCCAAAGAGCTGCGCGACTGGGTGGCCAAAGAGATCGGCCCGATCGCCAAGCCCAAGGACATCCGTTTCGGTGAGAACTTGCCCAAGACCCGTTCCGGCAAAATCATGCGCCGCTTGCTGCGTTCGCTGGCCAAGGGTGAAGACATCACCCAGGACACCTCAACGCTGGAAAATCCGGCTATTCTTGGCCAATTGGGTCAAACCTATTGATGCTATAAAAAAAAGAGCTTCTAGCCCATTTAAATAAAGGGCTAGAAGCCATTTTTATGTATAGTCTGGCATGGAAGTCAGGTATAAAAAAGCCCGCAATTGCGGGCTTTTGCTTGGGTGAGGCGGCACTGGTCATGCCGCGCAGTGCGTTACTTTTGTGACAGCACCCACTTCACCAGGGTTTCAGCTTCGGCCTGGTTGACTTGCGGATTGGCTGGCATGGGAATGGCACCCCAAACACCGGAACCGCCCTTCATCACCTTGGTTGTCAATTTGGTGGTGACGTCCTGGCCAGCGTATTTTTTGGCGACATCTTTGTAAGCGGGGCCGACCACTTTTTTATCCACCGCATGGCAAGCCAGGCAATTCTTTTTTTGTGCCAGTGCCTGATCTGCAAACGCGGGAGCTGCCGTCAAAACGGCGGCCAGCAAGGCAAATACGGTTCGTTCCATGGTTTCGTCCTTTAAAGAAGTCGGTTAGAGTTGCTATAACGCGATTGTAGGTTGCGGGGTTGACACAATGGTCAACCTTCATCATTGGAGGCATGGCATGTATTTGCTTGGTTTGGGTCTGATTTTGCTGGTGCTGAAGTACGCCGAAATAGGCCTGGTAGCAGCATGGTCGTGGTGGGTGATCGCTATTCCTTTTGGGTTGGCTGTGGCCTGGTGGGCCTGGGCGGACAACTCGGGGTACACCAAACGCAGAGCCATGGAATTTGAAGACAAGCGCCGCGCTGATCGCCGCCGGCGCACCAAACAGGCACTCGATGCCAGTTTTGAAAAGTCACGCAAGCGCTGAGCACTGAGCTCAGGCTTCAGGTTTTTTTGGGGCTGGGCCATAATCACGCCCCACGCCCAGCGCGCGTTTTTATTCAACCTTTGACGCTCCCACACCATGCCCATTTACCGTTCCAAAACCACCACTGCCGGCCGCAACATGGCCGGTGCCCGCTCCCTCTGGCGCGCCACTGGCATGAAAGACGGCGACTTTGACAAACCCATCATTGCGGTGGTCAATTCGTTCACCCAGTTTGTGCCGGGCCACGTGCACCTGAAAGACCTGGGTCAACTGGTGGCGCGTGAGATTGAGGCTGCTGGCGGTGTGGCCAAAGAGTTCAACACCATTGCGGTGGACGACGGCATTGCCATGGGGCACGATGGCATGCTTTACAGCCTGCCGAGCCGCGACATCATTGCCGACAGTGTGGAATACATGGTCAATGCCCATTGCGCCGATGCCATGGTGTGCATCAGCAACTGCGACAAGATCACCCCCGGCATGCTGATGGCCGCCATGCGGATCAACATCCCGGTGGTGTTCGTCTCGGGCGGACCAATGGAAGCGGGCAAAACCAAACTGAGCGTGTTCAAGCTCGACTTGGTTGACGCCATGGTGATGGCAGCAGACGACAAGGTGTCGGATGCTGATGTGGCTGAAATTGAACGCAGCGCTTGCCCCACCTGTGGTTCCTGCTCGGGCATGTTCACCGCCAACTCGATGAACTGCCTGACCGAGGCGCTGGGCTTGTCACTGCCGGGCAACGGCACCTTGGTGGCCACCCATGCCGACCGCGAACAACTGTTCAAGCGTGCCGGGCATTTGATTGTGGACTTGTGCAAACGCTATTACGAGCAGGACGATGCCACGGTGCTGCCGCGCTCGATAGGTTTCAAGGCGTTTGAGAACGCCATCACGCTGGACATCGCCATGGGTGGCTCCACCAACACCATTTTGCACATTCTGGCGGTGGCGCAAGAGGCTGGCATTGACTTCACCATGGCCGACATTGACCGCGTCTCGCGCAGCGTGCCGCAGTTGTGCAAGGTGGCTCCGAACACGCAAAAATTTCACCTTGAAGACGTGCACCGCGCCGGCGGCATCATGGCCATTTTGGGTGAGCTAGATCGCGCTGGCAAACTGCTAACCGATGTGCCCACGGTGCATGCCAAAACCCTCAAAGATGCGCTGGACCTGTGGGACATTGCCCGCAACCCGTCAGCCGAGGTGCAAACTTTTTACAAAGCGGGTCCGGCTGGCGTGCCGTCGCAGGTGGCGTTCAGCCAAAAAGCTCGCTGGCCCAGTCTGGATGTGGATCGTGCCGAAGGCTGCATCCGCTCTGGTGCCAACGCCTATTCGCAAGAAGGCGGCCTGGCGGTGCTGGTGGGCAACATTGCGCTCAATGGCTGTGTGGTCAAAACCGCGGGAGTGGACGAGTCGCTGCTGGTGTTTGAAGGCCCGGCCTACGTGACCGAGTCGCAAGACGAAGCGGTGGCTGATATTTTGGGCGACAAGGTCAAGGCCGGTGACGTGGTGATCGTGCGCTATGAAGGCC
>MNXW01000214.1 GCA_001871515.1 Comamonadaceae bacterium CG2_30_57_122
AGGGCACAGATGTTTCATGCTTTGGGGTGTCCTTGTTGAACATGGACGTTAGAGCCAGACTTTAACGTGAAACAACGCCAACAGCCGACAAGAATGGCGTGTCGTAGAGCCGACTTCAGTCGGCCATGGCGGGTTGAAACCCGCCCTACGCAGGGCACAGGTGTTTCATGCTTTGGGGTGTCCTTGTTGAACATGGACGTTAGGTAGCACTTCGTGCCTGCATGCTGCCTGGGAGTTGATTTGCGGCCATGTTGCCAGTGCGTTCGTCGTCCATAGCTACGGCTATGTCGCTTTGTCTCGCACGCCTGTCGGACTTTCGGCATCGGAGCGTTCTCAAAGAGCGGCGTAGCCAAATTCGGCCCCAGAGAAGACAGTTTTTGCCGAATTTGCAGCCTCATAGCCGTAGCTCACAAGAAGCATAAATCTTGTTTATTTGAGAACGCCTGGCTCGCGTGCGGGGTTGGGATGCTATAGGGCAAAAAGGCGGTGAAAAATGGATTACTGCGGTCGGATTGCAGCCGATGTACCGAAAGTCCGACAGGCTGCTAGCCAGTCTGGAAAATTCATTGATTTCATTTTGTAACCGTTTTGATGAAACGAACTACTAAATTTCTCAGTTGGACGCACCCGATTGAGTCGACTGTTCCAGAGCCCACTGCACATGCTCACGCACCAACTCGCTTGAATCTTCGGCGCGTTGCCGCAAAGCCATGCACAATACGCCGATCATTGACGCATCTGCCCGTCGCACGGCGTTGCCCAAAGCCACCGCGATGTTGCGCAGCCAGCGCTCATGGCCAATTCGCCGGATCGGGCTGCCTTCTGTCAATCGCAAAAAATCGTCTTCGTCCCAGGCAAACAATTCCACCAACTGGCTGCCTGCCAAGCCGGCACGCGCATCAAAATCGGGCAAGCTGCTGACCTGGGCGAACTTGTTCCACGGGCACACCAGTTGGCAGTCGTCACAGCCATAAATGCGATTGCCCAGCAAGGGACGCAATTCGAGCGGAATCGGCCCGGCATGCTCAATCGTCAGGTAAGAGATACAACGTCGCGCATCCAGACGGTGTGGCGCAACGATGGCCTGGGTGGGGCAAACGTCGATGCAGGCACTGCAACTGCCGCAGTGCGCAGCCACCGGGTCTGATGCGGGCAAGGCCATGTCGACAAAAATTTCACCCAGAAAAAACATCGACCCGGCTTCGCGGCTGAGCACCAGGGTGTGTTTGCCGCGCCAGCCTTGGCCGCTCAAACTGGCCAGCTCGGCCTCCAGCACAGGAGCCGAGTCGGTGAACACACGGTAGCCCAGCGGCCCCAGCGCGGCGGCGATCTGGTCGCTGAGTTTTTGCAACCGGGCGCGCATCACCTTGTGGTAGTCCCGCCCACGGGCATAGACCGACACGATGGCCTCGGTAGGGCGCTGCAGGCGTTCAAACTCAAGCTGTTGCCAGCCCTCTGGCGTTGCCGCAGGCAAATAATCCATGCGCGCGGTGATCACGCTCACGGTGCCGGGCACCAGCTCGGCCGGGCGCGCACGCTTGAGGCCATGCGCGGCCATGTAGTGCATGTCACCATGAAAACCCGCCGCCAGCCACGCCGATAATCCGGGTTCTGCAGAACGCAAATCCACCCCTGCCACGCCAATTTGTGAAAATCCCAATGTCCGCCCCCAACCCTGAATGCTGGAGACCCATTGACTGCCGCTGATATGCCCGGTGCTGTTGTTCACCCGATGATTGTAAAAAGCCTGCTCTGGCAAGACGAGGCGGCCACTGAGGCGTTTGCGCGCGCGCTGGCTGCCCAGCCAGAACTGCGCCAGGCCTACATCGAACTGCGCGGTGAGCTGGGTGCCGGCAAAACCACGCTGGTGCGCCACCTGCTGCGCGCCCTGGGGGTGCAGGGGCGCGTCAAAAGCCCGACCTATGCGGTGGTGGAACCCTATGAGCTGCCAGGGCTGAACCTCTGGCACTTTGACTTTTACCGATTCAGTGACCCGCGTGAATGGATCGATGCCGGTTTTAGGGACATTTTTGCCAGCCCCGGCCTCAAAATTGCCGAGTGGCCGGACAAGGCCGCAGGCTGCGTGCCGCTGGCAGACCTGGTGCTGCAACTGGAGGTGCAAGACGACGAGCAACGGCAGGTGACACTGACGGCACAAACACCGCTTGGGCAGACACTGATTAATCATTTTGATAGCGCTGTACCCTTTTATAACGGGTGCTACAGCCCTATTTCTCTTGTAAATTCTGCGCTAGCCAACGCAACTTCCTTGACCAAGGTGCAAGCATGAAACGGCGCAATTTTGTCCAAAGCGGGGCACTGGTGTTGCTGTTGGGTGTGCAGCAGCTGGCGCGGGGCGCGACCATTCTGGCGGTGCGGGTCTGGCCCGCGCCCGACTATTCGCGCGTCACCATCGAGTCCGACTCGCTGCTCACTTTTAGCCAGACCTTTGTGCCCAATCCACCCCGGCTGGCGGTGGACGTGCGCGGCATTGACCTGAACCCAGCCTTGAAGGAACTGGTAGCCAAGGTGGGCCCGACCGACCCCACCATCAACGGCATTCGCGTGGGTCAGTTTGGCCCCGGTGTGGTGCGACTGGTGGTGGACTTGAAGCAAACCATTGACCCGCAGGTGTTCACCCTGCCACCGGTGGCCGCCTACCAGCACCGGCTGGTGTTTGACCTCTACCCCACCCGCTTGCAAGACCCGCTGGAGGCGCTGATTGCCGAGCGGCTCAAAGAGGCCAAGGTGCTGCCCATAACTGCAAGTGCAAGCGCAAGTGCAAGTGCAAGTGCGAGTGCGAGTGCGAGTGCGAGTGCGAGTGCGAGTGCGAGTGCAACTTCGACTGCGACTGCGCCCGCAGCGCCCGCATCCACGCCGACGGATCCCTTGGGCGAGTTGATTGCGCAAAAGACCCGTAGCCCTGCAAGCGCTCCAAATTTAATAGCTGGTAACCCAGAAGATAAAAGGGCTACAGCTCAAAAATATTCAAATAGAACACCTGGTGCTTACCTGTCCGCCCCAGCCCCTTCGGCCACCGACCGGCTGATCATCATTGCCCTCGATGCCGGGCACGGCGGCGAAGACCCAGGCGCCATTGGCCCTGGCGGCACCCGTGAAAAAGACGTGGTGTTGCGCCTGGCGCACCGCCTGCGTGATCGCATCAATGGCGCTTCAGTCAACGGCAACGCCATGCGGGCTTTTTTAACCCGCGATGCGGACTTCTTTGTGCCCTTGCATGTGCGCGTGGACAAGGCGCGCCGGGTGCAGGCAGACCTGTTCATCAGCCTGCACGCCGATGCTTTTTTTACCCCCAACCCACAGGGAGCCAGCGTATTTGCATTGAGCCAGGGCGGCGCCTCCAGCTCGGCCGCGCGCTGGATGGCAGCCAAAGAAAACAAGGCCGATCAGGTCGGCGGGCTGAACATTCGAGCCAAGGATGTGCAGGTCAAACGCACCCTGCTTGACATGAGCACCAGCGCGCAAATCAAGGACAGCCTGGTGCTGGGGGGCGCGATGCTGGGTGAAATCAAACGCATCGGCAAGCTGCACAAACCACGCGTCGAACAAGCCGGGTTTGCGGTGCTGAAAGCGCCCGACATTCCCAGTGTGCTGGTCGAAGCCGCGTTCATCAGCAACCCTGATGAAGAGGCCAAGCTCAACAGCGACGCGTTTCAGGACCAATTGGCCGATGCGCTGATGCGCGGCATAGAGCGTTACTTCTCCAAAAATCCGCCGCTGGCAAGGAACCGCAGCACCTGATGTGTAAATGTTGGGGAAAAAACAAAAAGCCCTTACAGCAAGAAATTTTTCGACGCACCCACCAACAACTCCTGCCCGCCACCGGTTTCATCCTTGAGCTCCACGCCAGACAACTGCCTCTGCCGCGCTTGCACCAGCAGGTAGTGCAGTTTGTAGGCCGCGTCTTCATAACGCAGGCCCGCCGGGCGCACGTTGGAGATGCAGTTGCGGCTGGCATCCGTCAGGCCCGCGCGCGGCATCCAGGTCAGGTACAAGCCCATGCTGTCGGGCGAACTCAAACCCGGGCGCTCGCCAACCAGCACCACCACGGCTTTGGCACCCAGCAGCTCGGCCACCTCGTCGCCAACCGCCACCCGGCCCTGCTCAACGATGCAGATCGGGGCGATGGACCAGTGCTCGGGCGCAATGCGCGCTTGCAATTGGGTCAAAAACGGCGCGACGTTTTGTTCGATGGCCAGGGCGGACAGGCCATCGACCACCACAAAAGCCAGGTCGTAGGGGCGCGATGCGGGCGACACGGCGGGCGACACGGCTGGCGACACACAGGCCGGACGCGCCAAGGCGCACAGGCGCTCGCGTGAGGCCGCATCCAGCCTGCGGCCCAGGTCCGGGCGTTGCAGATAAACGCTGCGCTCCGCGGCAGCGCTGTGCAGCGTGAGGCAAGGCGCAGCGGGATTGGGCAGCGCGGCATCCAGCGTTTGCGCCAGTGTGCGCACATCCAGCGCCAGGTGCACCGCGTCACGCGCTTGCGCATGAGCCAGTTGAAAGTCCAGATGAGCCGCAGTGGGCAGGCTGAC
>MNXW01000084.1 GCA_001871515.1 Comamonadaceae bacterium CG2_30_57_122
CTCTGAACAACAGAGTTTCCCCCGAAAGCGTCCAGGCACGGTGATTGGGTTATGCGACGCGCGACGTGTGTATGGGCCGATTCATTCACCGCCCGAAAGGGTCCAGGCACCGTGATTGGGTTATGCGACCGGGCATTGGGGTGTGAGGCGCGCGCCGATAGCCGCTGGCGTACTGATTTATTTGTTTCGCGCGTGTTCATACTCCAAAACCGCACGCGCATAACCCAGTCGCCGTGCCGGGTTTGAATTGAAGCCTTGGTATTTTCAAGCGGCATCTCGCTTCGATCTGAACCAGATGCCGCTGCATTTTTCATCCCAGTTAACAGGCACAGCGCCATTTACACTACAAGCCCTCACGTTCCACGTGAAACACGTTTCCAATTTACTCACTCAGCAAGCATCTCATGGCCAAAATTTTCTGTATTGCCAATCAAAAAGGTGGTGTGGGCAAAACCACCACCACGGTCAATTTGGCGGCGGGCTTGGCCAAGGTGGGGCAAAGGGTGCTGATGGTTGACCTGGACCCGCAGGGCAATGCCACCATGGGCTCGGGTGTGGACAAACGCAAGCTGGAACTGAGCGTCTACGACGTGTTGCTTGAGTCGGCCACGGTCAAAGAAGCGTGTGTTCAAAGCCCCAAGCTGGTAGAGGCCGGGTGTGGCTATGACGTGCTGGCGGCGAACCGCGAACTGGCCGGGGCTGAAGTAGAAATGGTCAGTCTGGAGCGACGTGAAAAACGCCTCAAGACCGCGTTGGCTGCAGTGGATGCTGATTACGACTTTGTGCTGATCGACTGCCCGCCCAGCCTGTCCATGCTCACCCTCAACGGCCTGTGCTGCGCGCACGGCGTGATTGTGCCGATGCAGTGTGAATACTTTGCGCTCGAAGGTCTGGCCGACCTGGTCAACACCATCAAGCAAGTGCACGCCAACCTGAACAAAGACCTGGCCATCATTGGCCTGTTGCGGGTCATGTTTGACCCGCGCATCACCCTGCAGCAGCAGGTCAGCGAGCAGCTCAAGGCGCGCTTTGGCGACAAAGTGTTTGACACCATGATCCCACGCAATGTGCGCTTGGCCGAAGCCCCCAGTTACGGCGTGCCAGGGGTGGTGTTTGACCCGGCCAGCAAAGGCGCGCAGGCCTTTGTGACGTTTGCGCAAGAGATGGTGGATCGCATTAAAAAAATGTAGCCAAATTGGCCTCTAGCCCATATGAATTAAGCGCAAGCAGCTATTGAAATCATACCAATGAAATCCCAGAATGTCCTTATCCTGCCGGGCTGGCAAGGCTCCGGCACACAGCACTGGCAAAGCCTGTGGCAAGCCCGCCAGGGTTACCAGCGGGTCGATCAGCATGACTGGCAGCGCCCGCTGCGGGGCGACTGGATCGCCCGGCTGGAAGACGTGGTGCTGTCCACCACCGAGCCCGCCGTGCTGGTGGCGCACAGTTTGGGTTGTGTGCTGGTGGCGGCTTGGGCGGCGCACACGCGCCACGCCCACCTTATAAAGGCTGCGTTGCTGGTGGCTCCAGGGGATGTGGAGCGTGAAGCTTTGCGCCCGGTGCTGGCCAGCTGGTCACCGATTCCGTTGCAGGCGCTGCCGTTCAAAAGCACGCTGGTGGCCAGCCACAACGACCCCTATTGCAGCCTGGAGCGGGCGCAGGCTTTTGCCGCTGCCTGGGGTTCCACCTGGGTGGACGCAGGCCACGCCGGTCATATCAACGCCGACTCTGGCCTGGGCGACTGGCCCGCCGGGCAGGCGCTGCTGGATGCGCTAACTTAATGGGGACTTCTGCAAAATCGTCCCAGTTAGGCGTATCGCCGCAGACAGTACGTTGTGTACGACCAGGCGATACAACAAAGCTGGGGTGGTTTTGCAGAGGTTCCGTCAAATTTAAACCAAGGGATTGACACAGTTATGGTCACCAAAAAACTCAAAGGCCTGGGCCGCGGTCTCGAAGCCCTGCTGGGCCCCACGGCGGACGAAAGCTTCTCGCTAGATGGCGCAACGGTAAACGTGGCCAACAGTGGCCAGCCCTCCACGCTGCTGCTCACCGACATGGTGCCCGGCCAATACCAGCCCCGCACCCGCATGGACGAGGGCGCGCTCTACGAACTGGCCGAGTCCATCAAGGCGCAGGGCATCATGCAGCCGATTCTGGTGCGTCGCCTGAGCGATGCCGATGCGCAGACCCAACGCAACCAGATGACCCCCGAGGGCTCGGGCGGCGGCGCGCTGCGCCCGGTGTACGAGATCATTGCCGGTGAGCGGCGTTTCCGTGCCGCCAAACTGGCCGGCCTGGACAGCGTGCCGGTGCTGGTGCGCGACGTGCCCAACGAGGCCGCTGCGGCCATGGCGCTGATCGAAAACATCCAGCGCGAAGACCTCAACCCGCTAGAAGAGGCTCAGGGCCTGCAGCGCCTGATCAAGGAATTTGGCCTGACGCACGAGACCGCCGCCCAAGCGGTCGGGCGCTCGCGCAGTGCCGCCAGCAACCTGTTGCGCCTGTTGAATCTGGCCGAGCCGGTGCAAACCATGCTGATGGCCGGTGACGTGGACATGGGTCACGCCCGCGCGCTGCTGAGCCTGGATCGGGCCACCCAGATCACCGCTGCCAACCAGATTGCCGCCAAAAAAATGTCGGTGCGCGAGGCCGAGCGTTTGGTAAAAAAACTCAGCGCCGAGTTTTCGCTGGTCGCCACCAAGCCCAAAAAAGACAAGTCGCGGGATCTCAAACGGGTCGAAGAAGAGCTGTCTGATTTGTTGATGGCCCAGGTGGAAGTGCGCGTTAAAAAACGCGTCAAACGCGCCGGGCGCATGGAAGAAATGGGTGAGATCAGTGTGCAGTTTGGTTCACTCGACGAACTCAACGGCCTGGTCGACAAGCTGCGCGCGGTGGCAGCCCGCTAACGCCCATGTTCCACAAGGACACCCCGAAGCATGAAACATGTGCTGCCAGCGTAGGGCGGGTTTCAACCCGCCATGGCCGGTGCAAGTCGACCCTACGAGTATCCATTTCAGTCGCGTATGACCGTTGTTTCACGTTTAAGGCTGCAAGCTTGCACCATCGCCAGGTGAACTTGGCCTGAAGTGATGCTTTCCCGCTTGTACTTGCATCTGCGCTGGCCCTTGCCCGCCTTGCTGGTGTGGGCAGCCGCTTGGGCCTTGTTTTCAGGCTTGAGCGCTTGGGGCCTGAGCCAGGTATTGGCGCTGGGTGCGGGCACGGCGCTGGGCATTGGCTCCAGCCTGCTGGGCATCACCTGGTGGCGTCGCTTGATGATCGGGCTGGGTTTTCCGCTGTCCTTGCTGCTCACCCAGGCGGCCAGTTTGCCGGGCTGGGTGTGGCTGCTGCCCCTGCTGGCGCTGCTGTTGATCTACCCGCTCAATGCGTGGCGCGACGCACCCTTGTTTCCCACCCCATTCAATGCATTAAATGGGCTTGAAGCCCTTGTAACCATTGCGCAAGGCGCTATGATTTTAGATGCAGGTTGTGGCTTGGGTGCAGGCCTCAAGGCGCTGCACCGCGCGTTCCCGCAGGCGCAGCTCACCGGCCTTGAATGGAGCTGGCCGCTGCGCGCCCTATGCGCTCTGCGCTGCCCGTGGGCACGTGTGCGCCAGGGCGACATCTGGTGCGCCGACTGGTCGAGCTATGACATGGTCTACCTGTTTCAGCGGCCAGAAAGCATGCCGCGTGCCGTGGCCAAGGCGCGTGCTGAACTCAAGCCCGGAGCCTGGCTGGTGAGCCTGGAATTTGAAGCGCTTGAACTTTTGCCGGTGGCGGTGCTTACCCACGTTCCCGGCAAACCCGTTTGGGTTTACCAAGTGCCGCTGCAAGCCAAAGCCACGGCTTGATCGAGCTGCTTGCCAGGGACTCGATCGGTGAATTTGGGTTACACCAATGACTGCGGTTGCTCGATCATTTGCTGGTAAACCATGCTTTGCAGCACCATCTGGTCGTTGGGTTGAAGACCCACAAACTCCATGCCAAAGTGTGCCAGGGCAGAGTTGTTTTGCTCCAAAGATTTGTCAGTAAAAACCGTTCGCACCACTGCGCTTACCGCCAGGTGAGCTTCGATGTTGTGCAGCTTGACCTTGAATTCCAAACACAGTGTGTCGGCGCTATCGGCCAGGTCGTGTCGGCCATCGAGCAGCACGCCACTGGCACTCAGGTTGGAGATCACCCCGGTGTGCTCATGGTGGCCATGTGCTCGGCGAACCTTGGCAATGATTTTGGTTTTGACCCGCGGTGCCTTGCGCACCACCATGCCCTGAACGTTCTTGGGGTAAGCAATGTGAAGGTAGCTGTACGGCAGTTTGCATACCCGTTGCACGTCGCTGGCAAAACCAAAGGCACTTTGGTTCGCAAACACACGCATCACCAACTGGTCGTTTTCGATGAGTTGCAGGCGCACACCGTTGGCTGACACGGGGGTGGTGATCAGCAGACTCATGTCCTGCAGATAGCCAATCAGGCGCACGTAAAAACGATCGGTAGAGACCTTGGAGGGCGGTTGTGCTTGCAGCCGATCACCCACGCGCAGGCTCATCGCTTCAAAGGGATAGCCGTGGTTGGATGTGTTGTGACTTTCGGCCAGCGTGACTTGCGCATCATTGAGCAA
>MNXW01000212.1:0-3792 GCA_001871515.1 Comamonadaceae bacterium CG2_30_57_122
CCCCATCACCACCGGCAGCCCCGCCTTTTGCCAGGCGACCATGCCGCCTTCGACATTGCTGGTGGCAGTAAAGCCGGCTTGTTGCAGCAATTGCTGGGCTTTGCTCGAGCGGTTGCCAGAATGGCAGATCAAGGCCACCGGTTTGTTCTTGTAGCCGGCCAGCTCAGGCAAGCGTTGCGCCAGTTGCCCCAGCGGGATCAAGGTGCTGCCCGGTGCATGGCCCTGGGCGTATTCGTCGGGTTGGCGCACGTCGATCAGCAGTGTGCCCTGGCGTTGCAGCGCTGTCACCTGGGTGACATTTACGGTGGCTGGAGCAGCGTGGGTGAGCAGGCTCATGGTCATCAACAGGCTCGATAGCAGAATCTTGCCAAATAGGGTTGTCATGGGAGCTCCGTGGGGTTAAAACCCGGCAGTTTATCGTTTGCCAGATAAAACTGCATGTGCTGGGGGTCAGTCGCTTGGCATCAGACCGATGCCAATCAGGGCTTCATTTCAAGCTTCGGCTTGGTAGCAAACAGGTGCAAAATGCGATCCAGAGACACAGTTATACAAATTTACATTACAACGCTTCCAGTGACCATGCCGTCAGCCCGCAGGGTTCGGCTGCGAAATGCACGCTAATGACACTAACGAACACCCTGTCACCCATATTGACGCGCCTGACTGGCTGGCGGCTCAATGGGGTCATCATCGTTTTCACGGTGCTGCTGACCGACGTGGTGGTGGCGTTGGTTGATTGGGCGCTGCTAAGCCGCGTCAGTCTGGACTCGATGAAGGTCAGCACCGTCTCGGGCTTGATCATCGCCACCCTGGTGGTGAGCGCAGCTGGCGCGCTACGGGCGCGCATTGCGCAAAGGCAGCAGCTTACCCTGGAGCAAGTCGTTGAGCGTGCTCAAGCCAACATGAACGTGGCGGTGGAAGCCGCCCAAATGCTGTTCTGGGAACTTGACTTGGTCAGCGGCAAGTTCCACTTTGACCACGGCAGGCTGGCCTGGCTGGGCATGGCCAGCGACACCCAGGCCAGCACCATGGCGCAGTGGCTGGCGCTGGTGCACCCGGATGACCGAGGCGTGTTCATCCAGCGTTTTGAAGCGGCCAAGCCGGTTGGTGGCCCTGAGTTCAGTTTTGACTACCGTATCCAGCAAGCCGATGGTGGCTGGGGCTGGGTGCAAACCCAGGGGCGCGCCAAAGCACGCAACGCCCAGGGCGAACCGATTGCCGCCGTGGGGGGCACGCTCAACATCAACCAGCGCAAGCTCGCCGAACTGGCGCTGGTTGATCAAAACCAGTTCCAGAACGCCTTGATGGAAGCCATTCCGATTCCGATTTTTTACAAGGACGCGCAGGGGCGATACCTGGGGTTCAACCAGGCTTACGAAGCCTTCATGGGTCGCAGCCGGACTGAATTGATTGGCAAAAGCGTGTTTGACATGGCCTCGCCTGAGCTGGCAGAGGTTTACCACGCGGCCGATCTGCAACTGATGGCGCAACGTGGCACGCAGGTGTATGAATCCCAGGTCAAGGATGGTGCCGGTGCGGTGCATGAGGTGGTGTTTCACAAGGCAGCGTTTCTTGACTCCAGTGGTCAGGTGGGCGGGCTGGTAGGTGGCATTCTGGACATCACCGCTCGCAAGCAGGCGCAAAACCAGCTGCAGGAGAGCGAGCGCCGTACCCACGCCCTGTACACCCTGCTGCGGTGCGTGGCCGACAACGTGCCCGACATGATTTGGGCCAAAGACGTTGACAAGCGCTACCTGTTTGTCAACAAGGCCATTTGCGAGCAATTGTTGCAGGCCGAAAACACCAACGAGCCGTTGGGCAAGGACGACCTGTTTTTTGCCCAACGAGCACGCAGCCAACATCCGGACGACGCGCAATGGCACACCTTTGGCGAATCCTGTCAGGACAGCGATGCGCTGACACTGCAGCGTGGCTGCACCGGCCAATTTGATGAAGCAGGCCATGTGCAAGGCCACTTCCTGGCGCTGGATGTGCACAAAGCGCCTTTGATAGACGACACCGGCTGCACCATAGGCGTGGTGGGTTCGGCGCGGGATGTCACGGCAGAACACGCTGCCCAGGAAAAGCTGCGCATTGCCGCCTTGGTGCTGGCCAACAGCAGTGAGGCCTTGATGCTGTCCGATGCGCACGGCCAGATTGTCGACATCAACCCGGCATTCACCCAAATGACGGGTTACACAAGGGATGAGGCTGTGGGGCAGAGCACCGAATTTTTGCGCTCTGACAAGCACGAGGCGCATTTTTACCAGTCCAAATGGACGCAAATTGAGGCCGCCGGGCGCTGGCAGGGTGAGGTCTGGAACCAGCGCAAAAACGGCGAAATTTTTGCCGCCTGGCTGACCATTAACACCCTTTACCAGGAAGACGGCAGTGTCCATCGTCGGGTTGGGTTGTTCTCGGACATCACCGACAAAAAACGCGCCGACGAGCTGATCTGGACTCAGGCCAATTTTGACCAACTCACCAGCTTGCCGAACCGGCGCATGTTTCAGGATCGGCTCGTTCAAGACCTGAAAAAAGCGCAGCGTGCTGGCTCCAGGCTGGCGCTGATGTTTCTGGATTTGGATCGTTTCAAGCAGGTCAACGACACCCTGGGTCACGCAATGGGCGACCTGTTGCTGGCCGAGGCAGCGCGGCGCATTGCGGCCTGCACCCGGGAGGCCGACACCGTGGCGCGTATTGGGGGCGACGAATTCACCGTGATTTTGGCCGAGATGTTCGACACCAGTGGCATCGACCGCATTGCCAACGACATGCTCGATTCGCTCACGCAGCCCTTTGTCCTGGGCACCGAACAGGTGCAGGTGTCGGTGAGCATTGGCGTGGCTCTGTACCCTGATGATGCGCAGACACAGGATGAGCTGCTGAATAACGCCGACAAGGCCATGTACGCCGCCAAAGAAGCAGGGCGCAATTGCTTTAGCTACTTTGCCTATGCCGTGCAGCGGGTTCCCGCTGGCGCTGGACGAGTCAACGAAAGTGCGGCATGAGGTGAAAGCGGTTGTTTCACCGTGGCGGACAGCATCGGCTTAACCAGCCAACACCGCGTTCAAGGCCCTGTTCACGTAGTAGTTGCCACGCCCGAACTTTTGTTTTTGCACAAAACCGCCTTCGCTCAAAGCCTCCAGGTACTGGGTGGCCGTGATGCGCGACACGCCCAAATCCTGCTGCACAAACTCTATTTTGGTGTAGGGGTGCATGAACAGGGTGTTGATCAAGGCCTGGCGGTAGCGCAGCACCTCTTTGGCGGCAGGGTTGGCAAACGCTTCGGGGTGAACGTCGTCCTTGAACAGTTCGTCGTGGGTGGTGACGATGTTCTCAATCTCCGAGCTGTCCTTGGCCTCTTGTAGCGCCAGTGAATTGATGAGCATGCTTTGGTTGGGAATGGAAGCTGTCATGCCCTTGAGTTCCGCCAGCTTGCGGCTGCTGCTGGCCAGCTTTTTCAAGATGGCTGGGGTCTCGAATCGGGCGGGGTTGAGCCGGTCAAGCGGCCTGAGTGCAGGCATGGCGGCGCTCTAACGCCCATGTTCAACAAGGACACCCCAAAGCATGAAACACGCGTGCCCTGCGTAGGGCGGGTTTCAACCTGCTATGGCCGACTGAAGTCGGCCCTACGACACGCCATTCTTGTCAGCTGTGGGCGTTGTTTCACGTTAACGTCCAGGTTCAACAATGACACCCCAAAGCATGAAACACGCGTGTCCTGCGTAGGGCGGGTTTCAACCCGCCATGGCCGACTGAAGTCAGCCCTACGACACGCCATTCTTGTCA
>MNXW01000212.1:3801-8258 GCA_001871515.1 Comamonadaceae bacterium CG2_30_57_122
AGCTGTGGGCGTTGTTTCACGTTAAAGCAGGGCTATGAGCAAAGATATTCAAGAATTTTTGACAGGGTAGTCAACAACTTGTATAAAAAACGTGGTTTTTTATACAAGTTGTTGACCCGGTATCGGATCACAGCAGGTTCTGCCCATCTTTTTTTATTCTCTTACGACCGGTGTTTCAGTTGGCCTCAATGGCCATCCGGATAAGTCCGGTGGCCAAAAATGGCTGACCCCACCCGCACCAGGGTGCTGCCGCTGGCAATGGCCGCTTCCAGGTCGGCGCTCATGCCCATGGACAGGGTGTCGAGTTTGAAGCCTTGCTGGTTTAAAGCATCAAATAGGCCTCTAGCCCTTTCAAATACTGTGCAAGCAGCTACAAAATCAGGAGTTGGTTCAGGGATGCACATCAGCCCGCGCAGCTGCAGGTGGGGCAGGGCGGCGACGGCGCGAGCCAAGGCCAAGGCGTCTTCAGGGGGTACGCCGGATTTGCTCGGGCCGCCATCCACGTTGACTTGAATGCAGACCAGCAAGGGCGGCAGGTGAGCCGGGCGCTGCGCACTCAGGCGCTGGGCAACCTTGAGGCGATCCACCGTCTGCACCCAGTCAAAATGCTCGGCCACCAGCCGGGTTTTGTTGCTCTGGATTGGGCCAATGCAATGCCACTGCAGGGGCAAGTCGCGCAGTGCGGTGATTTTTTCAACCGCTTCCTGGATGTAGTTTTCGCCAAAGGCAAGCTGGCCTGCCTGGTGGGCGGCGCGCACCGCATCGGGGCCAAAGGTTTTGGAGACCGCCAGCAGGCTGACGGCGCTGGCGGGTCGCCCAACCGTCATACAGGCCTGCAGCATGCGGGTATGCACGGCTTCAATCTGGTCTTGAATCATGGTCATAATTGCCAGAGCGTAACAAACATTGAACTCAACCCAAGAGGCTATTGTGGACATTACCCAATTACTGGCTTTCGGTGTCAAAAACAAGGCATCGGACTTGCATCTCTCGGCTGGCCTGCCACCCATGATCCGGGTAAACGGTGACGTGCGGCGCATCAACGTCGAGGCGCTGGATCAAAAGCAGGTGCATGCCATGGTGTACGACATCATGACCGACTCGCAGCGCAAACACTATGAGGAGTTTCTGGAGATTGACTTCTCGTTCGAGATTGACGGCCTGGCGCGGTTCCGGGTCAATGCCTTCAACCAGCAGCGTGGCGCAGGTGCGGTGTTTCGCACCATCCCAAGCAAAATCCTGACGCTGGAGCAGCTCAACTGCCCGAAGATTTTTGCCGATCTGGCGCTCAAGCCACGCGGCCTGGTGCTGGTGACCGGTCCTACCGGCTCGGGCAAGTCAACCACGCTGGCGGCGATGGTGAACTTTCTCAATGAAACCGAGTTTGGTCACATCCTGACGGTGGAAGACCCGATTGAATTTGTCCATGACTCCAAAAAATGCCTGGTCAACCAACGTGAAGTGGGGTCGCACACGCAAAGTTTTGCTGCCGCCTTGCGCTCGGCGCTGCGTGAAGACCCGGACGCGATTCTGGTGGGCGAAATGCGCGACCTGGAAACCATTCGCCTGGCCATGACGGCGGCGGAGACCGGCCATTTGGTGTTTGGCACGTTGCACACCAGCAGCGCCGCCAAAACCATTGACCGGATCATTGACGTGTTTCCGGCCGAAGAAAAAGAAATGGTGCGCGCCATGCTGAGCGAATCGCTGCAGGCGGTGATCTCGCAAACCCTGTGCAAAACCAAAGACGGCCAGGGCCGTGTGGCGGCACACGAGATCATGCTGGGCACCAGCGCCATCCGCAACCTGATCCGCGAGGCCAAGGTGGCGCAGATGTATTCCAGTATCCAGACCGGCAACAGCTTCGGCATGCAGACGCTGGACCAGAACCTGACCGATCTGGTGCGGCGCAACATCATCACCCCCGCCGAGGCGCGCACCAAGGCCAAAATTCCAGAAAATTTCCCAGGTTGACATTGAAAACCCCCTGGCTTGCCCACTTCGTGTGGCCGCATTCCCCCTTGCAGGGGGGCAACGCCAGTGACCCGGCATAGCTGGTTCCACGGTGTTCTGGGCTGTGATGATAGGGCTCGCCCAATTGATTTGATACAAAGGAATTTTTATGGAACGCGATCAAGCTTCGACATTCATCACTGACCTGCTCAAACTCCTGGTGAGTCGCAATGGCAGCGATTTGTTCATCACGGCCGAGTTTCCACCGGCCATCAAGGTCGACGGCAAGGTGACCAAGGTGTCGCCCCAGCCGCTCAATGGCAGCCACACGGTGGCGCTGGCGCGCTCCATCATGAGCGACAAGCAGGTGGCCGAATTTGAGCGCACCAAAGAATGCAACTTTGCCATTGCACCGCCGGCGCTAGGGCGGTTTCGGGTCAACGCGTTCATGCAGCAGAACAAGGTGGGCATGGTGTTGCGCGCCATTCCCAACACGATCCCGACCATTGACGGGCTGCAATTGCCCCAGGTACTGAAGGAAATTGTCAGCGCCAAGCGCGGCCTGTGCATCATGGTGGGGGCCACCGGCTCGGGTAAAAGCACCACGCTGGCAGCCCTGGTAGACCACCGCAACGAGACCAGCTTTGGCCACATCATCACGGTTGAAGACCCGATTGAGTTTGTGCATGCACATAAAAATTGCGTCGTCACCCAGCGCGAGGTCGGCATCGACACCGACAGCTGGGAGGCGGCCCTGAAAAACACCTTGCGCCAGGCCCCGGACGTGATTCTGATGGGTGAAATCCGTGACCGTGAAACCATGGAACTGGCGGTGGCGTTTTCAGAAACCGGCCACTTGTGCCTGGCCACGCTGCATGCCAACAGCGCCAACCAGGCGCTCGATCGGATCATCAATTTTTTCCCTGAGGAGCGGCGCGCGCAACTGCTGATGGACTTGTCGCTCAATATGCGCGCCATGGTGTCGCAGCGCCTGGTGCCCAAGCAAAACAGCAAGGGTCGCCACGCGGTGGTCGAGGTGATGATCAACTCACCCCTGATCGCCGACATGATCTTCAAGGGGGAAGTGGCCGAGATCAAGGAGGTCATGAAGAAAAGCCGGCAAATGGGCATGCAAACCTTTGACCAAGCCCTGTTTGATGCCTTTGAGGCCAACCAGATCACCTACGAAGACGCCTTGCGCTATGCGGATTCGGTCAACGACCTGCGCTTGCAAATCAAGCTCAACAGCCAGCGCGTCAAACGTCAGGATTTGGCCGCTGGCACCGAAAACCTTACCATCATTTAAAGAAAGTTTTTCCTATGACGACACGCGTTTACGAACCCACACCTTCCAAACAAGTTGCCTTTTTGGGGCTGGGCGTGATGGGCTACCCCATGGCCGGGCATCTGGCGCGGGCCGGTCACCAGGTTACTGTGTACAACCGAACCGCATCTAAATCAATAGCATGGTGCGCAGAGTACACGGGGGCTACAGGCCAAAATGGCTTGTTAAACCACGCACCTACCCCGCGCCAGGCGGTACACGGAGCCGAGCTGGTGTTTTGCTGCGTCGGCAACGACGATGACTTGCGCAGCGTGGTGCTGGGTGCAGACGGGGCTTTGGCGGGCATGGCGGCGGGCAGCATTTTGGTAGACCACACCACCGCGTCGGCCAATGTGGCGCGTGAGCTGTATGCCTTGGCCAAGGCCAAAGGCCTGCAGTTTGTGGATGCACCGGTATCCGGTGGTCAGGCCGGGGCACAAAACGGCGCGCTGACCGTGATGTGTGGGGGTGACCTGGCTGCGTTTGAAGCGGCCAAGCCGGTGGCCATGGCGTTTTCAAAAGCCTTTACGCACATTGGCGACAGCGGTGCCGGGCAGCTGGCCAAAATGGTCAACCAGATTTGCATTGCCGGGCTGGTGCAGGGGCTGGCCGAGGCGATTGCATTTGGCGACCAGGCCGGGCTCGACATGAACCTGGTGCTGGAGGTGATTGGCAAGGGCGCGGCGCAAAGCTGGCAAATGGACAACCGTGGCAAAACCATGGTGGCAGGCAAGTTTGACTTTGGCTTTGCGGTGGACTGGATGCGCAAAGACCTGGGACTGGTGCTGGACGAGGCCAAGCGCAATGGCGCGCGCCTGCCCGCTACGGCGCTGATTGACCAGTTTTATGCCGACATCCAGCAAATGGGTGGGCGCCGCTGGGACACCTCCAGCCTGATCAAACGGCTTAACGTGAAATAACGCCCACAGCCGACAAGAATGGCGTGTCGTAGGGCCGACTTCAGTCGGCCATGGCGGGCTGAAGCCCGCCCTACGCAGGCAACGCATGTTTCATGCTGCGGGGTGTCCTTGTTGAACATGGGCGTTAACGTGAAATACCGCCCACAGCCGACAAGAATGGCGTGTCGTAGGGCCGACTTCAGTCGGCCATGGCGGGCTGAAGCCCGCCCTACGCAGGCAACGCATGTTTCATGCTGCGGGGGTGGCCTTGTTGAACATGG
>MNXW01000033.1 GCA_001871515.1 Comamonadaceae bacterium CG2_30_57_122
AAAGCGCCAATCAGCTTGGGCAGAGGCAGTTTGCTGGTGCGCGTGAAGGCGTTGGGGAACTCGGGATGGCGGGCATCGGCAAAGAAGTCTACTGAATGGATGCGATCAGTGAGCTGGGAGAAAAGAGAACTAAGGGTTAACCCTATATTTTGCTGACATATTCAGTTCCAATTTTTTGAGAAAATTTAAAATAAATTCAAATAAATCAACAGTTTACGAGGTATATTTTACCTTAACTTCGGTGGATTGGGATTGGCCCCCGCTCTCCCGTGAGCGCTTTCAAAACGGCAACGCTGTTGTCGTTTGAGGCGTTGTCGACAATGATGAGTTCGTAGTCGCTGACAAGAGTATCGAAACTTGTCGCTGCCTCGGTAAGCAGTTGTTCAAGATTGGCTGACTGGTTTCGCACCACGAGCACAACAGAAAGGAAAATTGGAAAAAATGACATTAGCCCCCTGGGATGCCTATTGAATCGGCTTACGTTTTCGTATTACTTGAATATTCCTTGAATTTTACTCAACGCATTGCAAACTCTCGCCTGTTTGAGCGGGCACTACCATCGCGACTTTAAACTAACCCCCGTCGTATCAACTAGCACCATCAGCCTTCGCCCCACCACCATGGCGCTGCATAGAGTGCAACATGGCCTCCCGCAAGATGGCATTGATGCGTGTCTGATACCCCTTGCCTTGACCCTTGAGCCAGGCCAGCACATCGGCATCAACCCTTACCGTTGTCGATGATTTAACAGGCCGATAGAAATGACCACGTGTGGCATTTTTAAAAAAATCCTCTTTTACTGGAGGAATATCGCTGTAATCAATTTGATCATCCGGCAGATTGGCCAACATCATTAACTCTGCCTTTTGCTTTTCGGTCAAAGGCGGCATATTGGCCAGGTCAACGTTATATGTAATGGTTTTGTTCATAGCGTTTTCTCTCCTTTGGGTCAGCCTTACGGGCTGAAATGATTCGAATAATTTCAGCACCACTGTCATCATCAATAACTGTGTGGGCCACAAAAAGTACCATTTGCCCATCCACCATGCCCATGGTCTGCCAGCGACATTCACCGTTTTCGATACGACTTTGCTCGGTCAATTGAAACGGATCAGAGAACGCACGAACCGCAGTCTCAAAGCTCACATGGTGCTTGGCCAGGTTCGTTTTAGCTTTGTCTTCGTCCCATTTGAATTGCGTCTGCATAACTGATACGTTACTACATTTATGCAGCTTTATCAAGGTAGTTACGAGCTGATTGGGAAGTTGAAATGCGCCGCCAGGTGCATTTGGGGGCACCGTGCCGCGCACGGGGGCGTAAGCCCGTCCGATAGGACTGCGTAACTAGTGGGCACCCGCCACGCGGGGAGGCAAAGCCTCCGTCGTAGACGTGAAGGGGGAACCACGCCAGTGGGGGCGTAAGCCCGGTCACCAGACCTGCGCTGCCCCTGCGGGGCTAAGTAGCGTTTTGTGAGGGCGCGTCAGCGCAGTCGAAGACCTATGAGGAACGAATAGCTTGCAAAATGCTACTTAGCCCCGCAGGGGCAGCGCTGTGTTGGGAATGGGTGGGGGACCCGCAGAGCGGGGGAGGGTAAGGGGCGAAGCCACTTCCCCTCCTGTGCAGGCGAAGCTGGAACATTGGGGAGCCGTCGCAGACGGGGAGCGCAGCTCCCGCCATAGGCGCAGGGGTGCCACGAAGTGGGGAGCGTGAGCTCCAGCCGCAGGCGCTGGATGGCCCGTTTTCAAAACATTTCCTCATTAAATATCGCGCTCTTTTAGGATCATAACTCAGTGAGTGTTTTTCAAAAAATATAGTGCTGTGATATAGTGACCGAGTGAACTGTACTAGGCGCTATATATGAACACTGAGCTAACCATTGAAGATAAGCCAAGCCGAACGGCGGTGGCCAGGGCCGCGCTTGCAATAAAACTAGGGGGTATGTCTCCCTTGGAAAAAGGCCGCGAACGCGAACGCAAAGCTCTGGAATGGATTTACAGATGGGGTTGGGCAAGCTCAACGACCCTCGAATTGCTGGTCGATACCAAACGCTCCGGCCTAGCTTTGAGGCTCATCAAAAACAAATTGATCATCAGTACCGACACCGAAGGCATAACTAAAAAGTACGTGCCAGGTGCGTACCTGACACTGACAAAACAGGGGCATGAACAAATTGAAGACGAGCTTGAACTTGGCCTCGACTATTCCCCAAATGAACGTCCCAACTTGTCTAACCTAAAACACGATGAAATCGCCCAACGCCGGACCGCCAGCGCCTTGGTGCGCGGTGCAATTAGTAGGTATGTGACCGAAAAAGAAATGGCTGACAAATTCCGGGAAGGGATTAAAAATCCTGACGTTTTATGGATTTTTCCAGACGGAACAAAAGCATCGATTGAAGTTGAATTAACTCAAAAGTTCGGTCGTGATCTGGATGTTTTCGTCCGATCAAATCTGATTTCTTTGTTAAAAAAAGAACGTGACGCACATTCACCAGATTTCATTTACATCATTACAACAAATTTGACTCTGAAAAAAAATTATGAAATAGCGTTTGCACCAGGTGCACCTTATTTCAAATGGTTCAAAGATAAAGATAAAAATCGATGGGTTAAGGAAGATAAACCAGGTAAAGTTCCAGAAAACATTAAAGATAAAATAATGTGGGAGGTTATGGATAAATGAGATTTATTTCACTTTTTATTTTAATACTTATTATATCTGGTTGCGTATATAAAAGCGATTATAATGATTTAGTTAAAGAGCGCGATAGAATTCAAGAGAAACTAACAAACTGTGAACAATCGACCAAAGCACAAAAGGCACAGAATACAAATCTTATTGACGAAGTGAATAAAGTTAGAGTAAAGGAAAGAGAACTAGAAATTAATAATTTCTACAAAGAAAGGGCCGCAGCTGACTATATGATGTGCTCATGGCCTATCAACTTTTGCCCTGAATCTATTCAAAAGGCTGGTAAATCCGCTATTTCAGCAGGTTTCGGAGGTGGCTCATCTACTGGAATGTGGTATCGCCGTTTATCATGGTATGGATTGGCTATAGTTATGTTACTTGTTAGTATATTTTCATTTATGAAAATTTACAATTTTTTAATTTCCCCAAAGAATTTAGAAATTGAAAAACACAAAGCACTTATCGCTGATTCTAAAAATATTAGCACCACGATGATTGCCAAGGCTGAGAATGAAGCATTCTCCATCGTCTTGGCTGCAAAAGAACAAGCCAAAAATGTAGTTGATTGGTTGGAACAGAAAAATAAAGAACTAGATCAGGTTGGGGAAGAGATTGATTCTGAGCGTTCTGATTTAGCCAACTTGAAGCAAGATGTGATTGATACAAATCATGCATTGGCCAAGTTAAAAGCCGACCTGGCAAGAATGGAGATGCTTAAAAACGCGATGCGCTCAGGTCCAAGCCCATGAAACAGCTGCTCTGCCGCTCAAAAATCAACCAAAAAGGCAGAAATCAAATATCGTGATGAGAACAGCAATGACTAGTGGGTCGTGGGCTCAAACCCCGTTGGCTGAATGCCGCACTGGCAAGTGGCAAGTCTCTGGCTGATTTTGCGGTTCAGCCTGTCAAAGGCTGATCGACAGCGTTAAGCCACGAATGCCTATTTTTTAAGCAGTCGCGGCAAACCCAAGCCGGTCACCGGTTTGGGCACTTGTCCTTTAGCTTGTCCACAACGTAGACCACAGAATCCGGGGGTAAACCCGAGGCCAGGCAAAGATTAGGGCTTGGTCGCTGCCAGCACCTGCATTAGCTCGACGACCTGGAGCTTCATGGCCTCAATCTGGCCTCGCAAGTTCGCCGCATCTTCACGCGCCACACGAGTTTCCTGGCGCACCTGATCACGCTCAACACTCACGGCCTGATTGACCTCCTTCTGAGCGGCCAATTCACCCCGCAGCTGATCAACCTCCTGCTTGTGGCGTTCACGCTCAGCCTCAACAGCTGCGTTCACCCGAGCCAGTTCCACCGCCTGAGCTTGATTGATTTCCTGCAAAGAGGCCACCTTGCCTTGCAAAGTTTCGGTTTGCTCCGCTGCCTCATCGAGCTTAGCCTCCAGGTCATCCACCGTCGCAGCTGCATCAGCAAGCTCACGCTCAGCCTGGGTACGTTGTTCACCCGCAGAGCGCACCACCTCATGCACGCGACGATCAGCCGCCTTGACTGCCTTGTCATTCAACTCCACGGCCAAAGCCGCCAGGCGCTGCGTCAGCTCCTTGGTCACCAATGCCACCTCATCGGCTACTTCCACCGGCAGCTCGGCCACCGGTTCTGCCTTGGTCACAGACTGGCTCGCCAGGAACTCATCCCAAACCTGCTTCAACCTGGAAGGATTGCCCCCACCAATTTTTTGCCGCAAGGCAAACCCGGTGATGTTTCGCCCGGCCGCTTGCAGGTCTCGACCGGCTTGGGTAATGGACTCTGACGTGAACTCGACTGGACGCATGAAGGACTCCTGAAAGTTGAGATCAAATCATAACACAACAAACAAAGTAATAAACTAATAAATAAACAAAGTAATTAAAAGCAGACAAAAAGCCCACCAGGCAGGGGTCGTCTCAGAAAACGGAATTTAAAGTACGCTAAGGCTGGGCCGAGGCTGGCACACCGCTGGTCAGCAGCTTCTTGGCCGACTCGATTTCACCACACCAAGATTGTCGTACACCTGGGCGGTGAAGCTGGCTCCGCTG
>MNXW01000329.1 GCA_001871515.1 Comamonadaceae bacterium CG2_30_57_122
GGCGAAGCGATTCGAATGAAGTTATGAACAAATTGCATGAAGCTCAAGCGTAAACCCGTAGCCGATTGAAGCAGGCGCGCTGCTAAAGTACAAAGCTTGTTGATTGGTGCAATTTGTTTCATCAACATTTGTTTTTTTATTATTTACATCAACTGGAGTTAAAACCCATGCGTTCAAGCAAAGTTAAAGCACTGGCCGTCGTTGCAGCCGCTCTTGGTATTTTGGTCACCGTGCCGGCTCAGGCGGGCAAAACGCTCGATGGCATCAAAGCCCGTGGGCAAGTGGTGTGTGGTGTGAACACCGGTCTGGCTGGCTTTGGTGCAGCTGATTCTTCCGGCAAATGGGGCGGCTTGGACGTAGACATGTGCCGCGCCATGGCGGCTGCCACGCTGGGTGATGCTGAAAAAGTGAAGTACGTGCCCCTGAACGCCCAACAGCGCTTTACGGCTCTGCAGTCTGGCGAAGTGGACGTGCTCTCGCGCAACACCACCTTCACCCTGACGCGTGATGCCTCTTTGGGTCTGAATTCCACCATGGTGACCTACTATGACGGCCAAGGTTTTATGGTGCCAGCCAAAAGCAAGATCAAAAGTGCCAAGCAGCTCAAGGGGCAAACCGTGTGCGTGCAATCGGGCACTACCACCGAAAAGAACCTGACCGACTATTCCAAAGCCAATGGCCTGAACATCAAGCCGGTGGTGTTTGAAAAACTTGAAGCGGCAGAAAACGCTTATTTCACTGGCCGTTGCATTGCCTACACCACCGATGCCTCTGGCCTGGCATCAACCCGCAACAAGGTTGCCAAAGACCCCAAAGACCACGTCATCCTGCCTGAGCTGATTTCCAAAGAACCTTTAGGCCCGATGGTGCGCCGCGGTGACGACGAGTGGTTTGCCATCGTCAAATGGACCATTTATGGTTTGATCGAAGCTGAAGAATACGGCATCAACCAAGCCAATGTGGATGCCCTCAAAGCCACTAGCAAAGACCCCGTGGTGCAACGCATCCTGGGCACCTCTGAAGACACCGGCAAATTGTTGGGCTTGAGCAAGGACTGGATGGCCAACGCCATCAAGGCCACCGGCAACTACGGCGAAATTTTTGAGCGTAACGTCGGTCCCAAATCGCCTCTGGGTCTGCCCCGTGGCCTGAACAACCAGTGGAACAAAGGCGGCCTGATGTACGCCTATCCGGTTCGTTAAACCGCTTTTATTGCGCACATAGCGCCGCCTAAGGTCGCCACAAGCGATTCATGCGGCGCTTTTTCATTCAGGCACCGTACCCGGACTGCACAATGACTTCCAACACCCCTCCCAAAAAAAATAACTGGTCCTGGCGCAGCCAGGCCTTCCGGGGCCTTATTTACCAGGTGATCGCCATCGCAGCCATTGCGGGCGTGGTCTGGTTTCTGGCCCATAACACACTCACCAACATGCGGGTGCGCGGCATCCAGAGCGGCTTTGATTTTTTGAGCCAGGCCGCCGGCTTTGACATCGGTGAGAGCCTTTACCCGTTTGATTCCGCACAACCTTATTGGCAAGCGTTTTTGGTCGGTGTGACCAACACGCTGCGCGTGGCCGTGCTGGGCATCATTCTGGCCACGGTATTGGGCACGCTACTGGGCGTAGGCCGCTTCTCGCGCAACGCACTTGTGCGTGGGCTGTGCCTGAGCTACGTGGAGGCCTTCCGCAATATTCCGGTGCTGCTGCAACTGCTGTTGTGGTATGTGATTCTGACCGAAGTGTTGCCCGCCTCGTCAGAAGCCTGGGTGCTAGGCCCGCTGTTTTTGAGCAAAGGGGGGCTGAACTTTCCGATCCCCGTGTGGGGCACGGGTCAGCTGTGGGCCGCTTACGGCCTGCTGCCCGGCTTGTTACTGGGCTGGGCTTACCGGCAATGGGCTGTCAAGCAGTTTGAAGCCACTGGCAAAGCAGGCAGCATGGTCATTCTTCCTGCTTTGATCGTGTTGCTGGCCAGCGTGGCCGGTTGGGCTTTGGGGGGCGCTCCCACTGAGTTCAATCGCCCGTTCAAAGGCGACTTTTCCATCGAAAACGGTGGCGCACTCACGCCTGAATTTTTAGCCGTGTTGATGGGGCTGACGCTCTACACCGCGTCCTTCATTGCAGAAGTGGTGCGCGGCGGTATTGCGTCGGTAGCCCGTGGCCAGGGTGAAGCAGCTTCTGCGCTGGGTCTGAACAAGGCGCAAGAAATGCGTCTGGTGATGTTGCCGCAAGCGCTGCGCGTGATCATTCCCCCGCTGACCAACCAATACCTGAACCTGACCAAAAACTCATCCCTGGCGGTGGCCATTGGTTACCCCGATGTGGTGTCCATTGCCAACACCGCGCTGAACCAGACCGGGCGCGCAGTGGAATGCATCTCGATCGTCATGCTGGTTTACCTAAGCACCTCGCTGGGTACTGCCTTGCTGATGAACTGGTACAACAGCCGCTCGGCGATCAAGGAGCGCTGAAATGAGTAACACCATGAACACAAGTGTTTTCAAACCAATTGCCCCGCGTCCCGCCCCTGTTAACACTGAAGGCCCGGTGGCCTGGGTTCGTGCCAATTTGCTGGCCGACTGGAAAACCACGCTGGCCACCCTGCTGATTGGTGGTGTGTTGCTCTGGCTGGTGCCGCAACTGCTGAACTGGGGAGTCTTCAAAGCCGTTTGGATACCCAATTTTGATGCCTGCCGTGCAGAAGGTGCGGGCGCTTGCTGGGGCGTGATTGTCGAAAAGTACCGCATCATCATTTTTGGCCGCTACCCTTTTGATGAGCAATGGCGCCCCTTGGTAGCCACGGCACTGCTGATTGGCCTGCTGGTACTGAGCTGCATGCGCATGGCCTGGAAGGCCTGGCTACCGCTGGTGTGGCTGGTGGTGTTTACTGTTTTCTTCACCTTGATGCATGGCAACACCCTGGGGCTAAGCCAGGTGGACACCGACCGCTGGGGCGGCTTGCCGCTGACGATTTTGCTGGCCTCCGTATCGCTGGTGCTGTCTTTCCCGATTGCGCTGCTGGTGGCGTTGGGGCGGCGTTCCAACCTGCCGGCCATTCGCAGCTTTTGCACCATTTATGTGGAACTGATCCGCGGCGTGCCCTTGATTTCAGTGCTGTTCATGGCCTCGTTCATGTTCCCACTGTTCATGCCACCAGGGGTCAAGATTGACGTGCTGCTGCGTGTGCTGGTGGGCATCACGCTGTTTGCCGCCGCCTACTCGGCCGAGGTGATTCGGGGTGGCTTGCAAGCCGTGCCCAAGGGTCAAATTGAAGCTGCCGCCACGCTGGGCCTGAGCTACTGGCAAACCCAGCGCAAGATTGTGCTGCCGCAAGCGCTGGCGATGGTAGTGCCGGGCATCATGAACAACTTTATTTCAACCTTCAAGGACACCTCTTTGGTGACCATTGTGAGTTTGTATGAACTGACGGGCGCGATGAGTCTGGCGCTCAATTCAGATGCCGACTGGCGTCCGTTCACCATTGAAGGCTACATCTTCATTGCATTGATTTACTTTGTGTTTTGCTTCTCCATGTCGCGCTACAGCCATTGGGTAGAAACACAGGTCAACAAAAGCAAATTGAGGTAATACGGCAGGAAACATGTGCCCCCGTAGGGCGGGTTTCAACCCGCCATGGACGGTGCAAGTCGCCCTACCCGCAAACCCGCATATCACGCCAAACAACTGATCAAAATTTCAGGCAACAAAAATCATGACCGACACCCAAACTACTCCCATCATCACTTTTGACAAGGTCAACAAGTGGTACGGCAACAATTTTCACGTGCTGCGCGACATTGACCTGAGCGTGGCCAAAGGCGAACGCATCGTCATTTGCGGCCCGTCTGGTTCGGGCAAATCCACGCTGATCCGCTGCATCAATCGCCTGGAAGAGCACCAGCAAGGTCGTCTGATCGTTGACGGCACCGAGCTGTCTGACGACGTCAAGGCCATCGACGCGGTGCGCAAGGAAGTCGGTATGGTGTTCCAGCAGTTCAACCTGTTCCCGCATCTGACCGTATTGGAGAATTTGACGCTATCGCCCATGTGGGTCGGCAAAATGCCCAAAAAAGAGGCTGAAGAAAAAGCCATGTTCCAACTCAACCGGGTACGCATTGCAGAACAAGCTGGCAAATACCCCCTGCAACTCTCAGGTGGCCAGCAGCAACGTGTGGCAATCGCCCGCGCGCTGTGCCTCAAGCCCAAGATCATGCTGTTTGACGAACCCACCAGCGCGCTTGACCCCGAGATGATCAAGGAAGTGCTCGACGTGATGATTGCCATGGCCGACGAGGGCATCACCATGCTGTGCGTCACCCACGAAATGGGTTTTGCCAAAGCCGTGGCCGACCGGGTAATTTTTATGGACCAAGGCCAGATCGTCGAGCAAAACAACCCGCACGACTTCTTCAACAACCCACAAAACGAGCGCAGTAAAGACTTTT
>MNXW01000182.1 GCA_001871515.1 Comamonadaceae bacterium CG2_30_57_122
TGCTCAGTAGTGCTACCCATTGGTCACGCCAGGTGGCCACGTACCAGAGGGTTTCACCAATCTTGGGCAGACGCCCGAGGTAGTGATGCTGCGCCATGAGCTCTTTGTAGCGCGGCTCTTCGTGCCGCGCTACGAGGCGAATCTGAAGTTCTGAGAGGCAGGCGGTGACGGTTGAGTCGGTGGGCATGACTGCGTTTGTAGCGGATATGGGCAGGAATGTCCAGCAGGGCGTAGTTCAATGTTGATTTAAAACAACAATTGTTGGAGAAAACATTCACCCTGGCCGTTGCAGATAGAACGGTGGAACGAAATGTTGTAAATTGTTGGGTTGGCTTCAAGCTTGACGGCAAAAATCTTGCGGTGCAGCCACTGCACGCCGCTCGTGTCCAAGGTTTCAGCATATTGTTACATCCGTCAAAATTCAGTTTAGTTGGCCGAAAAGTTACAATTCCACTGGGCAAGTTGGCGTCTGAGTATTTGGGAGAGAGAAAATTTGCCGTGAGTTGCGCAATAATTTTTGAGGTGCGGCACGCTTTGGCGCTAAAATGCGCGATGATTTGGCTTCATCCCTTTTTTCGACGTGATTTGTGCAAAATTTGGGATTCCAATCCGAAATGAGTACACCCCTTCACCAAAAAGTTGACCAGACGATATTCTTATCCATGTTTTGTGTATTCAGAAGCTTTTTTTCAGTTATCGTAATATACTTTTTTCTGCCGTTAACGGGGTTTACCTCCGACGGTTCGGCTCAGGCTCCCTCAGCCCAGCAGAAATTTCAATTTGAGTTGCCGTTAGGGTCAACAGCAAAAAGAGCCGATGAATTTTTAGTCACACTTCGCCCACCAACAAGTGTGCAAGCGCTTGAAAGTGGCAACGATCTCTTGCTTGATTTTCCCTTTATCGCACCTGCTGGTTTGGTTCGTTTCAAAATTGTTAGCACAATTTCAAGAACTGATGGTTTGTGGCTGCTAAGTCTTAGCCGTCAACCAGAAAGTGGTTCTGCTCTTTTTGCATCAGTAGCCCTTGAGCCATCGGCACTGCCGGAAGTGAGTCTACTTTTGACGCTTAGCAAGACACAATCGGTACTGTTAGTTGCGAGGGCAGGAGGTAAGTATTATGGATTACAGCGCGAAATCAAAATTGGACAAACTACTGCACCTTCGGGGCAAAAGTGAATAATTCGTTGACTTCCGCGCGATCATTTATTGAGTATCTTCAATATATCGGTTTATTGAACGACAAGGGTGTAGAGCAACTGATCAGCCTTGGGCAAGGGAAGGTCGACTCTGTAATGGCTCTGGCGAGTCGAACGGGTATGCTTTCTGAGCAAGACCTCATCGGTGCATTTCAAACATACACGGGTTGGATCATTGTTGATTTTCCCGAGTTGGAATCCATGGAGTCGCAAATCATAGAGACATTGGATGTGCTTCAACTTCATACTTCATGGTGTCAGCGGGAAGGGTTAGTGTCATGGATCACTGAAGACAATTTAATTTGCTGCACATGCGACCTACTTTCGAGCGAAGCGCGTGAAGTATTACGCATCAAATCGTCTAGCATCAGTAAGCCCTTGTCAGTGCGCATTGCGCGCGTCGTGGATATTGAAAATATTTATGCATCTATTTCAGCGCGCAAAGAAAAATTTTTAACTAGTATAGGCGACTTGGCTCACCTTCGGGAGTTGGCTGAAGAAGGCCCTATCGTCGAACTTGTCAATGGTTTGCTTAGCCAAGCGGTAACTCGACGGGCCTCTGATATACACATCGAACCTAGTGAGTACGGCTTCATGGCTCGGGTACGCGTGGATGGAATGATGCGGGATTTGCAAAAATTTGGTGCCGACCGTTTTGATGCAACAGTTTGTCGAATAAAAATACTGTCCCAACTTGACATCGCTGAACGTCGGCTACCCCAGGATGGCCGTATGACCGCTCGCATTCACGGGGAGGTCTTTGACGTGCGGGTCTCTGTACTGCCGGGCAGCAATGGTGAATCTGTTGTCCTGCGTCTCCTTCGACAAGATCGCCCAACCTACGATTTGGGCGATTTGGGCATGCTTCCAGATCACTCAACCCAGTTTCGCAAATGGATTGATGCTCCGAATGGCATCGTTTTGGTGACAGGCCCCACCGGATCGGGCAAAACAACGACTCTTTATACCGCACTTGATTTGGGCAACGACGGGCTTAAAAAGATCATCACGGTTGAAGACCCAGTTGAATATAAGCTGCATGGCATTACCCAGTTACAGGTCAATCCGGATATCGGGTTCACCTTTGCGGCTGCGATCAGGTCTATTTTGCGGCATGACCCTGATGTCATCTTGATCGGTGAAATCCGTGACGAGGAAACTGCTGCCATCGCAGTTCAATCTGCGCTCACGGGACACCTGGTTTTTTCAACCTTGCACACGAACAGTGCTGCAGGTGCAATTACCCGTTTGGCTGATATGGGTGTTGAAAGATTTTTGCTTGCGTCCAGCCTGAGAGGCATCATGGCGCAACGTTTAGTTCGCAAACTTTGCCCACACTGTAGTCGCCCGGTTGCACAACCAGACTCCGTCCTAGCAGCAATGCTAGCTCAGGCGCAATCAAGCCATGCGCTTGCCACAGGTGATGCGCCATTAACCATTAGTTTGCACGAGGCGGTGGGCTGTGATGTTTGCTTGCACACTGGTTATCTCGGACGAATTGCCGTCTATGAAATGTTCAATGTAGATGATGCAGTGATGCAACAGATTTTGGATACTGCAAGTGAGAAGCAAATAATTTCAACGCTGCGATCCAGAAATGTTCGATCCATGACGCAGGACGGTCTACTTAAAGTCTGCAACGGCATCACGACAGTCGCTGAAGTGATGTCAGCAGGTAGCTAGTAAGCGCTAACCATGGCCATTTTCAAGTATCAGGCGTACGCCAGTAAGGGGCAACGCAACAGCGGAAGTATTGATGCGTTAGATAGCCACGCGGCTCTCACTGAGCTTGCTTCTCGAGGCCTGAAGGTCTATTCTCTCAATGAAGTTAATCACAAACTCGAGGGGCATGAGGTAAGCTCATCCGTGCAGCCTTGGTACGCAAGATCACCCGTCAAGACGAACCAGCGCATACCCAAAGAGGAAGTGTTGCTATGTATACAGGAACTATCGACTCTGCTAAACGCAGGTATCCCTTTGGCGGATTCTGTTTTAAATATTGCAACAGGGCACGAAGATCGACCTCTTGGCACTGTACTCAAATCGTCCTACACAACACTACGTTCTGGTAGTAGTTTGGCCATAGCCTTGAAGAACAGTGGGATAAATTTACCTGAGTATGTTTACGAACTTATTAAAGCTGGAGAAGAGACTGGGAAGTTAGGAGCCTCCTTATTGTCGGCTTCGCAACAAATGGAGGCCGATGCCATTTTTCGTCGGGAAACAAGAAATGCTCTTACCTATCCTGTGGTACTTATCGCAAGTGGCCTATTGGCTACGTTGGTCGTTTTTGTCTTTGTGGTTCCAAAGTTTGCCAATATTCTCACGAACCCAAAAGCTGACATACCCGCGTTTTCCCGATGGGTTTTGCAGTCAGGCCTTTGGTTAGTTAACAACAAAACCACGGCATTTATAGGTTTCACTTCATCCGTGGTGGGGGTCTGGGCTCTGCTTGTACAGAAAAAAGTTCGCTCACGACTTTGGGAAGCCGCTGCAAGTTTGCCCATCATTGGACTGTGGATAACGCACGTCGAACTGACCCGCTGGTCAAGTATGTTTTCAGTTTTGTTGCAGCACCACGTTCCACTGCTTGATGCACTCAGACATTCGCAAAACTCGCTTTCGGGTCAAACCTGGCGAAATAGGGCGGAACTCATTGCTCGTGACGTAAAATCTGGTCAATCGCTGGCCGCCGCCATGCAAAACCACAACTTCCTTGACGCAGTGGGCCTCAACTTGGTGCGTGTTGGTGAACAATCCGGGAAGTTGGCTCACACCACCGCATCTTTGGCTTTGATGCACCGCACACATGCAGAGCAAAGTATGAAACAATTTTTAATTCTTTTGGAACCAGTAACGATTTTGTTGGTCTCAGTTTTGCTGGGCGGCATCATGATTAGTGTCATGCTCGCCATAACCAGTCTCACTAATGTCATTTAACTGATGATCACTTTAATTGCAGCATTTTTACTTATCCATGAACCCAATTCTCAATCGTAAGAGCCACTTCGCAAAATTCAAATTAACACAACGAGGCTTCACGCTGCTGGAGATGTTGGTTGTGATGGTCATCATCGGTTTGTTGGCTGGCTTGGTGGGGCCCAGAATATTCGGCAAGGTTGACACCAGCAAGGTGCAAACAGCGCAGGTGCAAATCAAGATGATCGAAAGTGCAATTCAAATAATGCGCCTTGACGTCGGCACCCTTCCAGATGGCGAAACTTCGCTTCGCTGGCTCGTTCGCGAACCCGAAGAATCTAATGCGCGCGCTGTCTGGAAGGGTCCGTATTTGGATGGAAAAATTCCCGTTGACCCTTGGAATAATGCTTACCAAGTCGTATCGCCTGGTCCTGATGGAAAAGCATTTGCCGTCATGTCTTTTGGTGCCGACGGAAAGCCTGGTGGAGAAGGCCTCAATAGTGATCTCATGAGCAATTGAGATCGGGAGGCTGCGCCGTGCATCAATCTCAACAGCGTGCACCTCGTTCTTGTAGCGGTTTTACCCTGATAGAAATGATGGCTGTTCTAGTTTTGTTCGGACTACTTACAGCAGTTGTGGCTCCCAACTTTGAACGGTGGTTCACCAGCACACAGCAGCGTGTTGGAGCAAGTGAACTTGCGGTTCGCATGCAACAACTCCATGCGAGAGCCGCCCTGCTGGGGCAAAATTTTGTACTTGATGCTACGACAGCCAAGCTTCTGTTGGCCGATGGCCGCCCCGCCTTGGAACTTCCGCCGGGCTGGTCTCTGGAGGGTGGGCAGAGCCTGATCGTTCGAGCCTCTGGCCTGTGTCGTGCAGCGACGGTTGAGTTTGCGTCAGCTACCCAATTTGTTGCGCTTGACATTGGTGAGGGCAATTGCGAAGTCTCCATTCGAGCCCAGCTCAAGGCCCACCATGAAGCGCATTGATTCAGCCCTTGTGGCATGCAGCAGGCAAGCGGGCATAAGCCTGCTTGAGGTGCTCGCCGCCTTGGTTATTCTCAGTTTGGGTGCGACGGTAGCATTCACCTGGTTTGGTCAAAGTGTGTCGGCCATGAGCCGCCTAAAAAACGAAGAAGCCAGTCTCCTCGCTAAAAATGAGGCAATGGAGTATTTACGTGCCATCAACCCAGTTGCCCAACCCGAAGGACTTGTAGAAATGCCGGGTTACCAACTTCAATGGCGCAGTCACCCTATACGGGAAGCCGTGCATACCTTGACTGTTCTTGGTACCGCCTCCCGATATGACGTATCATTACATGAACTTGATGTCAACCTTACCCGGGGCAAAGTTGCAGGCACACCGTGGGTCCAATTTAAATTGGAGCTAGCTGGTTACCTTCAAGTATCATCCAGCAGTGCAAGTATATTTGGTGCAAGCGGTGGTGGGACATCGCCATGACGTCTCATTCTCCACAACGTGGAGTTACGCTAGTCGAGTTGCTGGTCACTGTCGTTATTCTTGGTTTCACTGTCGCTCTGATGTCTGGTGCATTTACTCAGATTGCACAAATGCTACGAGTCAGCACAGAGCAAAGCAACGGCTTTTTGGGGCGATGGAATCAGTCACGTGCGCTGTATGACATCGTCGGGAATATGGTCATCGATCCTACCCTCGAAAAGCCATTCACAGGTCAATACGATCAGATGGACATGATCACACTGGGGCTGCCTGAGGGTCCGCCGGGCGTTCCAAGACATGCCCGCTTGCGGCTTAAACCTGCCAGTGAAGACGACAACAGTACCGATTTATTGCTTGAAAATCCGATGATGCAAAATGCAAGTGAGGCCATCCGGCTTACTCGTTTTCCTGGGCGGCTGGAGTTCCGTTATATAGACCACCGTGGTCAGGAGCTAGTGCAATGGCCTCCAACCGGCATGGCAACGTACCGACCTATGCCATCTGCCATTTTGATTCGACAAACCGATGGCCGCCGGCTGTTGGTTAGAGCTGCGGCCTATGAAGGTGGTTTGAGTCCAAAAAACAATGCACTTGCCCAAGCCTTCGGAATAATTAAATGAAACCGACGAGTCAACGATACTATACAGTTGCGCATGGATTTGCGCTGGCGGCCGTACTTTGGCTTATGGCCGGGCTCTCTATCGTTGTTGCATTGGTTGCAGATTCGGCCAAAACTTCTGCAGAGCGTGTCGCACAACTGCGCGAGCGCACTGAATTTGTTCGTAGTGCCTTGTCAGGTCGCGCCGAAGCCCAATACTGGTTATCTGCAGCGCGCCCCCGCGTGGCTGATTTTTTTGACGGGACAACCTCGGTTTTGGCAGATGGCACACCGTACCAAACTGATGACAACAATATTCAGTCCATTCAAGACCATGGTGGTCTGATCAATCTGAACGCAGTCAACCGCGAACTGGTCACTCGGTTCTTGCTTGTATGTGGGGTTCCAGTCGAACAAGCACCGTTTTTGGTTGATGCCCTTGAAGACTATACAGACAGCGATGACCTACGGCGCATCAATGGTGCTGAACGTGACACCTATTCCGCTGAAGGGCTGCGCCCACCCCGTAACAGCCCCTTGCTCTCAGAATCCGAAGTGTGGGAAGTGTTCGGTTGGTCCTCTCACCGCGACAGCTTTACCCGCAATGGTTGCAACAACAGCCTCACAGTTCTTGGCCAGATAAACATGTTGGGCAGCAGTCTCAATTTGGCGACTGCGCCTGTAGTAGTGCTTAAAGCCGTTGGACTCAGTGACGAAATCATTCAAGATATGGCGGTAGCGCGCGACAACGCGGAAAAAATCGCTGAAAGAACTGCACAAAATAATCAGTTACTGGGTAATGGTGGCCTGTTCGGTGGTGCTGGAGGTATACAGGTGCAAAAGGTGCTGCGAATCACACATCGTCACCCAACAGGTCCGTGGCGTATGACCTACACACTTGAACTCGATCCCGAAAATGACGACCGACCCTGGCGCATAAGCCAGCCCACAATTAGCTCTGAAATCGCCTCCACTGGTACACTTAAGCCCTTGCCTTGGCCAAAACAGCCACCTATCTTTACGCCGAGCGATGTTTCACGAATCTTATCTTTTTAACCCAGAGGGAGCCGATTCTCCGTTAGAGAAACCGGTGTTCAAGAGGTTGCCAGCAGTTCTGACGAACCTGGTGTTGGTGGTTCCGCGCTCACTCAGTCTACACTTGCGGATTAATTGCGTGGGCGTGTCGCGTCTGCAGTTAGCGGCCTTTGCGCGACTTCAGGTGCAAGCAGCGGCCCCGTTTGTCAGTTATGGCTCCTGTGTCATCCGCCAGGGAGACTGGCTGCATGCATGGGTTTGGGATGCGGCAATTGAGACTGCCTTTGCAGCAAAGCTCGGTGGAAATCGCCGCTTCAGCACCCTTTCGCACAGTCTCTTCAGTATGCCGGTTGCAGACGGCGTGACCTGGTTGGGCTTACCAGATAGCCGCGGGGTCGAGGCGCAACTCTGGAGCAACAAGCAACTCGTTGACAGCATATATCTGGATAACTCTCTTGACAGCACTGGGTGGGTCGACCTTTGCGCTCAGACGCCTGAGCTTGAGGCATCAGGCTGGCCAGAAAAACTGGTATTCCCTGATGTCACTCAAATCGCCTTGGCTCATCAGCCACACTGGGGGCGCAACCTAACGCCCCGAAAGCAGCACCGTGCAATCGTCAATTGGGCTTACCTTGTTACTGCGACGCTGGTGTTGACCACCGCTGTACTGGCTGGCTGGGGTGCCTGGCTCTTTGGTCAAAAAGAATCATACCAACAAGCCATTGACCAAGGTTTTGAATTTCAAGACCGCCGCATTGCGGAAATGGAGCCGATACAGAAAGCTCGCAGCGCTACTCAACAGATACTCGTGTGGGTCAATGCCGCTAGTGAGTTGGCGCCGTCACCAGGAACCAATGAAATCCTGGTTGAGTTGGCGGCCATAATTACAAGGCAGGGACTGGTCGTGCGCGAACTAGAGATCAACCTTCCAACACTACAGGCAACTCTTGTTGCAACCAGTGGACGTGAGCCGCGCCTGACCGCTGTACTTGGTGCGATTGAAAGCCACCCATGGTTCGAGGATGCCAGATTTGTGGACGTGAGTGGGGGTTCAGGGTTTAAATTTGCATGGCGTATGCGCCCTACGGCATCTGCAAAGTTGAAACAGAGTCAACCATGACACCTGTACTTAGATGGCTTATTTGGCTGGTCGTACTGATTGTGGGCTACACGGTTGCCCTGGACTGGCAAGTCGAATTAAGCAAACTGCGCCTTGAACATGCGCAGATGGAGCGGCAGCGCCAGCGCGAAGAAAATGCCAACCTCGCCATTGACTGGGTACAAGAAGCAAAAATTGCTCGTCAAGCACAGCTTGCCTGGCTGAATCGGCTGCCTGAGGTTGTCCAAATGGGTGTGTTCAGAGCTGAGGCAATGGAATCGATGTCCGACCTTTGCCAGAGGTTGTCGGCAAATTGTCAAGTGGCGGCAATGGGGGAGACTTCAGTGAGTCTCCTTCGCTCAAACCTTGGCACGCCCGGGCGGACAAGTGCTCGTGATTCGGTGGCCTTACCTGGGTTGGTCAGCACGAGCGTACGCGTGACGGTAAACCTCGCTGGCGATAAGCTCATGCCAATGTTGCGGGACATTGAAACTGGACCGGTGCTACGTAAAATCGAAAAATTTTCCGCTCGTGGTGGCCGAGCCGACATGGTTATAAAAACATTCGGCATTGAAAGCCAAGCAGCCGCTATAGTTAGCATTCAAAAGCAGATTGCAAAGGCTACTGCATCGTCAGGTGAAAATAAGGGGACACCGTGAGCCGCAAAATAGCTCAATTTTCATTTGCAATCGCGGTCATTTCTATTACGTTATTGATAGGTTGGGCTGGTTTCACATCCATAACATCAACGTCATTAGCGGTAATTCCTGCGCACTCTGCAGCTGCCAACGTGGTTAATAGGCCGACAATCCCGTTTCCACAACCTGTTTTCCTCTTGGAGGAGGAAACTCCGGCTGCAGCAACCTCTGGCCAAGGTCTTGTATCGAACACGTCGACTGAGATCGTTCCTGGCGGATTGGTCGCAGGTCAAGCGGTAGACCGTATGTGGGAAACTACAGCCAAACTGGCTTGGCAGGTGAGCGCCGAACCACTGACTCCCTCCAATTGGTTTATTACCGGGATTGTCAAACGGGGCGCGCAAACCCAAATAATTGTCCAGTTTGAGGGCGATCCCAAGCCACGTTTCCTCAAAATTGGCGATGTGCTCCCTGGTGGTGGCAGGCTAGCCTGGGTTCGCCCGGATGCCATTGGCGTGATAACCACAGATCGAAAAAAGCTGAACGTTGCGGTGTTGCATGGTGCACCCGAAAATCAACCCAGTTCTGCCTTATCGGGCAGCCACGTTACACCGATCAAAGAGCCAAGGCGATGAGCTCGTCTTGATTTGACAAATACCAGAAGCTCAATTTAATGAAACAGCATCCACGGTTTTTTCTCTACTGCGTTTCGCTGGCCTGCTTGACGCTTGCCAGTTGTGCAAACAAGCCACCAGCCGCGCCAGGCGCGCTTGATTTCAAACGCCACACGGAAAATCGCTCATCGGGCAATCTTGGTCCAGCACCATCGGAGTCACCCAAGGTGACACAAATAACTAATGGGCCCAGACCACCTACGCCCATTGCTGGCAACTTACGCCCTGCGCAGCCTAGAACGCAGCCCAGCGATGCAGCCGGCGACCTGACCGTGTCCATTGAACAAATGACTTTGCCTGGTTTCATTCAGTCAGTTTATGGCGGCATTTTGCAAATGAACTATTCGATGGACGCAGCTGTAAGCGCGCGCACCGATCTCATTACATTCCGCACCCCCAATCCGCTGAGTGCAGCGCGATTGACCGAAGTAACGCGGCAGTTACTAAAAAGTTATGGTGTTGCCGTACAAGACTTTGGTGGCCTGATTCGCATAGTCCCAGACACAAACACAGCGAGCACATTGCCCCTTGTGCTTCGTGGCCGCGCACAATCAACCGTGCCGATGCCATTGCGACCGATATTCCATTACATAGAAACTGTAGCCGTTCGTCCCTCTAATTTTTTGCCTACCCTTAAATCCATTTTGGGTGACAAAGTTAAATTGGAAGCAGATAACTTCGGAGGCCTGTTGATAAGTGGGCAGCCAGACGATGTTCAAGTAGCCCTTGAGCTGGTGCAAGTATTTGATCAGCCCAGCCTCCGAGGTCAGAATAGCGTCCGAATAGCGCCCCGTTTTTGGGGTGCTACGGAGTTTGCTGCTCGCTTGGGTGAAGTGCTGCGCGCAGAAGGCTATACCGTCGGCAACCAGTCAGGTGGACATGAACCTATTACGCTGCTGGCCTTAGCTCCAATCAACAGTGTTCTGGTATTTGCCACATCAAAAGAAGTTATGCTACACGTGCTTGACTGGGTCAAAGAGCTGGATCAATTAACTGCTGTGCAGGCGGGCAGTGCTTATTTCACTTATCCCGTTCGCAATGCCGACGCCCAAGAATTGGCCAAGTCGCTCAACGATCTCATTAGCGGTGGTGCCGCTGTCAGCTCAGCCCCCCCAGCAGGCGGCACACCTGTTACTGCGGTCACTGGCTCGCGCCAACGCCGTGTTGTAGTCAACAGCGCTACAAATTCCCTGATTTTCCAAGGTGGTAGTCAGGAAGACTATCGGCAATGGCTCCAACTACTTTCAGAACTCGACAAACCCGTTAAATCGGCGCTGATTGATGTGCTGGTGGCCGAGGTCGCACTGTCTGACGACAATAGCCTTGGGTTTAGTTGGCAACTTGATCAGCTTGGCGGAAGCAACCCTGCCATCAAACTGAGCGGTACAACTTACAATTTTCAAAGTAGTGGTGCCGGCCTGTCTGTGAATGCATTGCTTGGTGGCAACGCATTGCGCCAATTGGCCATTTCAGCATTGGCGAGCAATAGTGACTCCCGCGTTATCTCCAACCCAAAAATAATGACCCGCAATGGCGAGTCAGCCAGCATCAGCGTTGGGCAAGATGTACCGGTCGTAACCAGCCAGGGCATAAGCAACACCAGCACAGGATTCTCCACAAGTACAAGCGTTGTGCCGCAAACTATTCAATACCGCAACACAGGCGTGTTGCTGCGAGTACGCCCCGTTATTCACGCCGGTGACCGTATTGACCTCGAAATCAGCCAAGAGGTCAGCAGCGCCGAACCCACAACCACCGGGGTAACCTCATCACCCACTATCAGTAAGCGTTCAGTTGAAACCAAGTTGAGTCTGCGTGATGGTGCCACAGTCATGCTTGCGGGATTGATTTCTGAAACCAACTCATTGAGCGACAGTGGCGTGCCTGGTCTAAAAGACATACCCGGTGTGGGAGCACTTTTTGAGCGAAGTAGCAAAACCAGAGCGCGAACTGAACTCGTGATACTTATCACGCCCTACATCATTGACGACATTTCGGACGCAGAGGCTGCAACCGATGCCTATCAGGCCACGCTCGGTCCTTGGGCTGACAGCGTACGTGATCGTGTAAAAGCAAGCCGCGATGCCAGACGTGCAGCAATTGAAAGCGAGCCCGTCAATTTGCTGCAACCACAGCCTAAAGCGGCAATTACTGACACCCATTCAAAATTACCAAGCTCGGCGGTACCTGGTGCATCACAACAAGACGCTCAGCCGGCTCGCATGATTAACCTCATCAATCAACCCGCAGGCCCGGCAAATGACGCCAGCGCAACACCCGACGACCCTGGGTCGCCAGAAGGCGTGACAATTCCCACAGTTGACTCATCCGGTGCACCAGCTGGCAAGACCGCGCCTGCAACCGTGAACGGCGTTAAAGTTCCGTCCGGCGCAACTGTCGTAGAAGACCCTGAGTTAATTCGCCAAATTTTGGATGCCACCCGTAAACGCTGAAGACACAATGCGTTACTGGCGCGCGCTTGACGGGCTGAGGGGTGTGGCTATTCTGGCCGTGATGCTCTTCCATGCGCATGTACCGCTGGTTCGTGGTGGCTTTCTAGGCGTCGATATTTTTTTTGTCCTGAGTGGATTTCTGATCACAACGCAACTATTGCGTGAAGTCAGCCGCACAGGAAGTGTGCGGTTTGGGAGGTTTTTTTTGCGACGCGCCGTGCGGCTCCAGCCCGCCTTGATGCTCATGTTGGCAATTTACTTCCTGGGTAGCTTGCTGGGATTGATACCAGGCACGGCCAGAGTGGTAACAACCGACATCACAATCGTACTTCTTGCCTTGACACACTGGGCTCGTGCCTTTAATTGGCTCAGTCCTGACTACCTTGGCCATGCTTGGTCGCTTGGAATTGAAGAGCAGTTTTATGTTTTGTGGGCACTAGTTTTTGGCGCACTTGGCCAAAGTGCTGCCCGACGCTGGCGCGTAGTGACCCTGGCCGCACTCGGTGCGCTAATTGGCATGGCATGGATGGGGCTACTTACCAAGCAAGGTGCGTCACTTGTCAGGCTTTACAACGGACTCGACACCCGAGCGATGGCGTTATTGTGCGGCTGCGCACTAGCAGGCTGGTTTCATACCATCCGGCCAACCCGTCTTGAGGCGCTGTTGCCTGCAGCAGTTGATCCACAAGTAGAACCTGGGAATAGTTGGGCAACAGTCTCTGGGGTTGTCGCATTAGCTGGGCTCCTGTGGGCTATCCTGAACTTTGAATGGACGCACCCCTACATGTTTCCATGGGGTTACATGGGCGTTGCCCTGCTTGCCTTGGTATTGATTGCGTCAATTGTGCAAGCGCCAGACAATCGATTGTCAAAGCTGCTGGGCATGTCGGCAATCGTCTCAATAGGGCGAATATCGTACGGACTGTATCTCTGGCACTATCCCTTATATCGTGTAGCAGAGGCTCAGGGTAAGGCTACCGGGTATTCACTCGGCATCACCATGACTGCAGCCACCCTAATGACTTTTATAACAGCATGGTTAAGCTATCGATGGGTAGAACACCCCTTCCGGGCTTGGTTTTTTAGACGACCGTAAATGATTGCCCGAGCCAAGTCCCATGCCAAATAAGTAAAGCAACATCTTCAATGAGGTTGTAGGGAATATAAAAAATGGAGTTTCTTCAGTGATAAATCCGCACGCAGTTCCGTCATCATCTCTACTCAGCATGTACCATGTGCTTTGGGTCAATCGACAATTGATCACTCGTATGAGCAATCGCGAAATTGTTGGTCGCTACCGGGGCTCGATCATGGGATTAATGTGGTCATTCCTCACCCCGTTATTTATGTTGGCTATTTATACTTTTGTGTTTTCAGTGGTGTTTCGTGCGCGTTGGGGTACGGGCGAGGACTCCAAGACACAATTCGCAATCATTCTGTTTGCGGGGCTCATCATTCATACTCTGTTCTCAGATGTTATCAACCGGGCACCAAAATTAGTATTGGAAAACGTTAACTATGTGAAGAAAGTAGTTTTCCCCGTTGAAATATTGCCAGTTGTCCAATTGGTGACGGCAGCTTTTCATGCGTTGGTTAGCGTATTTGTCTTGCTGGCCGTCTCATTGGTACTAAATGGAGCGATTCCTACCACTGCAATATGGTTTCCATTAGTCGTTATGCCTCTTCTTTTGTTGACATTGGGACTGTCCTGGGCGCTGGCTTCGTTGGGCGTGTACATGCGCGACATCGGGCAAACCATTGGCCTTGTGACCTCTGCGATGTTATTTTTATCACCCGTGTTTTTTCCCATACAGTCGCTCCCACCATCCATGCAGTCATGGATGCACCTCAATCCCCTCACTTTCATCATTGAGCAATCGCGTGCCGTGCTGGTTCGCGGCCACCATCCGAATTGGGGTGGGTTACTGCTGTATGCGCTTGTTGCCACTGTTGTTGCCTGGCTGGGCTTTGCGTGGTTTCAGAAAACGCGCAAGGGGTTCGCCGATGTACTCTGATGCCAACCTGGCCCACACTGTGGCGATCCGCGTAAAAAATTTGCATAAATGCTTTCAAATCTATGCAAGCCCAGGTCATCGCTTGCGGCAGTTTGTATTGCCGCGCCTGCGACGCTGGTTCGGCTTGCCTACTGTCAACTACTTTCGAGAGTTTTGGGCGCTGAGTGACATATCGTTTGAAGTAAAAAAGGGCCAAACCGTGGGCATCATTGGTCGCAATGGTTCGGGGAAGTCCACATTGTTGCAAATGATCTGCGGCACACTGCACCCAACACTAGGTCAAATTGAAATACAAGGCCGAGTCGCAGCACTTCTTGAATTGGGTTCGGGCTTTAACCCCGAATTTACAGGTCGAGAAAACGTCTATTTCAACGCCAGCGTTCTGGGTCAAAGTCATGAACGCACGCACGAAAAATTTGCAGACATTGAAGCCTTTGCCGACATCGGGGACTTCATCGACCAACCCGTCAAAACTTACTCCAGCGGCATGCTGGTGCGCCTGGCTTTTGCGGTTATCGCACATGTAGACGCAGACATTCTTGTTATTGACGAAGCCCTTGCCGTGGGGGATGCTTTTTTCACACAAAAATGCATGCGTTTTTTGCGCGGATTCATGCAGCACGGCACCGTATTATTTGTCAGTCATGACACTGCCGCAGTCAAAAGCTTGTGCAGCCACGCCATCTGGCTGGACAAAGGCATTGTGCGTAAGCACGGCGCGCCCAAAGACGTGTGCGAACGCTATCTTCAGGCCTACTACGAAGTCCAGCAAGCGCAATTACTAGAAGCACAAACTCATGACACCATCCAGGCTACTCCTGAAAATCAAACCTTGATCCCAACCGCAATCAACTCGCAAGGCCCGTTGGCAGACCAGCGCCTGCCCTGGCTCAACGCCAGCAACCTGAGGAACGACTTGAAATTGTTTGAGTTTGACCCCAACGCCCCTTCATTCGGACTGGGTGGCACACGGGTAACACAGGTGAATCTGCGCAATGCTCAAGACCAGCCACTGGCTTGGGCTGTGGGTGGGGAAGACGTAGTGCTGACTGTCGATGTCCAAGCCTTGCAAGACCTATCTCGCCCCATCGTCGGGTTCGTGGTTAAAGACCGCTTGGGTCAAGGGCTCTTTGGTGACAACACCCATTTAACTTATGAGCAGCAACCTTGCGCATGCAACGCAGCGCATACGCTGCATGCCCGCTTTCATTTTCAGATGCCCCGCCTGCCCGTTGGCGACTACAGCATTACCATCGCCATTGCCGATGGCACCCAACAAGAGCACGTGCAGCACCAATGGTTTTTTGATGCGATCACGTTTCGATCTGAATCCACCAGCGCTTCTGGGGGGCTTATCGGCATTCCCATGTCCCATATATCCATGGCCGTGAGCTCTTAGCCCCGCGACTGTTAATGTGCATCAAATCAGATTTATGAATTTTCCCTCCCAAGCCTCTCTAATGGAGCCCCACCATTTTTCTGCACCAGCGCCATGGGCTGGCCACATCCCTTTTGGCTCGTGGCTGGTATCCGTTCAACGACCAAGTGTATTTGTTGAGCTGGGTGCTTACTCTGGCATTTCCTACCTCGCATTCTGTCAAGCCATTCAAGAACAAGGCCTGGCAACCCATGCCTACGCAGTTGACACATGGCAGGGCGATGCCCATACGGGAGCCTATAACGAGTCTATCTACCAAACCCTCAAACAAGCGCACGACCCACACTACACAGAATTCTCCAGCTTGATGCGCATGACCTTTGACGAAGCCTTGCATAATTTTGCAGATGCCAGCGTTGACCTGCTCCACATTGATGGCTTGCACACCTATGAGGCAGTGCGCCATGACTTTGAAACCTGGTTGCCCAAACTCAGCGGTCGCGCAGTTGTGCTATTTCATGACACCCATGTGTTCAAAGACGATTTTGGCGTGCACCAACTTTGGGCCGAAATATCGGGGCGTTACCCCTCGTTGCAATTTACACACAGCAACGGCCTGGGCGTCCTACTGGTGGGCACGCAACAACCAGCAGAGTTGCTGCAACTGTGCAGCCAGCATCGCAATCCACAGCAACGGGCAGAACAGGACTACGCCACGCAGTTATTTGCCAAACTGGGTAGCCGATTTGAGCAGCGAGCCGAGGTGCTGATATTGCAGAACCAGTTGCAAGATACCCAGACCAGCGAACGCCAACTGCTCACCTCGGGTGAGCAGCGCCACCAGTGGATAGAAAAATTAGACCAGCAAGTGCTTCAACTTCAACGCATTCATGCCCATGACATGAATGCAATTGAGCAGCTCAACGGCAATGTATCCCAACTCGAAGCGAACGTGGCGCTGCTGGAGGCGCGCTCCCGGCGTGACATCCAAAGCCTGAACGCAAGCCAAGCCTTGGTGCAGGAAATCTATGCCTCAAGCAGCTGGCGAGTCACCGCATGGCTACGGGCGCTTGGGCGAATGTTGCGCGGCCTCAGGGCTGCGCTGTCCGCAAAGGGCATACGGCGTGCGCGCAATGCCCTGTGCCACTTGGCAGGCGGGCATTGGCGCGTATTGGGGCAGCGTTTAATGGCTATCCAACGCGACAGCCAGTCCACGCAACGCACGTCGGCTGTGGCCAACGCCCGGCACATTGGCATCATGGCCACGGTGCACACCCTGTTCGTCGCCCACAGTTTGGTCAAGGCCCTTGAGAAAGCCGGCTACCAGACCAGCGTGTTCACTCAAGCTCCCTCAGACGGCTTTGTGCTGGACCTCTACATTGTGGTCTGTCCCCAAATGTTTGCATGCCTGCCACCCGGTGAGAAACGCATTGCATTTCAAATGGAGCAGTCTGTGAGCTCACGCTGGTTTACGCCCGGCTACATCCAAACGCTGGAGAATTCGCTGGCCGTACTTGACTATGCGCCAGCCAATCTGCGCTATTTACAAACCCAGGGCATTACTTATCCGCACACCTACCTGGTGCCCATTGGCGGCATGACGCACTACGCACAGCACCTCAGTGCACACGGCGAACCAACGCCTGAGCCAGACACCCCTTGCGATGTGCTGTTTTATGGCGATGTCAATGCGCCAAGACGCCAAAGCATGCTCAAAGAACTGAGGAAACACTTTAAAGTACGCACAGAAGGTGATCTGTTCGGCGCAGCCTTGCGTCGTGCGGTGCTAAGTGCGAAGGTGGTCGTCAATATCCACTATTACGAGGGTTCACTGCTCGAATCCACGCGCATTTTCGAATGTCTGTCGCTGGGCGTACCCTTGGTGTCCGAGGCCAGCGCCGACATGGCAGACCACACCGGGCTGCAACACGCGGTGCAATTTGTTGCCGTTAGCGACGTCCCGGCCATGATCACCGCCGTGCAACGACTGTTGACGCAGGCGCAGCCGCCATCAGAGTGCGTATCGAAACAAGCCATGACCCAAGCTGTGAGCCACAGCGAGCAGCATTTTCAATTCATGCTTTACCGTGCCCTATACGCATTGCGCGTGCTGAGCCATGATGAGTGGCAGCGACTCACCGAAAAAATCCCGCTCGCCGGGACCAAATTGGCACTCAGCATGCCCGAGACCACACAGCGGCGCACTGCTTTCGAGCAAGTGTGCCCCCCCGGTGTGAAAGTATTCGACGGCGTTCGCCAGCACCCCGGCTGGGTCGGCTGCGCCCTGAGCTACCGCTACCTGGCGCAACATGCCCTGCAGGCGGGTCTGACGCGACTTGAAGTGATGGAAGACGACGTGCTCTTTTCCCCTGACTACGCCACCCGCCGCCCCGTGGTGGATGACTGGCTGGATCAGCATGAGGGTCAGTGGCATGTATTTGCCGGCCTTATTGCACAGATTCACCCTGACACGCAGGTGCTGGCAGTCGAAGAGCACCAAGGCCTCACCTTTGTCACTCTCGACCGTATGACCAGTATGGTGCACAATATTTATGCAAAGCCTACCCTGCAAGTACTGGCTACATGGGATCACGCCAACACCAACGCCAACGACAACACCATTGACCGCCATCTGCAGTTGCAACCTGGCCTGCGCGTGGTGGTGGTGCTGCCGTTTTTGGTGGGGCACCGTGACGACATGGACTCATCGCTCTGGGGCATTAACAATGCCCACTACAACAGCATGATTGTGCAAAGCGAAGCAGATCTGCAACAAGCTGCCACCCAGTACAGGTTGAAGCAGACTGCAAAGTTGGTCGCAACCGAGCTGCTTTAGGGGAATACCCTGCGGCGGTTGCGCTAAAGCAACAAAGCGTGCATTTTTTTCTGACTTTTGTGCGATGCCGGTGGCAGAAAGTGACTGAGAGCCCCCCTATAATGTCAAGACCGAAGATTGCATTTGTATGCCGTCTAAGGTTTTCAGGCTAGCTGGGGGAGAGCTCTGGCAAAAACCCGAAAGCTGATTCAGTTTTAACTTTAATGAGGTTTACTAAATGAAACTATCCAAAATAGCTTTTGCTGTTGCTAGTGTTCTGGCTATCGCATCTGGCGTTTCCCAAGCGGGTCAGATTGACTCTTCTTCTGCCACTCTGGCGACTGAAGTGATTGTGAATAACGCACAAGTCGTCCGTGCGCCATCAAAAACTTACTCATTCGCGGGTGACATTGACGCCCGTACCAATGAACAGCGTCTGCAATTGCAGTACAGCCTGAGCAAGGGCACATGGGCAGTGGGTGTGGGTACAGAATTTGCTGCAGTCAGCACCTTGACAGCGTTCCCTATCGATACTTTGCTGACTCTGACGGCAACAGACGCTGCCAATGTCCCTATCAGTAACATGGCGGGCATGGCCACTGCCCCAACATTGGCAGCTTTTTTGTCTGCAGACCAAAAGACTTTGTTGATCAATATCACCATCCCAGCAAATCCTGTGCCAGGCCAGTACCTTAAGAATCCCAAATTCACACTGAATGCACTGGACCTCGGTGCTGGTGATAACGTTGGCGTGAACGGTTTGTTCACTGTTGCTGGGGCGGTTGCCTGCCCGGCACCTGACGCAAACGTGGATATCAGCTTCAAGCACTTCACCAACCACAACGGCAATACCGATGTGCTGTCAGTGGCTTCGCCTGACTCCGAGCACCTGCGTGTTGGTTCGACCAATGACGCACGTTTGTACAACTTTACACAGAATTTGACCTTCTCGTTCACACCCGCAGCCAATAGCTCACGCACTGATGCAGCTTTCTTGAACCAGCGCCTGTTGGGTAATAACTTCACAACATTACCGGCAAACCAACCGCTTGGCGCTGCTGCAGTTGCACCAGTCACTCGGCATCTGATGGGTTCTGTCAAGACAAACCTTCGTAGCAATGGTTTGGATTTGGATTACATCAAAACCTACGGTAACGCTGATGTGACTGCTGGTTTCGCGGCGATCGACTTTGACGCTGCTGATGATATCGGCAACCAAATTAATGGTTTGATTGAAATGAAGGATTTCACTGTTGATGTAACCATTCCTGCAACATGGCCAGCTGGGACTGTCGTTCACCTGTCAAATCCGGCTGGTGGCGCTGCCATTGGCACTGCGGTGACGACAACGGCCGGTCAAACAGCTGTGAAATTCACCATCACGGCTGCTGCAAATGCTGCGTTGCTGGCGACGGGTGCAAATCTGTGGGCTGACTTTCCTGGTAACAGCTTGATTCCACAAACAAGTCCTGTGCCCACGGTCGTGACATTGACCAAAGACGCGACTCTGGTGGCTCCAGACCGTCGCGAGCAAAACAATACCTGCTCAGGCACATTGACGGGTATCGGTGGTGGCATCAAGATTGATGTTCGTAACTACGCCTCTTACGCTACCTTTGGTGCAACAGGTCCATCAACCACGGTTCGCATCATCAACAACAGCGAAAGCAATGCGGCTGACGTTTTTGGCCAAATGATCTATGCCAATGGCACCTACGGTCCATCTGGCAAGATTGCCCAACTGGCGCCACGTGAAGCACTCAACTTGAGCAATCAAGCGATTGAAGCACTGTTGACCACAGCGCCAGCAGCATCCAATCCATTTGGCGCTTCAACGGTTTACACCTCAACTGCAGGCAATGCAGTGGTAACCGCGCCGAAAGCTGGCAGCAACGATCGTCTGCGTATTGTGTCCAACACTGGTACAACACTGCGCGTTCAGAGCTACATGGTTGTGGGCTCTACTGTGATCGACACCTCCAACGCCCAAGGCGTTGACTTCGAAAATAGCGGTGACCGCGTGCCTACCAATGCACTCGACGCACAGCCAGTGTCGCAAGACGCCATCAACGGCCTGTCTAAATAATCGGTTTACCGGTTATGCAAAAAGGGAGCTTCGGCTCCCTTTTTTTGTTTCTGACGCGGCCGGTAAACTTGTGCCTGAAGGCAACAGGCGTCAATTCGCAAACGCCGCTTGGAGGCCCGCGACCAACGCTACCTAGAAGAGCGAAGTAGCCGAGTTGGCAGGGTAAACAAGAGCGCAGAGAGAGAGAGAGAGTGTGTGTGTGCAACTCAATCCAGATTGAACAGGTCTGCTGGTTCGTGGAGCCAGTACTGGATCAGTAAGGCATCAATCAAAAAGCTTATTTATACCGCAGAGCAGGCTTTTCAATCAGGTGCCAAGAGGCTGCAGCAAGACACAAAGTCAGCGGAAGACTCAAGGCAAAAAGCCCAAGTGGGGCAAGTTGCGGCTGCAAACCTGCCACCAACTGTTGAATGACAAAACCGTACAGGTAAAGACCATAAGAGTAGTCGCCAAAACGATTGAACCATTGCAACCGGGGCACATAGATAAACCAAATGCAACCGTACACGGTAGTTGCACCCAGCACCCAAAAATACCCAGGCTGCTGGTATAGCACCGCACATGCCAACAACAGCAACAAGAACACATAGCCACTGACGATCACACGCTCGCGAAACATCCAGCAACATGCACCAAGGATAAAGAAGATGGCCAACACGTAAAAATCGTGTTGCGACAACAGCCGCACTTGCGCTGGCCAAAAAACGGCCAACGCCAGCAGTCCACAAATAGCAAGGCTAAACCTCAGGCGCGATCGCAACAGGCCTAAAACACCCAGAGCCGCAACGTAAAAATACATTTGCATCTCACCCGGAATAGTCCATAAAGAACCATTGACAACGTCCGCGTAACGGTTGTGCGCAAACACGCCTGGCAACTTGTATTGGATATCGAGCAATGAGATGTTGCCAAGCAGGTAAGCCCGCCACAATGGGTTCCGAAAATACGCCCCCACTGAAAGTTCACTGACCAGCGGTCCCAATACAACGGCAGTCAACGTGACACAGACCACCAAAGCCGGAAAAATCCGCAAGGTGCGCGCCTTGGCAAAAGTCCACAGGCAATGGCGACGCTCGTAACTCATGGTCACAAGAAAGCCGCTGACAAAAAAGAATATCTGCACCGCATGGGTGCCGCTAAAAAGCAGTGTGTACCGCGTCAGCCAATCCAGCTCGCCGGATGGGTTGTATCCAAGAGCATAGCTATGGCCAAAGATGACCATGCATGAAGCGATGAAACGCAAGAGTAAAAAGTTGTCTTGGCGTGATGCGATGCAGTCGGAAATTGTACGCATGGGTGCTATTGCTTCTGTATGCCATCGCCATTGATCAGATCCATGTCTTCGCATAACGCAGGCTTGTAATCTGTCATCATGGCGCAGCCCTCCCACTGATTGACCTAGTGTCTCAGCATGACCACACGTAGGTCGGCGCTGTTGGCTAGCACAAAATTACCCGGGTGATCGGGGCAGTAGTCGGCCACCGCGCAAATCTTGGCCACTTCAGTACCAATGCCTTTCAATACGCCTAAAACGTGGTTACAGACCTTGTAGACGGGGGTGACGACGGCGATGTTTACCACAGACATTAGGATAAAAAAATATGGTTATTTTGCACTTAGTCGGTGGCCGTAAAGTGCATGAAAGTTACGTCAAAAGAGCCTGAGCAAATTCACGTGCATTAAAGGTTTCCAGGTCTTCAAGTTGTTCACCCACACCAATGAAGTACACCGGAATCGGCCGTTCATGTGCTATCGCTGCGAGCATACCGCCTTTGGCTGTGCCATCAAGCTTGGTCACGATCAGGCCAGTTAGTCCCAGCGCGTCGTCAAAAGCCTTAACTTGCGCCAGTGC
>MNXW01000152.1 GCA_001871515.1 Comamonadaceae bacterium CG2_30_57_122
GCAAAGCTGCAGTCAGCGCTCACACCCCTAAGGGCTTGTTCACAAATAACATGCACATTTGACTCGCCAACTTTGGGCGCACTGCGTCGTTGCAAATCGCTTGTGCAGCAAAGCTGCACGGCACGCTTTGCGTCTCGCATTGCATCCCAAATCTGGCGGCCAAATGTACAGCTTATTCATGAACAAGCCCTAAGGTGAAACAGACCGAAGCTGAAATAATCCATGTCCATCTGCACTTATTGAAGAAAACAAGTGGTCAACTGAGGAATTCAGGCTCAAGGATATTTCACATGCACAAGCGCCTCGCTGCCCTGACCTCTGGCCTTTTTGCAGCTGTTACGTTTGCAGCCACACCGGCCTTCGCACCTGCTGTTACTGTGCCTGTTGTTCCCGCAGCGACTGCCGCTAATGCGGGCTTTGTTTGCGTCAATGCGGACTTTTTTTACGTCAAAATCCTGCCATGAAAATACTCAGCTTCACCATCCTCACCCTTTTGGCTCTGTGCAGTGCACCCAGCCATGCGCAAGACGCACCGCAAACCAGCTTGCCCCGGACCAAAATCACGGCCGGCATGTACCTGATTGACACCCAGGTGGCTGCCACCATCGATCAACGTGCCACCGGCCTGATGTTTCGCAAGGAGATGCCTCAGGGTGAAGGCATGCTGTTCATTTTTGAGCAACCCAGTGAACAATGTTTCTGGATGAAAAACACCCTGCTGCCGCTCACTGCCGCGTTTGTGGCAGACGACGGCATCATCGTCAACTTGGCGGACATGAAGCCCCAAACCACCGACTCGCACTGCTCCGCAAAACCCGTGCGCTTTGTGCTGGAGATGAATCAGGGCTGGTTTGCCAAAAAGGGCATCAAGGCGGGTTTCAAGCTCCAGGGTCAAGCATTCGTCAAGCACTGAAATACGACCACTGGCACACTGTTGCATATGCCTCAATCACTTTCACTCCAGAGTCTGCCGCTCTTCCCTCTCAACAGCGTCTTGTATCCGGGTGGCTACTTGCCGCTGCAGATCTTTGAGGTGCGTTACCTTGACATGATCGGCAAATGTTTCAAGGCCAATGTGCCCTTCGGCATCGTCACCCTGAACCAAGGCAGCGAGGTGCGTCAAGCCCCTGGCAACGCAGCAGGCGGCAACAGTTTTGCGGAAGAAATTTTTTACCCCAAAGGCACACTGGCCCGAATCACCAAGCTGAGCAGGCCGCAGCCTGGCCTGATGTTGATTCAATGCACGGGGTCGCAGCGCTTTGAGGTCAGCCAGCACGAGCTGCTTAAACACGGGCTTTGGGTGGCCCATGTGAAGCTGCTGGACGCAGACCAGATCGTTCCCGTTCCTTCCGATTTGAAACCCGTAGCCAACACACTTAAGCGTGTCATCACCACGTTGCAAGCCCAGGGCACACCGCCAGAGCAAATGCCCATGCAACCGCCCTACCAGCTTGACGATTGCGCCTGGGTGGCCAACCGTTGGTGCGAACTGTTGCCAATGCCGCAAGAGCTTAAAAACCGCCTGATGGCGCTGGACAACCCGCTGGTGCGCCTGGAGCTGGTCAGCGATTTGCTTGAGCGCAACGGTATTCCCACCTGATTCAGGACTACAGTGTCGGCCTGAGGAGCACACCACCATGAGCATTCGTTACACCAACGTCATCAACCACTTGCCAGAAACCAAAATGCGGCTCTACCCTACCAAGGTGATCAACATCATCGGCGGGCCGGGCAGTGATAAATCGCTGTTTTCTGCGGCCATCATTTTGTATTTGAGCCTGCGTGGCAAAACGGTGGAAATCATCCCTGACTACGCCAAGTCGCTGGTGTGGCAGCAAAATTTTGAAGTGCTTAAAAACCAGTATTTCATTGCGCAGCGGCAGTATGAAATGCTCAAACTGATCGACGGCCAGGTGCACTTTTTGATCACCGAATGCTCCCTGCCACAAGTGCTGTTTTACAACGAGAACTACGCCGACAACATTTGCGACGTGGCCAAAACCCGTGAACAAATTCTGGATTGGTATCGCCAGAACGACAACATCAACATCCTGGTGCAACGGAGCGATAAAAAATACGTGCGCACCGGGCGCTTTCAGGACGAAGAACAGGCCAAAGAAGTAGACCAAGGCTTGCGTGAAATTCTGAACCGCGAGCACCTGCCCTACACCGTGCTGCCACCAGATGTGAAAACCATCAACGCTTTTGCCGAGACCCTGCTGGCATAAACCCAGCTGGGTTCAACTCAAACGCAATTCGGCCGGTAGCCAAGCTCCAAGCTTGGCATTGATGCGCACCTCATGGCGCTGCCACCATATTCCCAAAGCCACCACGCCCAAGCCCAACAGGCTCAGTGCAAATGGAAACAACACGCTGTTGCCAAATACCCGATGTGACAAATAGCCCAGATAGATGGCCACCCCCAGGCCACCAAACACGGTGAACACGCGCCGCCCAATGGCCGCACCGGCAAACACCAGCACCAGGTTGATCAGGCAATAACCGGCCTTGCCCAGTTCCGAATCCGAATCGCGCAGGCTCAAACCGCCCCAAAACATCAACGTGCCAAACAGGTACAGCCAAAACGCGTAGTCTTGCTGCCAATCAGGATCAAGCGCACGCCTGCTGCGCACATCCACCCACAACGCGATGAACACGGTGGCCATGCCAAACACCATCGACACGTCGCGGATGAACTGCCAGTCCCACTGCCCCACATCGCTCCACAAGGCATGCGCCACATCCATGTTCATGTACCACAGCGTCACCGCAATCGGCATCACCATGAATGGCAGGCGATAGCGCCACAGCATCACCACACCCGCGGCCAGCGTGGCAAATTCGAGCGTCAGCCAACGCCAGTTGATGTGCGTGTGATAGGCCGAATAGCTGCTTGAACCACCCGGCGGCCACAGACCCAGCCCGTTTTGCGCTGCCCACACCACCAGCGGCACCAACACCACAGCCAGCGTGGCCAAAATGCCTGCGGGTATGGGCAAGCTGCGGGCTTTCAAATGGTCAGACACCTTTAAGCAAGCAAGCAAATAGCCCAACGCAATCAACATCAATCCCCACGGCCCAAACGCCTGCCAGCCCAGTGTCATGAACAGCGACATGGCTCCAATGGCCACCATGCCGCCAAAGTAGTACAAAGTATTGGTAAAACTAAAGCGCGGCCCGCTGGCGTGCGCACGCGGCACACGCGGCTCTGGTGGCTCTGGTGTCTCTACCGCTATATCAGGCGCAATATCAGGCGCTGCCCCAGGGCGTGCCAAGGCATTTGCAGCCTCACGCGTCGGGCTGCCTGCCGCCGCCCAGTGAGACCACAACACATGGGCCTCTGAGGGCACGATGGCCCCGGCGTTGACAGCAGACTCAATGTCAGCCCAGCTGATCAACACCCGCACATAGGGCAAAAATACATCATCAGCGCGCGTGTCTTCATAGCGCGTAGGTTCCCACAAGGTCACCGTGTTCGGAAAATCTTGATTCATGAACAAATGTCTCTAAATGTCGACTCCCCTGCGCTTGCCGTACCGCATTACAGCGCCAATTTCAGTTACTGACCAGCCTATTTACCCCGTAAAAACCCTGTAGCCCGACTAAAATTACTTGAATGAGTACCCACACACCCACCACGCTCCACGCCCCATCTGCCACCACGCCTGAAGCGGTCAAACCCAGCAACTTTTTACGCCAGATCATCGAGTCTGACCTGGCCAACGGTACTTATGCCACTCGTCGCTGGGCTGGCAGCCCGGGCGATGCCGCGCACCAAGCCAAAGGTGAACTTGACCCGGCCAAAATCCGCACCCGTTTTCCCCCAGAGCCCAACGGTTACCTGCACATTGGCCACGCCAAAAGCATCTGCCTGAACTTTGGCCTGGCGCGTGACTACAGCGGCGTGTGCCACCTGCGCTTTGATGACACCAACCCCGAAAAAGAAGACACCGAATACGTCAACAGCATCATCGACGCGGTGAAATGGCTGGGCTTTGACTGGAGCCAACCCGGCAACAGCCTGCCCTACCAGGCCAGCGATTACTTTGACTTCATGTACCGCGCCGCTGAATATTTAATCGAAGCCGGCCACGCTTACGTGGACGAGCAAACGCCCGAGCAAATGCGCGTGAACCGTGGCGACTTTGGCAAGCCCGGCATCGACAGCCCCTACCGCAGCCGCACGCCCACTGACAACCTGGCGCGCTTTCGGCAAATGCGCGACGGCCTGTACGAAGACGGTGCCATGGTACTGCGCGCCAAAATCGACATGGGGTCACCCAACATCAATATGCGCGACCCAGCCATTTACCGCATCCGCCGCGCCACCCACCACAATACTGGCGACAAATGGTGCATCTACCCGATGTACACCTTTGCCCACCCGATTGAAGACGCGCTGGAGCAAATCACTCACAGCATCTGCACGCTCGAATTTGAAGACCAGCGCCCGTTTTACGACTGGCTGATGCAGAGGCTCTCGGAAACGGTCACGCTGCCCGATGGTCGTGTCATCGGCGGCCTGCTGGCCAGCCCACCGCCCAAACAGTACGAATTTGCACGACTGAACCTCACCTACGTCATCACCAGCAAGCGCAAACTGGCGCAACTGGTGTACGACCACAAAGTCAACGGCTGGGACGACCCGCGCATGCCCACCATCGTCGGC
>MNXW01000068.1 GCA_001871515.1 Comamonadaceae bacterium CG2_30_57_122
GCAAAGACGAAGGTGGCCGTCACACCCCGTTCTTCAACAACTACCGTCCCCAGTTCTACTTCCGTACCACGGACGTGACCGGTGCGATCGAGTTGCCAGAAGGCAAAGAAATGGTGATGCCTGGCGACAACGTGTCGATCACCGTCAAGCTGATTGCCCCCATCGCCATGGAGGAAGGCCTGCGCTTCGCCATCCGCGAAGGTGGCCGCACCGTGGGTGCAGGTGTGGTGGCTAAGGTGATTGCGTAAGGAGCAAGCATGGCAACGAAACAAAAAATCCGCATTCGCCTGAAGGCGTTTGACTACAAACTGATCGATCAATCGGCTGCAGAAATTGTCGACACCGCCAAGCGTACCGGCGCGATTGTCAAGGGCCCTGTGCCTTTGCCCACACGCATGAAACGCTTCGACATTCTGCGTTCACCCCACGTGAACAAGACCAGTCGTGACCAGTTGGAAATTCGCACACACCAGCGTTTGATGGACATTGTTGACCCGACCGACAAGACGGTTGACGCGTTGATGAAGCTGGATTTGCCTGCAGGCGTTGATGTGGAGATCAAGCTGCAATGAGTAAACGGGTGATTGGCATGTCAAAAACATGCCGACCACCATTTTGAGTTTTGCCGGGCTTGTTCCTAGAGCAAGTATCAGTTATACTCGCAGGCTCTGCACAAGTAGGTGACTACGTGCGCAGAGTTTTATTAACCCTCTTTCACGCAAAAAACGTGTGCAGCCAATTGAAGTTGCACCGGTGAAAGTTACGGAGAAAACAATGAGTCTTAGCAATCATTTAGGATTGCTTGGGCGCAAAGTTGGCATGACGCGTATTTTTACGGACGATGGGAATTCAATTCCTGTGACCGTGATTGATGTGTCAAACAACCGCGTGACCCAGGTTAAAACCCTAGAGAACGACGGCTATGTTGCTTTGCAAGTGACATTTGGTGCGCGAAAAGCTTCGCGTGTCAGCAAGCCAGCGGCCGGACACCTTGCCAAAGCAGGTGTTGAGGCTGGTGAAATTATTCGTGAATTCCGTGTTGCCGCAGAAACTGCTGCCCAGTACCAAGCTGGTGTCGTGTTGCCTGTGGTGTCGGTGTTTTCGGCAGGCCAAAAAGTTGATGTGCAGGGCACGTCAATTGGTAAAGGTTTTGCTGGCACGATCAAGCGTCACCACATGAAATCACAGCGCGCGTCGCACGGTAACAGCCGTTCGCATAATGTGCCGGGTTCCATTGGTATGGCTCAAGATCCTGGTCGTGTGTTTCCTGGTAAACGCATGACGGGTCATCTGGGTGACGATCTGGTGACCACGCAGAACTTGGATGTGGTTCGCATTGACGAAGCACGTCAGTTGCTGTTGATCAAGGGTGCGATCCCTGGTTCGGCTGGCGGTTTTGTGACCGTGCGCCCGGCAATCAAATCTCAACCTGTCGCAGCGAAAGGAGCGAACTGATGCAGATCGAACTCCTGAATGATCAAGGCCAAGTGGCTTCCAAGCTGGATGTGCCCGAAACTGTCTTTGGCCGCGCTTACAACGAAGACCTGGTTCACCAGGTGGTTGTGGCTTTTCAAGCCAATGCACGTCAAGGTACGCGCGCTCAAAAAGACCGTGAGCAAGTTCGCCACTCGACGAAAAAACCTTTCAAGCAAAAAGGTACCGGTCGCGCACGTGCAGGTATGACGTCTTCGCCTTTGTGGCGTGGCGGCGGTCGGATTTTTCCGAACATGCCTGATGAAAACTTTGCGCAAAAGATCAACAAGAAGATGTACCGTGCCGGCATGGCATCCATCTACTCGCAACTGGCTCGTGAAGGTCGCCTCGCTGTGGTGGATTCCTTAACGGTGGACTCGCCCAAGACCAAATCATTGGCTGCGAAGTTCAAAGCCATGAACCTTGACTCGGTGTTGGTGATTGCCGATGAAGTTGATGAAAACCTTTACCTTGCTTCGCGCAATTTGGTAAATGTACTGGTGGTCGAGCCTCGTTACGCCGATCCGGTGTCATTGGTTCATTACCGCAAGGTGTTGGTGACCAAGGCCGCCATGGACAAACTCCAGGAGATGTTCGCATGAGCCACGGTCCTAATCTAAGCAAATTTGACGAAGGTCGTCTGATGCAGGTGCTGGTTGCGCCCATCGTGTCTGAAAAGGCAACCATGGCTGCAGAGAAAAGCAATGCAGTGACCTTCAAGGTGCTCCAGGATGCAACCAAGTATGAAATCAAAGCCGCTGTGGAATTGATGTTCAAGGTTGAAGTCAAGGGCGTTTCTGTTGTCAACACCAAAGGCAAAACCAAGCGTTTTGGCAAGTCCGTCGGCCGCCGTGACAACGTGCGCAAAGCCTACGTCATGCTCAAGCCTGGTCAAGAGCTCAATCTTGGTGGGGAGGCTGCGTAATCATGGCTGTTATCAAAATGAAACCAACTTCGCCAGGCCGTCGTGGCATGGTGAAGATTTCGCGTGATCACCTGTACAAGGGTGAGCCCTACGCGCCTTTGCTCGAACCTCAGTTCCAGCAAGCCGGTCGCAACAACAATGGGCACATCACCACGCGCCACAAAGGCGGCGGACACAAGCACCACTACCGTGTGGTTGATTTCTTGCGCAACAAAGACGGCATTGCCGCCAAAGTTGAGCGCATCGAATACGATCCGAACCGTTCGGCGCACATCGCATTGGTTTGCTATGCTGATGGCGAACGCCGCTACATCATTGCACCGCGTGGCCTAGAGGTGGGTAGTTCCATCATGAGCGGCTCGGAAGCGCCAATCCGTGTTGGCAATACGCTGCCGATTCGCAACATTCCGGTGGGTTCCATTGTTCACTGCATTGAATTGCAGGTTGGCAAAGGTGCACAACTGGTGCGCACAGCAGGCGCTTCTGCGACGCTGCTGGCTCGCGAAGGCATCTATGCTCAAGTGCGTATGCGCTCCGGTGAGGTTCGTAAAATTCACATTGATTGCCGAGCTACGCTTGGTCAAGTGGCTAACGAAGAACACAGTCTGCGCCGATTGGGCAAGGCCGGTGCAACACGTTGGCTGGGTATTCGTCCTACCGTTCGCGGTGTGGTGATGAACCCGGTGGATCACCCGCATGGTGGTGGTGAAGGCAAGACCGGCGAGGGCCGTCATCCAGTCGATCCTTGGGGTAATCTGACCAAGGGATACCGTACCCGTAACAACAAGCGCACGCAGGTCATGATCGTGTCGCGTCGCAAGAAGTAAGGGGAAGGCTAAATGACTCGTTCTCTCAAAAAAGGTCCCTTTGTTGACCATCACCTGGTAGCAAAGACTGAAAAAGCAGTAGCTACCAAGGACAAAAAACCAATCAAGACCTGGTCGCGTCGTTCAATGGTGTTGCCCGATTTCATCGGTCTGACCATTGCCGTGCACAACGGCAAACAGCACGTACCAGTTTATATAACCGATCAAATGGTTGGCCACAAGTTAGGTGAGTTTGCGCTTACCCGTACTTTCAAGGGCCACCCTGCCGACAAAAAAGTCGTCAAGAAATAAGAGGTGACCATGGAAACACGTGCAACCCTTCGTGGCGTTCGTTTGTCGGTGGACAAAGGTCGTCTGGTCGCGGATTTGATCCGTGGCAAAAAAGTGGATCAGGCTCTGAACATTTTGCAATTCACGCAGAAAAAAGCTGCAGGAATCATCAAAAAAGTTCTGGAATCTGCCATTGCCAATGCTGAGCACAATGATGGTGCTGATATCGACGAATTGAAGGTGAAAACCATCTATGTCGAGCAAGGCGCATCGCTGCGTCGCTTCACGGCTCGCGCTAAAGGCCGTGGCAATCAAATCAGAAAACCCACGTGCCATGTGTACGTGACGGTTGGAAACTGAAAGAGGCCAGGAAGTTATGGGACAAAAAATCCATCCAACCGGTTTTCGTTTGGCGGTAAGCCGCAACTGGTCATCTCGTTGGTACGCCAGCGACCGTGATTTTGCAGGCATGCTGGCTGAAGATATCAAGGTGCGTGAGTACCTGAAAGCCAAGCTGAAAAATGCCTCAGTGTCGCGTGTGCTGATCGAGCGTCCGGCCAAAAATGCCCGTATCACCATTTACTCGGCACGTCCGGGCGTGGTGATCGGCAAAAAAGGCGAAGACATTGAAAACCTCAAGCGTGACCTGGCCAAGCAATTGGGCGTGCCAGTGGCAGTCAACATCGAAGAAGTGCGCAAGCCTGAAATTGATGCCAAGTTGATTGCTGACTCCATCACCCAACAGCTTGAAAAACGCATCATGTTCCGTCGCGCCATGAAACGTGCGATGCAAAACGCCATGCGTCTGGGTGCCCTGGGCATCAAGATCATGTCTTCAGGCCGTTTGAACGGCATTGAAATCGCTCGTTGCGAGTGGTACCGCGAAGGTCGCGTGCCGCTTCACACCCTGCGTGCTGACATCGACTACGGCACCTCTGAAGCCAAAACAACCTACGGCATCATTGGTGTCAAGGTGTGGGTTTATAAGGGTGATACCTTAGGTCGTAACGACTTGCCCGCAGTAGAGACACCGCGTCCTGACGATGAACGTCGCCCACGTGGCCCGCGTCGTGATGACCGTGGTGGTCGTCCAGGTTCTGACCGTCCTGCACCTCGTGGTGCTAGGCGTCCGGCCATGGGCACCAATGCTGCGCCAACTGACGGCAGCGACAAACCCGCCGAGGCTCTTGGAGCCAACGCCACCAAACCCACCGTTCAGCGCGTCCGCAAGGTAGCCGCGCCAGCCGCTGCAGCAGCTGACGGTAAAGGAGAATAATCATGTTGCAACCCGCTCGTCGCAAGTACCGCAAAGAGCAAAAAGGCCGTAACACCGGCATCGCGACCCGAGGCAGCTCGGTCGCGTTCGGTGACTTTGGTCTGAAATGTATTGATCGTGGTCGTTTGACCGCACGCCAGATTGAAGCTGCACGTCGTGCAGTATCCCGTCACGTCAAACGTGGTGGTCGTATCTGGATTCGTGTGTTTCCTGACAAACCCATTTCCCAAAAGCCCGCTGAAGTGCGAATGGGTAATGGTAAAGGTAACCCTGAGTACTATGTTGCTGAAATTCAGCCCGGCAAGATTGTGTTTGAAATTGTGGGTGTGACCGAAGAACTGGCTCGTGAAGCGTTCCGTTTGGCTGCGGCCAAACTGCCGCTGCGCACCGCCTTTGTGTCACGCATGATCGGTCAGTAATCAGGAGAAAATGATATGAAAACGACTGAATTACGCCAAAAAGATGTGGCCGCGTTGACCGCAGAAGTGAAGGCCTTGCAAAAGGCTCACTTTGGTTTACGCATGCAAAAAGCCACCCAACAACTCAACAACACAGCCACACTGCGCATTGCGCGCCGTGACATCGCTCGCGCCAAGACCATTCTGGTCGAAAAGCAAGCGGCTGTTTCATCCGCCAAATAAGGAGCGATAAATGACGGAAGCTAAAACATCCCTCAAGCGCACCTTGATTGGCAAGGTGGTCAGCGACAAGCGTTCTAAAACAGTCACCGTACTGATTGAGCGCCGAGTCAAGCACGAGCTTTACGGCAAGATCGTTGGCAAGTCCAGCAAGTACCACGCCCATGACGAAAAGGGCGAGTACAAACTGGGCGATGTCATTGAAATCACCGAAAGCCGTCCTATTTCCAAGACCAAAAATTGGGTAGCCACTCGCTTGGTGCAAAAAGCCTCGCTGGTTTAAGTTTATCCACACGCTGCCTGGCAGCAGCCAAGAAAACGGCTCACAATTGTGAGCCGTTTTTGTTTGTTAAATCTTGTTTTGAGGAAATTGAAATGCTTAAAGTCGGTGACATGTTGCCCAGCGCAACCTTAATGGAGTTTCATGAAGTAGAAGGTGGTGGTTGCAGCATCGGCCCCAACCCGGTGGATGTGCTAGCCGCCAGCGCTGGCAAAACCATTGCCTTGTTTGCCCTGCCAGGTGCGTTTACCCCCACCTGTTCCGCCAAGCACGTTCCTGGTTATGTAGAGAACCACGCAGCCTTCAAGGCGGCTGGGGTAGACGAAATTTGGTGTGTCAGCGTGAACGATGCGTTTGTGATGGGTGCTTGGGCACGTGATCAAAAAACCGGTGACAAAGTGCGCATGCTGGCAGATGGGTCAGCCGACTTTGCCAAGGGCACTGGGTTGACTCTGGATTTAACCGCCAAAGGTATGGGCTTGCGCAGCAATCGTTATTCGATGTTGGTCAAGAACGGCAAAGTAGTGTCCTTGAACGTTGAAGGCCCTGGCAAGTTTGAAGTGAGCGACGCTGCCACTTTGCTGGCTCAAGTCAAAGCCTGATTAAAAGCAGCTGTGATCCCCACGCGCGACCTGTGCGTGGGGATCACAGCTATAGCTTTGCCATTAAATAATGAGCCCCTTCCAGGGGATTGAAATAGTAGGGTGCAATTTCGATGAAACCTAGTTCTTCGTACAGTGCACGCGCGGTTTCCATCTCGGTCAATGTGTCAAGCAAAATGTGGTTATAGCTACTCAGGCGGGCGCAGTCCATCACCGCTTCGACAAGCAGACGGCCAATCCCTTTGCCGCGAAAAGCTGGGCGCACAAAAAGCCGTTTCATTTCACAGGCATTGGGGAAGTCCACGTTATCAAGTGGTCGAAGGGCGCAGCAACCAGCCACCGCTTCAGCGGATAACGCCACCAACAAAGCGCCACGCGGCGAGGCATATTCACCCGGAAGACTGCTCAGTTCGGCTTCAAAGTTCTGAAAACACAAGTCGACCTTCAGGCTGTTGGCGTAATCACGGAACAGACACCGAACGGATTCCATGTCAGACGGTGACTTAGGGGAATAAATTTGGAGTTGATCTTGTGGCATGTGCAAGTACTGTAGCTGATGGAACAAATGCGGGAATGAGTTACTTCTCAAGCCAATAAATCAAACTGGCGACCCCGGCGCTGCAAATCAAAAAAACAAAAATGGCCAGCCATCTTTGTTTTGCTGAATCGACTGAGGCAGCAGTCTCATTCAACAACAGTTTGTCACCCGTCAGCATGGGCTGAACCAGATTGTCGTGCCTGGCAAAAAAATGAAAGGCGATTGCCCCCAAATGCAAACTTATCAAACCCAGTAGCACGATTTTGCCGATTTGCTTGTGGTAAAAAGTCGCATAGCTGACCCAACTCCCTGCCACGTGCCGCACCAGCGGACCGGCGGCCACAATTTCGTCATCACTCATCAGGCCTGATGCAACCTGAAACATCAGGAAAAACAGCATGGCATAAACCGAAAGCGCCCCCAGCGGGTTGTGCCCTGTGTGCTTTTCACTGCTGAACGAACCTTGCAAGTAGCGCAACACCTGCTTTGGCGCATAAAAAAAGCTGGAGAAGCGCGACCAATAACCGCCGACGAAGCCCCACAGCGTACGAAACAGCAGCAAAGTGGCTACGCCATAACCGAACCGAAAATGCCACTCCATAGCCGCCCCACCCAGGCTACCGGAGATCAGCAAACCTGTCACGCACAGCACCAAAGTCCAATGGAAGCAACGCGTGGGCAAATCCCAAACGCGGACAACAAAAGCCATAAACACCCCCTGAACAGCATCAGAAAACAAAAAAAACCGAAAACTTTTACACTTCGATCCCCTTCCCATTCAAGTCTAACCACGAAAGATCACGTATGAAAAAAATGGCCTTATTGATACTGACGGGCTTCGCACTGACCACCGCCATACCGGCTGTTGCCCAATTTGCCAAAGCCGAAGATGCCGTCAAATACCGCAAGAGTGCCTTGTTTGTCATGGCGCAAAATTTTGGCCGTGTGGCAGCCATGGCCAATGGCAAGATGGCATTTGATGCCAAGGTGGCCGCAGACAGCGCCGCCGTAGCCGAGTACATGAGCAAGCTTCCCTGGCCAGGATTCATGCCTGGCACGGACAAAGGCGAAACCAGAGCCAAGGCTGAAATCTGGACTGACAAGGCCAAGTTTGACACAGCCGCCAGCAAAATGCAGACCGAAATGGCCAAGTTGGCGACCGTAGCCAAAACTGGGAATCTAGACAACATCAAAGCCGCAGTCAATGCCACGGGAGGTGCGTGCAAGTCGTGTCACGACGACTTCAGGGCTAAATAGCGCGTCTTTCAATCAGCCATGAAAAAAGCCGTTGATCATGCAGGTCAACGGCTTTTTGAATATTTGGTGGTGATAGGTGGATTTGAACCACCGACATCAGCATTATGAATGCTGCGCTCTAACCAGCTGAGCTATATCACCGAGAGCGCGAAAGTATAACAGCTTGTAGCCAATTGGCGGGCAGCAGCGATTTACCGGTGGGTGAAAACCGGTTTGCGCTTGTTGACAAACGCATCCATGCCTTCTTTTTGGTCGGCGGTTGCAAACAGCCCGTGAAACAGGCGACGCTCAAACATGATGCCGTCGCTGAGGCTGCCCTCAAACGCCCGGTTGACCGATTCTTTGGCCGCTAGCAACGCAATTTGCGAAAACTCGCACATCTGCAGCGCGGCCCCTAGGGTTTCGTCCATCAGTTTGTCAAGCGGTACTACCCGGCTGACCAGGCCTGCACGTTCGGCCTCAGCGGCGTCGATCATGCGACCGGTGAGCGCCATGTCCATGGCCTTGGCTTTGCCCACGGCACGCGGCAAGCGCTGTGTACCACCGGCGCCAGGGATGATGCCCAGCTTGATCTCGGGCTGACCAAAGCGGGCGTTGTCGGCGGCGATGATGAAGTCGCACATCATCGCCAGCTCGCAGCCGCCTCCCAGCGCAAAGCCGCTCACCGCCGCGATGACAGGCTTGCGCACGCTGCGAATGGTCTCCCAGTTGCGGGTGATGAAGTCGCCCTTGTACACGTCGGCAAAGCTGTAGCTGGCCATGCCGCCAATGTCAGCACCGGCGGCAAAGGCTTTTTCACTGCCAGTGATGACCATGCAGCCAATCGCCGGGTCGGCATCAAAGGCCTGCAGCGCCTGGCCCAATTCGGTCATCAACTGGTCATTCAGGGCGTTGAGCTGCTTGGGGCGGTTCAGGGTGATGAGGCCGACCTTGTCGGCTTCGGTTCGGACGGTGATGAGTTCAAAGGTCATGGAAGCTCCTGCTGTGTTGCAATGAAAAGATATATAAGAAATTGGCTTCTAGCCCTTATAAAACAAGCGCACCTAGCTATTGTTTTGATACTATTCGTTGGTTAACCAGTGCACCGCATGCGTTGGGTTGCGCAGCACCAGTTTGCCCAGCTGAACCGCCGGTGGCAGCCTGACAGACAGGGTCATCAAACGCTGATCACGCGCAATCAGCGCCTCAAAATGGCTACTGTGCCCCAGGTACAGCGGGATGTCGTCGAGCTTGTGGATGCGCCAAGCTTGCCGGGTTTTGGCGCTGCCTACTTCGATGCCCAGCCATTCGTCGCCTGCTGCAAAACCGGCCAGCTCAGCGACGCTTCCACGCAGGACACTTTTGACGCCGATACCAGTGTTCGACTCGCTCACGCGCAGACCCAGCTGGTCGGCCAGTGGCGCGACTTCTTCCTGGCAGGTCACGCCCTGTTTGGCAAGCAGTGGTTTGATCGGCAGTGCTTTGGTGTCGTGCACCCAGTGTGCCAATTGCGCCGCCAGTGCGGGATTGGACAGGCTGGTCACCACGGCCAGCACGTCGGCCTCGGTCATCGGGCCGCCCGCACAACGCAGCCACAGGCCGCGCATCACGTCGTCCAGGCTGGTTTGCCCCACTTGGCGCAGCGATAAATCCAGGCACAGCGCCACCAGCGAGCCCAGGCTGTAGTAGCTGACGGTGGCGTTGGCGCTGTTTTCGTCTTGTCGGTAGTATTTGACCCAGGCATCAAAACTGGCTTGCGCCACGCTTTGCACCTGTCGCCCCGGTGTTTGCCGAACACCGTTGACAGTTTTGCTCAGCAAGGCCAGGTAAGTGGCATCGTCGATCAGCCCAGCGCGGCGCAGCAGCAGGTCGTCGTAGTAACTGGTGAAGCCTTCAAAAAACCACAGCAGTTCGGTGTAGTTCTCTTGGGCGTAGTCGTAGCGGGCGAACTCTGCCGGGCGCAGGCGCTTGACGTTCCAGGTGTGAAAGTATTCGTGGCTGATCAGCCCCAGCAGCGTGGTGTAGCCGTCGCTGGCGGTGAGCGCCTTGGTTTGGCCCAGGCGCGGCAGGTCGGCACGTTTGCAGATCAGCGCTGTGCTGTGGCGGTGTTCCAGCCCGCCATAGCTGTTGTCCACGGCGTTGAGCAGAAAGACGTAGCGGTCATGCGGCGCTTTGGTTTTGGTCTGCTTGGTCTTGGCGCCTGCAGCTTGGGCGTGCCAGAAATTGATTTCGGCTTCGCAAATGGTTTGCACGTCGGCCAGCAGGCGCGCCCCGTCAAAACTGGCGCTCGCTGCGGCCACCACAAAACGGTGCGGCACACCGCAAGCGGTGAAGCTGCCGCTCCAGAACGCACCCAGTTCCACCGGGGAGTCGACCAGTTCGTCGTAGCTGGCGGCCAGGTAGTGGCCAAAGCCTGACTTGTTGACCTTCAGTGGAGACAAGGCAGTGGCCACCTGCCAGCCGGTAGGCCAGCCCGGGGCGGCCAGCGTCAGTTGGTGCGGGGTATCTTCCTGGCCATGCACGCGCAGGCACACGCTAGTGCCGTTGAAGAAGCCGCGCCCAGAGTCAAGCCAGGCGCTGCGCACCGAGTTGTCAAACGCATAAATTTCATAGCGCAGTGTCAAGGGCTTTCCTGGGCTGCAGTGCACTTGCCAGCTGCATTTGTCGAGCTGTGTCAGCGCCACGGAGCGGCTGTTTTGAGTGGCTTGCAAACGCTGCAGGTGCTTGGCAAATTCACGCACCAGGTAGCTGCCCGGAATCCATACCGGCAGGCTCACCGTCTGGTCGGCTGCGGGCTTGGCGATGGTCAGGGTGACGGCAAACAGGTGCGCGTGCAGATCGCCCACCCGTACCTGGTAGCAAATGGGTGTGGGTTGGGCAGGCATCGGCTGCAGGCTCAGTTCAGGCGTTTTTCAACTTGGTCGGCAGCTACCGCGCCGGGCACCCTTGAGCCGTCGGCAAACACCAGGGTGGGCGTGCCGGTGATCTTATATTTGCGACCCAACTCTACGTTGCGCACCAGGGCGGTGGTGTCACAGCTGGTAACGGGGGCTGGTGTGACATCACGCACCATCCAGTCTTGCCAGGACTTGGCTTTGTCTTTGGCGCACCAGATGTGCTTGGATTTTTCAGTTGAATCGGCGCTCAAGATCGGGTACAGAAACAGGTACACGGTCACATTGTTGATTTTTTGCAGGTCGCGCTCGAAGCGCTTGCAATAGCCGCAGTTGGGGTCTTCAAACACCGCCAGCTTGCGCTTGCCATTGCCGCGCACGATGGTGAATGCATCTTTGAACGGCAGGGCGTCGAACTTGATGGCGGTGAGCTTGTCGACGCGCTCTTCAGTCAAATTGCGCCGTTGTATGGTGTCGATCAGGTTGCCCTGAATCAGGTAGTTGCCCTTGGCATCGGTGTAAAAAATGTCAGTGCCATTGACCCGTATTTCAAACACACCATCGATCGGGGTTTTACTGACCTCGTCAATGGCCTGCAACTGTGGAATGCGCTCGGCCAAGTTTTTGCGGATGACCGCTTCTTGCGACCAGGTCGCGCTCGCAGCCAGCAGGACGCAGGCCAATAAGGATGTTTTCAGTAGGTTCATGGGTGTCCAGTGGATGGGGGAAGATCAGCTTCTGACCGGCCTGGGTGAAATAAGTTCGCGATTAAAAGTGGGGCTCACAGACCCATGGCCTGACGAGCCACCCAGTGCTTGGTCATGCCGCTGAGCTCAAAGCCTTTCATGCCCAAATTGCGCAGTTTCTGCCAACCGTTGCCTTCTTTTGAAAACAGTTGTTGCAAGGCGGTCATGGCTGCGTCGGTGGTGGTGACCTCGGCCCGGCGCGCACGTTCATAGCGGCGCAGCAGCTTGATGTCATTAACCGGCCGCCAATAGGCTCGGGTGTGTACCACCTCAGCCAGTTCGGCTACGTCGCCCAACCCCAGGTTCAGCCCCTGACCGGCCAGCGGATGCACGTTGTGCGCTGCGTCGCCGGCCAGCGCCCAGCTTTGGCCATGGGATGCGCCTATCCAACGGCTGGCTTGGGCTGACTGCAGCGCCCAGGCTTTGCGCGGGCTGGCCAACTGCAACTTGCCCAGACAGCCTTCGCTCAGGGCCTCCACCTGGTCGCAAAACGCTTCTTCATTCAGTGCCAGCAGTTCGGGCGTGCGGGCATCCGGCGCAGACCAGACAATGCCGATCGCCTGGCCTTGCGCGCCATCAACCGGTAAAAAAGCCAGGATGTTATCGCCCTTGAACCACTGGCGCGCCACCTGGCCGTGCGGTTTTTCGCAGGTCAGACGCGCCGCAATGGCGTGTTGCGGGTAGCGCGTGGCGGTGAAGTCCACGCCAAATTCAGCCCGCGTGGTGCTGGCACGGCCTTCGCACACCACCGTCAGGGTGGCAGGCCGGGGCGCATCAATCAGCTCAATGTGCGGCTGGAAGCGTACCGCCTCGCGCAGCTGAGCTTCCAGCGCGGGCACATCCACAATCCAGGTCAAAGCGGGCACCGCCAGGCTGGCGGCTGAAAAATTGACTTCGCCGCCCTCGTCGCCCAGGACGCGCATGGCGGTGACCTCGGTGGCGTGTGCGGCATCGGGCCAGCAGCGCACCGATTCGAGCAAGGCTTTGGATTTGGCGTTGAGTGCGTAGACGCGCACATCAGGTTCGGTGCTGGCGGGCGCAGCCGGGGCGTACAAGCCGATGCGCAGCCGGTCACGGGCCAGCAACAGAGCCAGTGCGTGGCCCACAATGCCGCCGCCACGGATGCAAATGTCTAGGTGTTGTGTCATGTCACGGCATTGTAGAAGCGGGTTAACGGGGTGTTTTTGATGTGTGGGTTTGTTTGCGCTTCGCAGAGCGTTCGGTTCCCAGTGTGTCGCTGTTGTTGATGCATCAGTCGGGCATGGACACGCCGCACCATGTTGCTCCTCTCAAATTAGCAAAACAGCAGCGCGGTGGCAGCCTCATGGATAATCCACACCTTTGCCAATCGGGTCGTTTGCACCCACAGGCTTTGCGCGAGCAGCGCACCAACTCAGTAGGATTTGTTATGAAATGTGGCATTGTGGGCTTGCCCAACGTCGGTAAATCGACCCTGTTCAACGCGCTGACCAAGGCCGGTATCGCGGCCGAGAATTACCCCTTTTGCACCATCGAGCCGAATGTGGGCATTGTCGAAGTGCCTGACCCACGTCTGGATGCCTTAAGCGCCATCGTCCACCCCGAGCGCGTGCAGCGCGCCATTGTGGAGTTTGTTGACATTGCCGGCTTGGTGGCTGGGGCCAGCACCGGTGAAGGCCTGGGCAACAAGTTTTTGGCGCACATTCGCGAGACCGATGCCACCATCAACGTGGTGCGCTGTTTTGAAGACGACAACGTGATCCACGTGTCTGGCAAGGTCGACCCGATCTCGGACATCGAAGTGATCCAGACTGAGCTGTGTCTGGCCGACCTGAGCACGGTGGACAAAGCCCTGTCTCGTTACCAAAAAGCCGCCAAGTCGGGTGGCGACAAAGAAGCCGCCAAGCTGGTGAGCATTCTGGAGCGCTGCCAGGCGGCCCTGAATGAAGCCAAGCCGGTGCGCACGATTGATTTCAGCAAAGAAGAGCAACCGCTGTTGAAACAGTTCTTTCTGATCACCGCCAAGCCGGCCATGTTTGTCGCTAACGTGGCTGAAGACGGGTTTCATAACAACCCGTTTCTAGACCGCCTGACTGCCTACGCCACCGCCCAAAACGCACCGGTGGTGGCCATCAGCGCCAAGCTGGAAGCCGAAATGTCAGAGATGAGCGACGAAGACCGCCTGATGTTTTTGGAAGAGCTGGGCTTGCATGAGCCTGGCCTGAACCGCCTGATCCGCGCCGCCTACGACTTGCTGGGGCTGCAAACCTATTTCACCGCTGGCGTGAAAGAAGTGCGTGCCTGGACCATCCACAAGGGCGACACCGGCCCGCAAGCCGCTGGCGTGATCCACACCGATTTTGAAAAAGGCTATATCCGCGCCCAGACCATTGCCTATGAGGACTTCATCGCTTTCAAGGGCGAACAAGGTGCCAAAGATGCCGGCAAGATGCGCGCCGAAGGCAAGGACTATGTGGTCAAAGACGGCGACGTGATGAACTTCTTGTTCAGTTCGTAATTTATAAGAAATAGGGCTCTAGCCCTTACTTAGCCTGGGTTAGTAGCTATTTATTCAATAGCGTGTCAGGTGATTTCAGCTGCCAAAAACGCCCGTCAACGCCGCTGTCATGGTCACATAACGGGCAAACTTGCCGATCGCCATGTAGAGCAGGCAGGGCCAGAATGGCAGCTTCAACCAGCCTGCGACGGCGCACAGCGGGTCACCCACCAGCGGCAACCAGGCCAGCAGGCAGGCTTTGGGCCCCAAGCGTTCCAGCCATTCAAGCGCACGCAGATGATGGACACCGTGTTGGTGGCGCTCAACCACCTGGTGGGATGCCAGACCCATCCACCACGTCACCGCGCCGCCCAGGGTATTGCCCAGCGTGGCGACCGCAATGGCGGGCCAAAAAAGCGCCGGGTTCAGCTCCACCAGGCCAAACACCGCAGGCTCAGAGCCCAACGGCAACAGCGTGGCCGAAATGAACGACACCACAAACACCGTGCTCAGGCCAAATTTGGGCAAAGCCAGCAGCGTCAGAAGGTGTTCGAGCCAGAGTTCCATGGGTGCGCGAGTATAGATTTGCCATCCCATTTCCAAATCATCCGTGTCGTTGTTGCAACGCCTTGCCGTGCATTTGCACTGTCTATGGCTTCGCGCCTAGACACCAATGATTTGGAAATGTAATCACTTGGCATGAGGTGCGCCGCAAGGGTTTGAATTGCTGAAAATTTGGGCAGCTAGAATCCGCACACCCCCCATTTTTCAACTGCTTCTGATCGGCTTTGCCGCGCCATTGAATTCGTTCGCATGAACATCGGTCCCTATTGCCTGCCCAACCGCTACTTTGTCGCCCCGATGGCCGGGGTCACAGACCGGCCGTTTCGCCAACTGTGCAAACGGCTGGGCGCGGGCTATGCGGTCAGCGAAATGGTCACCAGTCGGCCAGACTTGTGGGATTCGCTCAAAACCTCGCGCCGCGCCAACCACGAAGGCGAGCCCGGCCCGATTGCGGTGCAAATTGCCGGCACCGAGCCGCAGATGATGGCGGACGCGGCCCGTTACAACATCGACCATGGCGCGCAAATCATCGACATCAACATGGGCTGTCCGGCCAAAAAAGTCTGCAACCAATGGGCTGGCTCTGCCCTGATGCAAGACGAGACCCTGGCGCTGCAAATTGTGTCTGCCACAGTGCAAGCCTGTGTCCCCTTGGGCGTGCCGGTGACGCTGAAAATGCGCACCGGCTGGTGTCAATCAGAAAAAAACGCGGTGCAACTGGCGCGCGCCGCGCAAGCAGCGGGCGTGCAGATGGTCACGGTGCATGGCCGCACCCGTGAGCAAGGCTACAAGGGCAGCGCCGAGTACGACACCATTGCCGCCGTCAAGGCCGCGCTGCAGATTCCGGTGGTGGCCAATGGCGACATCAACAGCCCCGAGAAAGCCCGCGCCGTGCTGGCTGCCACCGGGGCTGATGCGGTGATGATCGGCCGCGCGGCGCAGGGGCGGCCGTGGATTTTCAGGGAAATCGCGCATTTCATGGCCACTGGCGAACAGCTGGCCCAGCCGCTGGTGGCAGAGGTCAAACAGCTGCTGCTGGCGCATTTGCAAGACCACTACCACCTGTATGGCGAATTTGCCGGGGTGCGCACGGCGCGCAAACACATTGGCTGGTATGTGCGTGATCTGCCCGGTGGCGAGGCGTTTCGCGCCCACATGAACACCTTGGTGGACTGCCAGATGCAAACGGCAGCGGTGGCTGATTTTTTTGATGCGCTCAATGCGCGCATGGATCGCCTGCCCACCCGCGCAGCACAAGGGAATTTGAACAACAAGATGGAGACTGTCCAATGAAACCCCTGCACATTGCAGACTGTGTGCGCAGTAATCTGGAGGATTACCTGCACGACCTGGGTGCCAGCGAGCCCGACGGCATGTACAACATGCTGGTGGCGGTGGTGGAAAAACCGCTGCTCGAGGTGGTGATGCAGCACGCCGAGCACAACCAATCCAAAGCCGCCCAGTGGCTGGGCTTGAACCGCAACACCTTGCGCAAGAAATTGTTGGAGCACAAACTCATTAATTGATAGCTGCTTGCGCACTATTCATAAGGGCTAGAGCCCTGTTTCTTATATAAAAACCTGAACCATCAACTTTTCAAACCACGCACCATGAACGCACTTATCTCCGTCTCAGACAAAACCGGCATTGTTGAATTTGCAAAAAGTTTGCACGACCTGGGCATCAAGCTGCTGTCCACCGGCGGCACTGCCAAACTGCTGGCTGAGCACGGCCTGCCTGTGACCGAGGTGGCCGAAGTCACCGGTTTCCCTGAAATGCTCGACGGCCGCGTCAAAACCCTGCACCCCAAAGTACACGGTGGCTTGCTGGCACGGCGCGATCTGCCCGAACACATGGCGGCGCTCAAAACCCATGGCATCGACACCATCGACCTGCTGGTGGTGAACCTGTACCCGTTTGAGTCCACCGTGGCCAAAGCCGGCTGCACGCTGGAAGACGCCATTGAGAACATCGACATTGGCGGCCCGGCCATGGTGCGCAGCGCGGCCAAAAACTGGAAAGACGTGGCGGTGCTCACCGACGCATCCCAATACCCGCAAGTGCTGGCCGAGTTGAAAGCGGGTGGGCTGACCCTGGGCACCAAGTTTGCCCTGAGCGTGGCCGCGTTCAACCGCATCAGCCAGTACGACGGCGCGATCAGCGACTATTTGTCGTCGATCGAGTTTGACGAAGCTGCCAGCGTGCCGGTGCGCAGTTTGTTCCCCGGCCAGTCCAATGGCAACTTTGTCAAGCTGCAAGACCTGCGCTACGGCGAAAACCCGCACCAACAAGCGGCCTTTTACCGCGACCTGCACCCGGCACCTGGCTCGCTGGTCACTGCCGTGCAGTTGCAGGGCAAGGAGCTCAGCTACAACAACATTGCCGATGCCGATGCAGCGTGGGAATGCGTCAAGAGTTTTGACGCGGCCAAGGACGGCGCGGCCTGCGTGATCTTGAAGCACGCCAACCCCTGCGGCGTGGCCGTGGGTGCAGATGCCCTAGAGGCCTACAGCAAGGCTTTCCAGACCGACCCCACCTCCGCTTTTGGCGGCATCATTGCCATCAACTGCCCGCTGGATGAGCGTGCAGCGCTACAAATGTCAAAGCAGTTCATTGAAGTGTTGATGGCCCCCAGCTTCACCCCCGAGGCGTTGGCGGTGTTCAAAACCAAGGTCAATGTGCGCATTTTGCAAATCGCCTTGCCGCCAGGGGGCACGTCGGATTGGGACAACGGCCGCAACGCGGTTGAATCCAAGCGCGTCGGCTCAGGCCTGCTGCTGCAAACCGCCGACAACCACCAGCTGACGCTGGCCGACCTGAAAGTGGTAACCCAGCTGCAACCCACAGCGCAGCAGTTGCAAGACCTGATGTTTGCCTGGAATATCGCCAAATTCGTTAAGAGCAATGCCATCGTGTTTTGCAAGGACAGCATGACCTACGGTGTCGGTGCCGGGCAGATGAGCCGACTGGATTCGGCACGCATTGCCAGCATCAAAGCGCAAGCGTCGGGTCTGAGCCTGGCCGGCACTGCGGTGGCCAGCGACGCGTTCTTTCCGTTCCGTGACGGGCTTGACGTGGTGGTGGATGCAGGTGCCACCAGCGTCATCCAGCCCGGTGGCTCGATTCGCGACCAAGAGGTGATTGATGCCGCCAATGAGCGCGGTGTGGTCATGGTCTTCACCGGCGGCGTGCGACATTTCAGGCATTGAGTTTTGTTTGCGGCCGCCACCCAACCCATCTCCTGCTGACGGTTTTTGTTGGAACTCGAAGGGGAGTCCCCGAATTCAGGGTGTCGTCGAAGTCGGGTTGGCAGCGGATGCGGTCATAAGATATGTGGCCGTGGCGGTCTCGTAAAGACCCTTATGCAGAGCTATACATAAGGGACTAAACCTGACCCCAACATCGCATCCAAAACTGTTGAAGGCGGGTGGTGGGGTTGTCGGGCGCAGGCCTCATTCGCGTGACGTGACAGGTGGCGCGCCAAGGCTGGTGGCGAAACTCGCCGACTTGTCAAACCAAAACCTTTGCCCGCGAGCGGTGAACGGCAACCCCATCGCCTGCCTGGCGCAAGGGATAGCAAACTACCCAGAAACTTGCAATAAAAAACAGCCAGACTTTTATAATAAATATGCCAATAGCCCATATAAAATAAGGGCAACTAGCTATTATTTTAATAGCGTTTTGAACACCTCTCGGACCGATGCCACGGTAGTGGCAATGTCGGCATCGGTGTGCGCCTGGCTGACAAATCCGGCTTCGTACAGCGCCGGGGCCAGGTAAACCCCACGGTCGAGCAGGCCGTGGAACAGCTGGTTGAACTTGGCCCCGTCGGACTTCATCACCTGGCTGTAGGTTTGCGGCAACTCAGCCAGCAAATAAAAGCCCATCATGCCGCCTTCACTGTCGCCACAAAAGGCCACACCCTCGGCGTCGGCAGCAGCTTTGAGGCCGCTGATCAGCGCGCGCGTCTTGCGGCTCAGTTCGTCGTAAAAGCCAGGTTTGCTGATTTCGGCCAGGGTGGCCAAACCGCAGGCGGTGGCCACCGGGTTGCCGCTCAAGGTGCCAGCCTGGTAGACCGTGCCTAGCGGGGCCAGGTGGTTCATCACCGCACGTTTGGCACCAAAGGCGGCCAGCGGCATGCCCCCGCCAATCACCTTGCCCATGACCGTCATGTCGGGCTCAAAACCGGGGATGGCTTTGGCGTAGACGCTTTGTGCGCCGCCCAGTGCCACGCGAAAGCCGGTCATCACTTCGTCAAAAACCAGCAGCGCGCCGTATTGTGTGCAGAGTTCGCGGCAGCGTTTGACGAACGGTACGCTGGCGCGCACAAAGTTCATGTTGCCGCAGATCGGCTCCATCATCAGGCAGGCAATGTCGCTGCCCTGGGTGGCAAATGCGGCTTCCAACTGTTCGATGTTGTTGTATTCCAGCACGATGGTGTGCTGCACCACTTCGGGCGGCACGCCGGCGCTGGTGGGGTTGCCAAAGGTGGCCAGGCCAGACCCGGCCTTGACCAGCAGCGCATCGGCATGGCCGTGGTAGCAGCCCTCAAATTTGATCAGTTTGCTGCGGCCGGTGGCGCCGCGCGCCAGGCGGATGGTGCTCATGGCGGCTTCAGTCCCGCTGCTCACCAGGCGCACCATGTCCATGCTGGGCATGAGCTTCAAAATGGCCTCGGCCAGCTCGACTTCGCGCTCGGTGGGCGCGCCATAAGAAAAACCCTCTGTCACGGCTTTTTGCACTGCCTCCACCACGGCCGGGTGGCCGTGGCCCAGAATCATCGGGCCCCAGGAGCCGATGTAGTCGGTGTATTTTTGGCCATTGGCATCCCAGATGTAAGCCCCTTGGGCACGGGTGATGAAGCGGGGTGTGCCGCCCACGGCACGAAAGGCTCGCACCGGCGAGTTCACGCCCCCGGGAATGACCTTGGACGCGCGGTCGAACAAAATTTGGTTGCGGTCAGCGGGGTGTGTCATGGCGATGAAGCTCCTGTGGGTGAAGTAAAAATCCAAGATATAACTCAATTGTGTCACCTGGCTTGCCGCGCCATTTCAGCCAGAACTAACGCCCATGTTCATCAAGAACGCCCCCAGGCATGAAACATGTACGGCCTGTTTAGGGGGCAAGCGAGAATAACTTGAACAGTTCGGCCGTGCTGACAAGCGCAATGCGTTGTTGCAAACCGCTTGTGTAGCCAGCTACACCGCGCGGCTTGCGTCTAGCCTAGCACTTGCCATCACGACCTCCTTTGTCCAAGTTATTCTCGCTTGTCCCCTTAACGTGAAACAACGCCCACAGCCGACAACAATGGCGTTTCGTAGGGCCGACTTCAGTCGGCCATGGCGGGTTGAAACCCGCCTTACGCAGGACACACGTGTTTCATGCTTTGGGGTGTCCTTGTTGAACATGAACGTTAGGGTGGGTTTCACCCACCCCACGGTCGCCTGAAGTCAGCCCGACGACAAGCCATTCTTGGCGGTTGTGGCCGTTGTTAACGTCAAGCATTTTTGAACGTCCAATGCGGTGTCATCCCAGGGCAAGAAATCGCAAAAAATCTGTTGTGTTCCGAATCCAAATGCCAGTCATGATGGGCAATGGATATGCCGCGATGCCGGCTGCATTGCTGCTGAAAGTTAAACCGCATGCCGAGCCGATCCTGTTGCTAAGGGAAAGCGATTGGTTGGACATCGTTTAGTCGGTATTTTCTTCAGGCAGAATAGAGAGGTTTACACTGACACAAACAATCTGATTTGCTCAAGTGGTTGTGCAGTGATTCCATTCTATTTGAAGGCTATTGACGCTGTGACGCAATCGACAACCTGGATGTGCCTTATTTGTGGCTGGATTTATGATGAGCATTTGGGTGACCCCGAGCACGGAGTTGTACCGGGCACGCGGTGGAATGCAGTACCATTGAATTGGACTTGTCCGGATTGCGGTGCACGAAAGGAAGATTTTGAAATGGTTCAGATATGAATATGGCAAGTCTTTAACTTAAAGGTGACAACTTGTGAATACAACGGGGTCAAACTTGAAGATTCTGGTGGTGGATGACAGCAACACCATCAGGCGCAGTGCCGAAATTTTTCTAAAAGCTGGCCATCACGATGTGGTGATGGCTGAGGACGGGTTCGATGCGCTTGCCAAGGTCAGCGACTACCATCCCGATTTAATTTTTTGTGACATTCTCATGCCACGTCTGGATGGCTATCAAACTTGTGCCATCATCAAACGCAATGTGAAATTCGCGAATGTGCCAATTGTCATGTTGTCTTCCAAAGATGGCGTGTTTGACAAGGCGCGTGGTCGCATGGTGGGTGCACAGGATTATTTAACCAAACCATTCACCAAAGATCAGTTGCTCAAAGCGGTTGAGCAATTTGGTGTGGTGGTGCAAGGAGCTTCTTGATGACGATTAAAAATGTGCTGGTGGTAGATGACTCGAAAACCGAGCTCATGTATTTAACAGACTTGTTGCAAAAAAACGGCATGTCGGTGCGCACGGCAGAGGATGCCGAACATGCGCTCAAGCAATTGGCAGAACAAAAACCAGACCTGATTTTGATGGATGTGGTGATGCCGGGGCAAAATGGTTTTCAACTGACCCGTTCCATCAACCGTACACCGCAATACGCGGATATTCCAATCATCATTTGTACCAGCAAGAATCTTGAAACTGACCGTGTGTGGGGTTTGCGCCAAGGCGCTAAAGACTACATCACCAAACCGGTAGATTCGGTGGAGCTGATGCAAAAAATCAAGGCATTGGGTTAAAGCGCGCGACTTCCATGGCAAATAAGGAAGCACTCAGAGATCTTCAAAGTCGGCTTGCCGAGCGGCTTCATGCCGCCCGAAATGAAGCAGCCGCTGCGGCTTGGTTGGCGGTGCAGGTTGGGCAAAACGGTTATTTGTTGCCGTTGGGTCAATCAGGAGAAATATTTCCGGTGGCGGCCACCACAGCCATGCCGTACTCTCAACCTTGGATGTTGGGCGTAGTCAATTTACGTGGCGGACTTTACAGTGTGGTGGATTTGGCCGGGTTCATTAACAGTGCTCAGACGGCTGCACGCTCTGAACAAGCGTGGGCTCAAGCGCGTTTGGTCACCTTCAATCCAGAGTTGGAAATCAATTGTGCATTGGTGGTAGACGCGTTGGTGGGCTTGCGTCGGCAGGATGCCTTTGCAGGAGTAGTGTCTATGCCAGAGGGGATGCCAGATTATTTTGGGCAGCGCCTGGTAGACGTTAAAGGCGTGTCCTGGCAGGAACTGAACCTGCAAACTTTGGCTCAAAACGCTGGTTTTCTCAGTGTGGGTTTATGAATTTTTACCTGGGGTGATGTCATGGCTGTTGTGGATCAATTGAAGAAAGTTTTTAATAAAAAATCCCCGGATGAGGGGCCGGTGTCACGTTTTGATGCACAGGACGCAACCTCGTCAGAGCAGACAGAGGCCGAGTTGAAGTCTGGGGAAACCCAATATGGCACGTTTGACAAGCCTTCAACTCCTCTTATGCCACAGCAGGCGGAGGCGGGCACGGATGCCGCGACATTGAAGTCCGGAGTGATTTCACTACCTCTGTTAGGCAAGAAAACCATTGTCCAGCACCAGCGGTTTTTGTCTGTGTTGTTGGGGGTGTCTTTGGTGTTGCTGGCAGTGGTTACGCTGGTGGGCTTGAACAAATCCGAGCAATCGGCGCAACAACTCAACGCAACCGGGCAGTCGCTGATGCAATCGCAACGTTTGGCCAAGTCTGTTTCGCAGGCGCTGGTGGGCGACGCCAAGGCATTTCCGGATGTGGCGCAAAGTTCTCAGGTGTTGGTTAAATCAGTGCATGGGTTAAAAGTGGGTGACCCCGAGCTGCGTTTGTCGGGATTGGGTGCGAATTTTGTTCCTATGCTGGACAAAGCAACGCCACTGGTAGACCGTGCTGAAAAAAGTGCCAATATTGTGCTGGCGCAAGAAAAAATTCTGACCCAGGTTGGTTCTGCGCTGCGCTTGATCAACCGCCAGTCATCTGATTTGCTGGAAATTGCTGAAACTATCTCGTCGCTCAAGTTGCAACAAAGTGCACCCTCCGCTGACATCGCCGCCGCCGGACAGTTGGTGATGTTGACGCAGCGCATTGGTAAATCGTCGAATGAATTTTTGACCATGGAAGGTGTCAGCCCCGAGGCTGTGTTTTTGTTGGGTAAAGATTTGAACTCTTTCAAGGAAATTGCCCTGGGTATGTTGGATGGTAGTCCGGAGTTACGTTTAACAGCCTCCAGTGATGCGCAGACCAGAGAGCAGTTGACCGCATTGATTCAGTTGTACGAGGAAACACGCACCCAGGCTGGTGCTATTTTAGGTAACCTGCAGGGGTTGGTTTCAGCACGTGAAGCCCAGGTGTCCATCATTAACGACAGCGAGGAGCTGCGCAAGAACCTGGAAGAATTGCAGGCGGCTCTGTCCACCACAACCGGTCTGGGTGGTGTGGCCTCGACGACTTTGTTGCTGGCTGCTGTGCTGGCTTTGCTCAGTGCCGGTGGCCTGTCATATGTGCAGTTACTTGACAGCCGTCAACGTCAGCTACTGGCCGAATCGCAACAGTTGCAGGCACAACAACAAGAGCAAGAGGCCAAGCGGGTAAACGATGCCAACCAGGCTGCTATTTTGCGCTTGATGAATGAATTGCAGACAGTGGCTGAGGGCGATCTGACCCAGGAAGCCACCGTGACGGAAGACATCACCGGTGCCATTGCTGACTCGGTGAACTACACCGTGGAAGAGTTGCGTTCGCTGGTTGGCAATGTGCAAAGTACGGTTGCCAAGGTGGCTCAAACCACCGCCGAGGTTGACATCACTTCTACAGAACTGCTGGCGGCATCAAACGAGCAACTGAGTGAAATTCGCGAAGCGGGTCGCTCGGTGCTGGACATGGCCACACGAATCAACCAGGTGTCCACCCAGGCGCAGGAATCTGCCGACGTGGCGCGCCAATCCCTGAAAGCTGCCGAGGTTGGTTTGCAAGCGGTACAAAACGCCATTGGTGGCATGAATTCGATTCGTGACCAGATTCAGGACACTTCCAAGCGCATCAAAAGGCTGGGTGAATCGTCTCAGGAAATTGGTGAAATCACCGAACTTATTTCAGACATTACCGAGCAGACCAATGTATTGGCGCTGAACGCCGCTATTCAGGCCGCTTCTGCAGGGGATGCCGGTCGCGGCTTCTCAGTGGTGGCGGAAGAAGTGCAACGTCTGGCGGAGCGTTCAGCCGATGCTGCGCGACAAATTAATACACTGGTGAAAGCCATTCAAACCGATACACAAGATGCGGTTGGTGCCATGGAGCGTTCTACCCAGGGGGTGGTTGAAGGAGCCAAGCTTTCCGACAATGCTGGTGCTGCCCTGACAGAAATTGACCAGGTGTCACGCCGATTGGCTGAACTGATTGAGCAAATTTCCTCGTCTGCATCCCACGAAGCTGACCTGGCCAGTGGTGTGGCGGAAAACATCCAGCACATTTTTGCGGTAACTGAGCAGACCGGGGAAGGCACCCGAAGTACTGCAGCCCAAGTGCGCGAGTTGTCCAAAATGGCAGAGGAATTGCGTCAGTCTGTAGCGCGGTTCCGTATTGCCTGATCGGGTGATTTTCTATCTCAATTATTACGTCCTCCCACATGCATTCTGAATCTGCGCAACCTGTTGAAAATGCAGCCGTCGAGCCGGATTTGGGCCCTTTGGCCTGGGTGCTTGATGAACTGCGCAAATCGCTTGATGGTGCCATCAAGGCGCTGAAGCGTTTTGTGCGCGATGCCGAACTTGCACGTGGGTCTGATCTGGCGGCGTTGGATGCCAGTCAGTTGCGCATTGCTCGACAGCAGTTGCACCAAGCCGTAGGAGCTCTGGAAATGGTGGGGCTCGAAGTGCCTGCCAGAATGCTGCGCAGCATGGAAGCATTGACACAAAAATTTGTGCAGCGCCCGGAGTTTTGCAGTGATGCAGCCGCACTTGCGGTAGAGCATGCCAGTTTTGCGTTAACCGATTATTTGGATGGCTTGCTCAAAGGCAAACCTTCATCATCTGTAGCCTTGTTCCCTCAATACCGTGATGTGCTGGAGTTGTTGGGTGAAGACCGCATTCATCCAGCAGATTTATGGGGGCATGACTGGCGGTGGCTGGAGGTACCGGTGTCGGCTTCGACCTCACCCTTTGGCTATGACCTGATCATGCGTTCACGCGTGGACGGTTATGTGCTTAAAGTGGTCAAAACCGCCAACAAATCTTGTGCACGCGCCATGTCTGAGATGAGTTTAGGCTTCGCGGCGGCGCAGACCATGTTGCATCCGCGTGTGTTTTGGGCGGTGTCTGCGGGCTATTTTGAAGCTGTAGCCTTGGGGCTATGCCCGGCTAATTTGTATTCCAAACTGGCTGCCTCACATGTGCTTTCCCAATACCGCAGTCTGGCAGGTGGCAATGTAGACGTGTCAGATCGGCTGGTTCAGGATTTGCTTTTTTTCTGTGCACATGCGCTACCTTCTAGCGATCAAAAAGCACCCGCATTGCGAGCTGTTCGTCAGGCTTATGGTTTGACCAAGGATATCCCAGTCAACTATGTCAAGCCACAGTTCGGACTCTTTGATCCGGCTGTGCTGGTGCAGGCGCGCAAACGTATTGCGGCTGCCACCGAAACTTGGTCTGCTTTGTCAGGTGGTGATGTGCATCGCATCAAGACAGCAACTGATCAGTTCAGTCTGGTAGCTGAATCAATCTTGAAATTGCATCCTGGCGGCGCAGGGCTTGCAGCCGCCTTGACGCGTGCCATGGAGACGGTGGCGCGTTCAGGCAAGCCCCCTGTGGCCGCTTTGGCTATGGAAGTTGCAACCGCAGTGTTGTACCTTGAGGCCGCTTACGATGACCTAGACCCAACCAGTGAAGAAATGGCTTCACGCAGCATGAGCCTGGCCAAGCGACTTAACCACGTGATTGACCTTGGCGCGTCGGAACCACTGGAAGCCTGGATGGAAGAGCTCTACCGGCGTGTGAGCGACCGCCAGATTATGGGCAGCGTGGTTGATGAGTTGCGCACCACCCTGAGCGATGTCGAAGGGGGTCTGGATGCATTTTTCCGCCAACCTGAAAATAAGCTCCCCTTGCATGAAGTACCTGGCAAGCTGGCTTCGATGCGTGGCGTATTCTCGGTTTTGGGGTTGGAGCAAGCTGCGTTGGCAGCGCTGCGCATGCGTGATCAAGTTGAGCTGTGCTTGCTAAGTGAAGAAGTCTCTGAACTCGGGATTTCAGGAGTTTTTGAGAAGCTGGGCAATAGTCTTGGGGTCATGGGTTTCCTGATTGACATGCTCAGTTACCAGCGCGAACTAGCCAAAAAGTTGTTTGTATATGACGACGAGTTGGGTGAATTCAGATCATTGATGGGGCGCAGCAAGGCACCTGTGCTGGACGCTCCTCCCGTCATGCCGGACAGTACTTTTGACTCGTCTCACCGCGACACTGAACCGCACCCCTTGGAGTCCTTGCCCCAAGAGCACCCCCAAGCGGTATCTAACGCTCAACCGTCTGCATGGCCAGCACAAATTGCATTGCCAGCGCTACCCGAATCAGAACGATCGGAACCAACAGAGCAGGATGCAAGCGAAGATGAAGACGACGATGCCGAGCTTCGCCAGATTTTCCTGGACGAAGCACGGGGTGTGTTTAAGGAAGGCTTAGGAGCCTTGGGCATCTTGCATGAAAACCCGGCCGCATTAGACGAACAAGCTGGTTTGAGGCGCGCTTTTCATACCCTCAAAGGCAGTTCGCGCATGGTGGGTTTGAACGAATTTGGCGAGGCGGCATGGGCGATGGAGCAGCTCATCAATTCCTGGTTGCCCAAGCGTGAGCCAGCCAGCCCAGATTTGATCAAATTGTCCGGCCAAGCATTGACTCAATTGCAGCAATGGGTTGAAGACATTGCTGCAACGCAAGATGCGCACTGGAGTGCCCAGCCCTTTCGTATTGCAGCAGACCTGTTGCGCCTTGAAAATAAAGGGTCTGCCCTTCAACCTCAAACGATTGCCACAGATTTGCCTGATTCGCCAGTTGCGTGCGAGTTGCCAACTGCTGACCTGGTTGATGCGTTGCTGCCAGAGCCAGAGCAGATGCCTGAGCCAGAGCAGA
>MNXW01000052.1 GCA_001871515.1 Comamonadaceae bacterium CG2_30_57_122
ATATCAACCAACTCGATTCAGTATTGCGTAATCTGCGCAGAACCCCGGTGGTGATACGGGCCGAACGCATCACCAACGCAGTCCAGTTCACCCCTTGAACCGAGCCTGCTTCGGCATCTCTGGCTCTTGAAGTTCGTCAAATGATCCGAGATTGTTCATTAGGGTTTGAGATGATGGCGAGCAGGTTTGCGAGGCAGTATGCAAGGCTGTGAGGCGTTCATAGCTTGGCTATGGACACCGAACAGACGCACAAAATGACCGTAAAGCTGCCGCCAGCGCTCAAACAGGTGCGCAGCACCGCCTAAAGAACAATTTCGGATAATGGCTGCTTGCGCCCGTCCGTTCTGGGCAAAGGGGATAAATCTTGAGTAAAACCAGCAAGCTGCGGCGCATCGTTGTGGGATTAAGCGGTGGTGTCGATTCTGCGGTGACCGCCTGGCTGCTCAAACAGCAGGGCCACGAGGTGGTCGGCATCTTCATGAAAAACTGGGAAGATGACGATGACAGTGAATACTGCTCTTCCAACATCGATTTTGTCGATGCCGCCGCCGTGGCCGATGTGATTGGCATCGAGATTGAGCACGTCAACTTTGCCGCCGAGTACAAAGACCGGGTGTTTGCCGAATTTCTGCGCGAGTACAGCGGCGGGCGCACCCCCAACCCTGATATTTTGTGCAACGCCGAGATCAAGTTCAAGGCGTTTTTAGACCATGCCATGCGCCTGGGGGCCGAGAAAATTGCCACTGGCCATTACGCCCGGGTGCGCTGCATCGCTCAAGATGGTCGCGTGCTCGATGCGGCGCAGGCTAAAGGGGGCGATGGCCACTTCGAGTTGCTCAAGGGTTTAGACCCATCCAAAGACCAGAGCTATTTTTTGCACCGCCTGAACCAGGCCCAACTGGTCAACACCTTGTTTCCGGTGGGTGAGTTGCTGAAAACCGAGGTGCGCCGCATCGCGCTGGAAATTGGCCTGCCGAACGCCAAAAAGAAAGACTCCACCGGCATCTGCTTCATTGGCGAGCGTCCGTTTCGGGAGTTTTTAAACCGCTTCATTGCCAAAGAACCCGGCCCCATCAAGAACGACAAGGGCCAGACCATTGGCGAACATGTGGGCCTGAGCTTTTATACCCTGGGGCAGCGCCAGGGCCTGGGCATTGGGGGACTCAAGGCCAAAGGCGCGCAGCGTGGCGGTGGCGACCATGCCCCCTGGTTTGTGGCGCGCAAAGACTTGGACCACAACACGCTGTGGGTGGTGCAAGGGCACGAACACCCGTGGCTGCAGTCGCTGCAACTGAGCGCGCAGGATGCCAGTTGGGTGGCGGGCGTGGCCCCGCAAGCGGGCATCTTTAACGCCAAGACCCGCTACCGCCAGTTGGATGCGCCGTGCCTGCTCGCCGCCGGTGCTGACACCACCTTTCACCTGAGCTTCCCCGAGCCCCAATGGGCTGTGACACCGGGGCAGTCGGCCGTGCTCTACGACGGCGAGGTGTGCCTGGGCGGCGGCGTGATTGCCTCCTGAATCAGCCAGATTATTACTATACTAAAAGTAGCTACTCACGCAATAGATACGGGGGATACAGCCTAATATTGCATAAATTCTAGATCACCCCATGCGCGCCAACAGTGCCATAGAAGTGACTTTTTCTCCAGCGGAGCCACGGCAGCGAGCGGCACTCTGGGTTTGGGCGTCTGGCAGCGGCTACACTTTTTTCCGCGCCGGGGCAACACCAGCGTCTGAAAAACAATCCAGGGACGGCACATGCTTTTCAACTCCTACATTTTTATCTTCGGCTTCTTGCCGGTGGTGCTGATCGGTTTTTACCAAATTGGCAGACACAGCCACGCCATGGCGGCGCTCTGGCTGGCAGCGAGTTCCGTGTTTTTCTACGGCTGGTGGGACCTGCGCTATGTGGCGCTGCTGCTAGTCTCGATCGTTTTCAACTACAGCGCCGGTTACCTGATTAGCCGTAAGCATCCAGCATCCAGCACCCAGCACCCAGCTCACCATCTGCTGATCGCAGCCATTGCGGTCAACCTGTGTTTGCTCGGTTACTTCAAATACGCCAACTTCTTTGTTAACAACCTCACTGCGCTGACCGGCAGTGCTTGGACTTTTGCCCAGGTCATCCTGCCGCTGGGTATCTCGTTTTTTACCTTCACCCAGATTGCCTTTCTGGTGGACACCTACCAGGGCAAGGTCAAGGAGTTCAACTTTGTTCACTACGCGCTTTTCGTCACCTATTTCCCGCATTTGATTGCGGGGCCGGTGCTGCACCACAAGCAAATGATGCCGCAGTTTCAGCACCCCGACACCTACCGCATCAACCTGGAAAGCTTCAATGTTGGCTTGACCATTTTCATCATCGGGCTGGCGAAAAAAGTGCTGTTGGCGGATCAGTTCGCGCTTTACGCCAACCCTGTTTTCAACGCGGTGGCCCTTGGCGGCGAACCCACACTGTTTGAAGCTTGGGTCGGTGCTTTGGCCTATGCGCTTCAGCTCTACTTTGATTTTTCCGGCTATTCAGACATGGCCATTGGGCTGTCGCGAATGTTCAACGTCAAACTGCCGCTCAATTTTGATTCGCCCTACAAGGCTCCCAACATCATTGAGTTCTGGCGACGCTGGCATATGACACTGTCCACCTTTTTGCGCGATTACCTCTATGTGCCACTGGGGGGCAGTCGCAAGGGTGTTCCTCGCCGCTATGCGAACCTGATGCTCACCATGTTGCTGGGCGGGCTTTGGCATGGTGCTGGCTGGACTTTTGTGCTGTGGGGCGGCCTGCATGGCGTGTACCTGGTCATTAACCACGGGTGGCGTAAGTTGACGGGCTCAGATGGCTCGGCCACGGGCTGGCGTGCCGTTGCCGGTATCGGCTTGACCTTTGTGGTTGTGGTCGTGGCGTGGGTGCCTTTCAGAGCACCTGATATGGCGGCGGCACTGCGGATGTGGGGGGGAATGGTTGGGGCGAATGGGGTGTCGTTGCCTCAAGGCCTTGCGTCAAGGTTGCCTGAATTTTTCAGCATGAGGGCTGTATTTGAGGGACTCACACCGTTGACTGCCCTTGCCACAAGGGATGTACTGCTAGCAATCCCTCTGGGTCTGGCTGTGGTGTGGGGATTGCCAAACGCTCAACAATGGATGTCGCGGTATGACCCGGCATGGAAGCACCGTCTACTCTTCGGAATACATCGCCAGTGCAAAGGCCGCAAAGATACCCATTGGCGGCACCAGTTACAAAACCACTGGTGTAGGTAATGATCTTCCTGCAGTGGCTGCATACAGGGGGTTGATCAAGTGGGTTAAGTCACAGGGCGTACAACCTGTGCTACTCATGACTCCATACCATCAAAATGTTTGGCTTCTTGATGCGTCGCCCAATGTAAAAGCCATGATCCCGACGGAGAAAATCGTTCGCGAAATTGGCCTTGATTTGGCAGTGCCGGTGGTTGGTTCTTACCGACCGGATGCTGTCAATTGCGCATCTGACGCGTTTTATGACTTCATGCACCCAATGGCTTCTTGTCTTGCTAAATTGACGACATCTCCAGCGAACTGAATTTAGTCGCTTTTGGACCGGTTATTTGGAAAAGATGGGATAGTTGAATGGGGTCAGGTCTTTCAATGCAAAATCATGCATAAATCAGCCGCTAGACCCATGCCAGCAAGCGCAAGCCACTGTGTCCGATGCTGAACACCACGGTATTCCCTACAAGGCGGCACGGCGCTGTTTGACTACACCACTGGCAAGCGGCTACTTGGACTTCACTGCCACCGGCAAGCTGCTCGGCTCGGGCATGGGGTTTGGAGTGAATCGGCCTTGATGCTGTTGACTCTGAAGATGCCGCTGCGATAAACTGCCTTACCAGTTCGTAAGGAATAACCATGCTAAGCACCTTGACCAGCAAGTCCCAGATCACTCTGCCCAAAGACATACGGCTCATGTTGCAACTTGAGCCAGGCGACAAAATTGCTTTTTTACCGATGGCAGACGGCCAGATCACGGTTGCCAAGGCCAATAAAGCATCGTTTGCCACTCTGCGTGGCATCTTGCCCCAGCCAAAGCAGGCCCATTCGGTAGAGGAGATGAATCAAGCGGTGTTGGACTCCGTGGCTAAACATCATCATGCTGGCGCTTGACACCAATATTCTGGTGCGGCTGATCACCAATGATGACCCGGCGCAGGCTCAGCGGGTACAGGATGCGCTAGATGCTGAGCTGACAGCGGGGCGAGAGTGCTTGGTGGGTCACATTGTGTTGTGTGAACTGGTTTGGGTATTGATGCGGCTGTATGGCTATTCGGTGCTTCAATGTCAGCAAACCATGGCCAGTCTTCTGGGCTTTGCCGGACTGCGGTTTGAGTCCATGCCCACCGTTCTGACCGCCTTTAAAAACTGGCAACGTGATGGCGGGGATTGGGCCGACCATTTGATTGGCGCGCAAATGCAAGCGCTGGGTTGCGCGGCAGTACTGACGCTGGACAAGCGTGCAAGTCGCCAAAATACCCATCGCCTTCTGGGCATCTAGCGTTCTCCGCGAATGGTGTCAGGTCTTGCAATGCAACCTCATGCATAAATCGGCCGCTAGACCCATGCCAGCAAGCGCAAGCCACTATAAATTTCAGAGTGGCTGCGAGCATTCTCCAGTGGCCTGGGCATTGGTGGCCTCAAAAACAAAGGCGCGCAGCGCGGCTGCGGCGACCATTCGCCCTGGTTTGTGGTCCGCAAAGACTTGGGGCCACAACACGCTGTGGGTGGCGCAAGGGCACGAGCACCCGTGGCTGCAGTCGCGCAGTTTGTCGGCGGATCAGGCCAGCTAGGCAATCAGCTGTGCTCTATGCAGGCGAAGTTTGCCT
>MNXW01000304.1 GCA_001871515.1 Comamonadaceae bacterium CG2_30_57_122
CACAGCCGACAAGAATGGCGTGTCGTAGGGCCGACTTCAGTCGGCCATGGCGGGCTGAAGCCCGCCCTACGCAGGCAACGCATGTTTCATGCTGCGGGGGTGTCCTTGTTGAACATGGGCGTTAACGTGAAATAACGCCCACAGCCGACAAGAATGGCGTGTCGTAGGGCCGACTTCAGTCGGCCATGGCGGGCTGAAGCCCGCCCTACGTAGGCAACACATGTTTCATGCTGCGGGGGTGGCCGTGTTACACATGGGCGTTAGATAGAGCTCCCCTTGAGCCGCGCCTGACGGCGCGTCACCCCCTCAAGGGGGCAACACCTTGCAGCCCGGCCATGCCGGTTGTGCGGTGTTCTGGGTTGTGTGCCTCAGAACACGAGCGAACTCAATGAAGGCGGTGGTTATTGGGCTGGGGCTGCTTTGGCTTCAGGAGCGGGTTGGGGTAACAGGCGGCGCAGTTCGTCTTCGCTGATGATCTCAAACACCCGCACCACTTTTTGCACGCCACCCGTGCTGCGGGTAATCTCTGTGGCACGGTCGGCTTCACGTTGGGTGACGCGGCCCATCAGGTAGGTGGTGCCGCGTTCGGTCACCACTTTGAAGGCATTGGCAGACAGGTCTTTTGCGTCCACCAGTCCGGCCTTGACTTTGCCGGTGACCAGTGCATCAGAAGAGCGCTGGGTCAGCGTGGCATTGCCCAACACCGCCAGTTCATTCACCACCGATTGCACATTTTCCACCCGGGTGATCACCTGTTCTACCAGTTGCTTGTCCTGGACGCTGGGCACTTCACCGGTGATCAGCACCCGCCGGTTGTAGCTGTTGATGTTGACGTGCACCCGCTCGCCCAGGTTGTCACGGATGCGGCTTGCACCGCGCAGCTCAATGCCTTCGTCTTCCAGCTGTGCACCCGAGGTACGCCGGTCGGTGGCCACCAGTGAGCCCATGACCGCGCCGCCCATGATGACGGGGAAACAGGCGCTCAAGCTGCCGCACAGTGTGACGGACAAGGCCAGGGTGGTCAAAAGACCACGGGGTTTGAATTGGAAGGGGATGTGGGTCATGGTGGGTTTTCCTGGTCGCCAAGTAATAAAGCATCGACCGCATCGCACAGGCAGTGCAGCGTGAGCAGGTGCACCTCTTGCACGCGAGCGGTACGTTCGTGGGGCACGCAAATGTGCACGTCGGTGTCGCGCAGCGCCTGGTTGAACTTGCCGCCGCCGCGGCCAGACAGGCCGATCACGACCATTTCACGCTCATGCGCGGCTTCAATCGCGGCCAGCACATTGGCCGAGTTGCCGCTGGTGGAGATGGCCAGCAACACGTCACCGGGCTGGCCCAGTGCGCGTACCTGGCGCGAGAACACCACGTTGAAGTCGTAATCGTTGGCAATGGCGGTCAGGATGGAACTGTCGGTGGTCAGGGCAATGGCGGCCAACTCCGGGCGCTCACGCTCAAAGCGGCCCACAAACTCGGCCGAGAAGTGTTGCGCGTCAGCGGCTGAGCCACCGTTGCCGCAGCTCAGCACCTTGCAGCCACTGGTCACGCAGGCCAGCAAGGCCTGCACCGCATCCGCAATGGGTTTGCTCAACAGCGGGGCTGCATGGTATTTGAGGTCGGCACTGTCAATGAAATGTTGTTGAATTCGTTGTTCCAGCATGGCCGCGATGATACCCGCGCCCAGTGCTTGCATTTGAAGCGCTCAGGTGTGGTGATCGGGTCATGCGACCAGGCTTTGGGGGCAAAGGCGCGCGCCGACAGTCGCTGGCTTACTGTGCCCCTCGTTTCGCGCGTGTTTTGCCACCAAAACTGCATGCGCATGGCGCGGACACCGCGCTGGGTTCAATTGGCATCAAATGCACCCTTGATCCACTCCAGCTGCGCACCTTGCACGGCCACCACATCAAAGCGGCACGGCGGCAGGCTAGCCAGGTGCATCAAATAGTGGCGTGCGGCAAACGCAATGCGGCGTTGTTTGAGGGTGCTGACGCTGGCTGCCGCACCGCCATGGCTGGCAGAGCAGCGCTGGCGAACCTCCACAAACACACAAGTGCCGTCGGGGGCGCGCATGATCAGGTCAATTTCACCCCCACCGCGCCCGGGGGTTCGATAATTGCGCGCCAGCAAGCGCAACCCCGCTTGCTGCAGGTGCACCAGGGCGGCTGCTTCAGCCACATCGCCGCGTTGTTTGGTGCTTGGTTGCGGTTTCGCTTTTTGGAAAATCATTGATGTCACATCCTGCCCAGTCTGTTGCCGCCACCTATGCCACCGCCCTGCAGGCCGCCCGGGAGGCCGCCGGTCACCAGAATTATCAGCCTGGCACTCTGTTTGTGGTGGCCACCCCGATTGGCAATCTGGCCGACATCAGCTTGCGTGCCCTGCACGTGCTGCAATTGGCCGATGTGGTGGCCTGTGAGGACACCCGCCATACCCAGAGCATGTTGCGGGCTTATGGCATCGACAAAACTGCAGCTCAACTGCTGGCCGTGCACCAGCACAACGAGGTTCAGGCGGCGCAAACCGTCATCGAGCGGCTGCAGCTGGGCGCGCGCGTGGCTTATGTGAGTGACGCGGGCACGCCCGCCATCAGTGACCCTGGCGCGCGACTGGTGGCCGAGGTGCGTCTGGCCCGGTTGCCGGTTGTGCCCTTGCCGGGAGCCAGCAGCGTCATCACCGCCCTGAGCGCCGCAGGCATTGCCCCGGACGCGCACCAGCACGGTGAATTTGTGTTTGTCGGGTTTTTACCCAGCAAGGCTACCGAACGGCAGGCAGCCGTGACGCAATTGGCGCAAGAGCCGCGTGCCGTGGTGCTGCTAGAGGCACCGCACCGCATCGAGGCTCTGGCGGCTGCCTTGGCAACGCTGGGTGCGCGCGCCATCACCGTGGGACGCGAGCTGACCAAACAGTTTGAAGACATTGCCACCCTGGCTGCGCAAGATTTACCCGCCTGGCTGGCGGCAGATGCCAACCGCTTGCGGGGCGAGTTTGCGCTGGTGTTGCACCCTGAGGTGCAAGCCCCTACCCATGGCACAGACACCCGGGTATTGCAGCTGCTGCTGGCTGAGTTGCCGCTGAAAACCGCTGTCAAGCTGGCGGCAGACATCACCGGCGAACCCCGCAACGCCTTGTATCAACTGGCTTTGAACTTGAAGCAAACCAGTCAATGAGACGCCCATTTGGGGTTGGCTTTGCACGGTATTTTATAGACAAAATAAGGCTGTAGCCCTTATAAAATAAGCGTGTCTAGCTATTTAAATAGTAGCAATTCTACTGGCTGATGGCCACACCGGCACGTTGGTACAGCGGCAACACCTTGGGCAGGTTGGCCTGAATGTCGGCGATGCGGGTGTTGCCGGACGGGTGGGTGGACAACCATTGCGGTGGCGCTCCCTTGTTGGCCGCCGCCATTTTTTGCCACAGGCTGACGCCGGCACGCGGGTCAAACCCGGCACGGGCCGCCAGCTCCATGCCCACCAGGTCAGCTTCGGATTCGTCGCTGCGGCTGAACTGCAAGGTGAGCAGTTGGGCACCGTAGCTGGTCACCGTTTGCCCCAGTTGCCCCAGGCCCAGCACACTGCTGAGCAGGTTGGCACCCATGCCGGTGGCGGCGTTCTTGCCCATGCGGGCGCGGGCGTGTTCACGCAGAGCGTGCGCCACCTCGTGCCCCATGACGGTGGCAACTTCATCGTTGGTCAATTTGAGTTGGTCAAGGATGCCGCTGTAAAAGGCAATTTTGCCTCCGGGCATACAAAACGCGTTGATTTGCTTGCTGCCGATCAGGTTGACTTCCCAGCGCCAATTTTTGGCGCGCGGGTTCCAGCCCAGGGCGTGGGGAATGATTCTTTTGGCAATGGCACGCAGTCGCTGCACCTGCGGATGGTCTTTGCCGCCGAGCGCATGTTTGCTGGCTGCTTGTTGCAGCATCTGGGCGTACTGCTGGGCGGCAGATTGTTCGATGGTGTCGGCTGGAACCAGATGGCTAAAGAGCGAGTTGCGACCCACATCCACGCCCTCATGCGTTGCCGTTTGTGTCAAGCCGACCAGAGGTGCAAGTGCCAGAACGCCTGTGCTTTGCACAAACAGGCGGCGTGAATGGCACAGGCAAAAGGACGGGCAGGTCATGCGGTGGCGTGAAAAAAATGAATCCCGTGAGTTTAGTACGGGGAGTCCAGAATGGGCTTGAGCAGGGTCAATGGCCCGTGGAGAGGTTCAAAATCCGAAACATCAAATCGCGCCGCTTTGGACTCGAAAAAGTGAGGAGACATCAAGTGAAAAAACCACTCATGCTGGCATCCATGGAAGCCTGTGTAGATCATATTCTGAAGACGGTGCCCGACACGGTGGTGCTGGGCATACCGTTGGGGGTGGGCAAACCCAATCCCCTGGTCAATGCGCTGTACCGGCGCATCAAGGCCAACCCGAAACGCAAACTGCGCATCATCACCGCCCTGTCACTGGAAAAACCGGTGGGGCACAGCGCGCTTGAAAAGAACTTTCTCAAACCCTTGGTGGAACGGGTGTTTGGCGACTACCCGGATATGGACTATGTGAAAGACTTTCGCGCCGGAAAGCTCCCGCCCAACATTGAGGTGCAAGAGTTTTTCATGAAAACCGGTGACTACCTGGGCAACGCCGCCGCCCAGATGAAATACATCTCCACCAACTACACCTATGCCGCACGTGATATGGCGGTGCAAGGACTCAACGTGGTGGCGCAAGCCGTGGGGGCCAAAGAAAGCGAGGCCGGGTTGCGCTTGAGCCTGTCGAGCAACCCGGACATCACCGAGGAAGTGATCGAGTGCGTGCGCGCCAGCGGACAGCCGGTGCTGGCCGTAGGGGTGGTCAATCGCAAAATGCCTTTCATGCCCAACGGGGCCGAAGTAGCGCCTGAATTTTTTGACGTGGTGGTGACCGACCCCGAAGGCACGCACGATATTTTTGCACCGCCCAACGGCAAGGTGGGTACGGCCGACTATGCCATTGGCCTGCATGCGTCCAGCCTGGTGACCGACGGCGGTACGCTGCAAATCGGGATTGGTTCGCTGGGCGATGCGATTGGTCAGGCGCTGATCGTGCGAGACCGCCACGGAGCCGAATACCGGCACATCATGGAATCGATTTGTCCTGAGGGTCTGGCCGGGCGCGAATTGGGGCGTTTTGATGCCGGTCTTTATGGCTGCTCCGAGATGTTTGTCAATGCCTTCTTGCGCCTGATCGAAGCGGGCATCATCCGCCGCGAGGTGTTTGACGACGCGGTGTTGCAGCAACTGCTCAACAACGGGCGCATCAAGAACCAAACCGTGACACCTGAGCTGTTACAAACCCTGCTTGAAGTGGGGCGCATTCGCTCGCCTTTGACGCAAGACGACATGGTGTTCCTGCAGCGCTTTGGCATCTTGCGCCCTGAGGTGCAGTTGACGGGACACCATCTGAGCCTGGACGACAAACGTTGCGGGTCGGATTTGAGCGACAAGGACAACTTGACCTATGCCAGCAGCCACATGCTGGGTAGCCGCTTGACCCACGGTATTTTCATGACCGGCGGGTTTTTTATTGGCCCGCGTGATTTTTATGAGCGTCTGCGCACCATGGTGCCGCAGGAGTTGGCCAAGATTGACATGACGCGCATCGACTTCATCAACCAGCTCTATGGCAACGATGCGCTCAAGCGGGCACAGCGGCGCAAGGCCCGGTTCATGAACACCACCATGGTCATGACCTTGCTGGGGGCTGCCGCCAGTGATGCGCTGGAGTCGGGCCAGGTGGTTAGCGGCGTGGGTGGGCAATACAACTTTGTCGCCATGTCGCACGCCCTGGCCGATGCCCGGCTGATCATGATGCTGCGCGCGACTCATGACAACAAGGACGGCTTGAAGAGCAGCATTGTCTGGAACTATGGCCACGTCACCATTCCGCGACATCTGCGTGACGTGGTGATCACCGAATATGGCGTGGCCGAATTGCGCGGCCAGTCTGACAGCGAGGTGGTCAAGCGCCTGATTGCGGTGGCTGATTCACGTTTTCAGTCAGAGCTGGTCAAACAGGCCAAAGCCCATGGCAAGCTCGAAGCCGACTACGAAGTGCCAGATTGCTACCGCCACAACCTGCCAGAGGTGCTGGCAGCCAAACTTAAACCCTGGAGCCAGGCCGGCCTGTTGCCCGATTTCCCGTTTGGCACTGACCTGACTGAAGATGAGTTGCACATGGTGCGTGCCATGAAAAAAATGAAGCACGCCAGCGACCACCCCACCGAGCTGCTGGGTCTGGCGGTCAAGAGCCTGTGGGAAGACAAACAGGCTCCACCGGCTTATCTGGAACGTTTGGGGTTGGCGCACGCCCGGGGGTTTAAAAACAAGCTCATGCAGCGCTTGTTTGCTGGCAACCTTTGAGCCGGATGCGCGTGATGCGCTCTACTTGATGCAGACTGACCTGACCATTTTCAGGTCGGTCAGACCCATCATGACTTTTTCCATGCCGTCCATTTTCAGGGTGCGCATGCCGCCTTCGACGGCGGCAGCAAAAATCTCGGCCACCCGGGCACGCTCCTGGATGAGTTTTTTGATGCCATCGTCGGCAATCAGCAATTCGTGCAGACCCACCCGCCCTTTGTAGCCGGTCTGGCCGCATTTGTCGCAGCCTGCATGGCGGTAAAACTTGATCTTGCCACCTTCGCCGTACTGCTGCTGCCAGCTGGCCATGAGCTTGGCCATTTCGCCTGCGTAGTCAGCTGTCCAGCTGGCGGTGTGCCGAAGCTCTTCGGCGTACTCGGTAGCAAACAGACGAAACTCTTCCTCGTCCGGGGTGTAGGCCTGCTTGCAGCCGCAGAGTTTTTTGGCCAACCGTTGCGCCAGGATGCCCAACAGCGCATCGGCAAAGTTGAACGGATCCATGCCCATGTCCAGCAGTCGGGTGATGGATTCGGGCGCTGAATTGGTGTGCAGGGTAGAAAACACCAGGTGACCGGTCAATGAAGCCTCGACCCCCATGGCCACGGTTTCATGGTCGCGTGACTCGCCCACCATGATGATGTCCGGGTCGGCCCGCAAGAAAGCCCGCATCACCAGCGCAAAGTCAATCCCGGCCTTTTTGTTGATCTGCACCTGGCGCAAGCCCTTTTGCGTGATTTCTACCGGGTCTTCTGCCGTCCAGATTTTGGTGTCTGGCGTGTTGAGGTGCTTCAGGATGCTGTGCAGCGTGGTGGTTTTACCCGACCCTGTGGGGCCGCAGACATAAAACAGGCCGTAGGGTTTTTCGATGGTCTGGATCACCCGTGCCTTGTTGTGCAGGGTCAAGCCGAGCTTGTCCAGGGGAATTGGTTCGCCACCGGCCAGAATCCGCATCACCACGTCTTCTACCCCACCCGCCGAAGGAATGGTGGCGACGCGAAGCTCAATGTCAATGGGGCCGTATTTCTTGAACTTGATCTTGCCGTCTTGTGGTTTGCGCCGCTCTGAAATGTCCAGATCGCACATGATTTTCAGGCGCGTCACCATGGCCTGGCGAAAATGCGCCGGAACTTCAATGTAGGGTTGCAGCGAGCCGTCAATGCGAAACCGGATGCCGGTTTTAAGCTTGCCAGGCATGGGTTCAATGTGAATGTCAGAAGCCCCCTGGTGGTAGGCATCCAGAATCACTTTGTTGACAAATTTGACCAGTTCATTGTCCGCCGCAGCTGACTCCAGCGAGTCGTCATTGCTGCCGTCGTCCATGGGTGAGCTGTCCATGTCGGCCAGCATTTCATCGATGCTGCCGCTACTGGCTTCGAGGCCAAAAATTTGCCCCAGGGTGTCGTGAAACTCGACCGAGGTGGTGACATGGTAGACAAACTTGGGTGTCTTGGGGAACACCTGATGCAGGATGCGTGAGCTGCGCACCGCCTCCGGATCCAGGCACATGATGATCAAACCCGCAGGCGACTCTTCCAGCGGGATCCAGCCCTGCTCTTCAATGAATTCGCGCTTGAGCGCACCGTGAAGCATTTCCGAGCGGATGCGCCCAGGAGAAAACGGCTCGTAGGGCACACTAAAAAACTTGGCCAGTGACGCGCCAATTTGGGGCGCTCGCACCTGGTAGCGTGACAGCAGCACCTGTTCTGCGGCCAGGCCGTGGGTGCGCGCCTCTTGCAGGCAGTGCTGCAATTCATCTGCGGTCATGACACCTTCAGACACCAAACCATCGTATTTGGTGGCCATGCGTCGCACGGTTTCTTCGGTTTCTTGCAGCCGATGCCGAATGGCGGTGGCCAGGGTTTTGCAAAGCTGGGAAACGCCCTCGATGTCGAGCTCTCCAAAAGGCTGATCACTTTTGTTGTTGATGATTTGCAGCACGCCATAGAGGATGTTGCCGTCCAGAATGGGAGCGACCATCATTTCCCGGGTGCGGTAGCCTGAACGCTTGTCGACTTCTTTCAGAAAAGTGAGCGCCGGGTGAATTTTTTTCAGGGATTCATCGTCGTAAACATCGGGCAAATTCACCAGCATGTGGCTGTAGGCCACATAGCCGGCAATGCTTTGCGGCGTGATCGGCAGTTTCAGGTCTCGGCTGCTGTTTAGCCCCGTCTTGATTTTGGATACGATGGACGTTTGGTCTTCGTTCACCACATAAAGCGTTAATCGGTCGGCATTGAACAGCTTGCAAATCTCTGGGCTGGTTTCCAGCATGATTTGCTCAATGTTGTCGGTTTCATGGATGCGTGCCGTCACATGCTGCAGCTGCTTGTAAAAAAGTGCCTCGAAAGTCATGCCCTCACGCTTGAGACCTGGTAGTTTGCTGTTGAGGCTCATGCGCAGTGATCGGTCTGGTTGCGAACCGTATCAACCATGGCTTCAATTTTGAATAAATTGCATGTGCGTGCCGGCCAGCACCATGTAATCGCCATTGTTGAGCACCACTGGTTCGGATGTGATGGCTGCGCCATTGAGGATGGGTATATCCGGGCCTTCCACATAGTGAATTGAAAAATAATGCGTCCGGCGGGTGATGGCGGCGATGGATACGCCTGGTTTGCCAACTGTGGTTACCACCTTGGTCAGGCTCATTTCGCGACCATTGGCCGCGCCGGACAAGACCTTGATGGCACCCTTGACATCGATCTCAGGTGGACGGGTTGCGGGTGGGATCGGTTTGCGGCGGGCAACCATCTGGGTTTCTTCAAAATTGGGCTGTTGTTCAGCTTCAAACCGGATTTGGTATTTGCCGATTTCCAAGATGTCACCGTGCTCAAGCACTTGCTTGCGAATGGCCTTGCCGTTCACGAAGATGCCGTTGGTGCTGTTGAGGTCTTCGATCATGACCTCATGGGATTTCATGTAGAAAGCGGCATGCTCGCCGCTGACCGCCAGATTTTCAATGACGATGTCGTTGTAAGGACGTCGTCCCAGTGAGGTGCGCTCTTTGATCAATTCGACCTTTTTGATCATGATACCGTCCATCATGATGATTATTTTTGGCATAAGCCCCTCCATTCATTCAAAAGCTGGTCACTTTCAGGACCGCCATGGTGTGTTTTTCTCATGGCGCACCAAACAAGTTTGAAATCAACCCGGATTTGGTGCTAGTAGCCTTGGCTTGAGCCAGCAAGGCACTGATGTTATCGCGTCCACCTGCCAAGTTGGCTCCCGAGATCAATTCGGCCGCCATCTCCGGCAAATGTGCACACTTCTTCATGCAGCTTGCGATCTCCAGATCACTCAACATGTCGGTCAAACCGTCAGAACACATTAAAAACAAATCGTTGTCTTGCACTTCATGTGCATGAATTTCGACCGCAAGCTCGCTGTCCACACCCAGCGCCCGGGTTAACAGATTTTTACCCGGAGCAAGCAAGGCCTGTTCGGGAGTCAATAGACCGGCATCGACTTGTTCTTGCAGTAAAGAGTGATCTTTGGTGATTTGAGTCAATTTGCCATGCCGTAAACGGTAACAGCGTGAGTCTCCCACATGGCCCAAAATCAGGCAATTGTTTTTGAACACACCAGCGACCACGGTAGTGCCCATGCCGGCATATTGCGGGTTGGACAAGGCAGCATTCAGGATGGATTGATTGGCCCGGTCGATACAAATTCCGATACCTCGGGCGATCAGGTTTGTGTCATGTTGCCAATTGGCTGTGTTGAGCCATTGCACCAGTTCTGACTTGATGAAAGTCACTGCCATGCCACTGGCGACTTCTCCAGCGTTATAGCCCCCCATGCCGTCAGCCAGTATGGCAACGCCTGAGCCCTCGTCAAAAACGACGGCATCTTCATTGTTGGTGCGCACCTGCCCAGGGTCGGTCAAGGCATAAAAGCTGAATTGCATGATAGGAAAGCTATAACTCCAGATCAATAGGCACAGTGGCTCGGCACGCCACTTGGACGGATGGTGTTGAGCCCACACAGGAAACATGCGACTGTACACGTGTGGCAAAAAGAGTCAGGTCAAGAGCCAGTTTTTCCCCATGCTGATAACGCTTTTCTGGAGATTTTTCCAGTAAACGGGCCACGATACGGGCTAAATCTTCAGGAATTTCCGCCCTGAACTGTCGCACATCGGGGGCGGGTTCGGTCGCAATTTTAGCCATCAGTTCAGAGATGGTGGTCGCTTTAAAAGGCAACGCGCCAACCAACAACTGGAACAGCATGGTGCCCAACGCATACAGGTCAGAGCGTCCGTCCACTGTGCGCCCGGTCAATTGTTCTGGTGACATGTAGTTGGGCGTTCCCAGCACCACACCGGTTTTGGTTTTGTTGCCATCGGTGATGCGCGCAATGCCAAAGTCGGTCACTTTGACGGTGTCCGTGACCAGGTCATACATCACGTTGGCGGGTTTGATGTCACGGTGAATCACCTTGTTTTTGTGCGCATAGGCCAGCGCCTGGGCGACCCGAGCCACAATCGACACCACTCTGGGCAGCGGCATCAACTGGCCTGGTTTGCAGTGTGGCTGCAGGTTTTGGCCGGTGACGTATTCCATTGCAATATAGGCCAAGCCCTGCTCTTCGCCGACATCGAAAATGGTCACAATGCCGGGGTGTTGCAAGCATCCCGCAGCCTTGGCCTCGCGGAAAAAACGATCGCGTGCATCCACCAGTTCAAGCCCATCAAAGGTTTGGCTCAAGGCCATGGTCTTAAGCGCCACACGGCGGCCAATTTTTGGGTCTTTCGCCAAAAAAACCATGCCCATGGCTCCCTTACCAAGTTTGGATTCAATTCTGTAACGCCCCAGTGCCTGACCTGATTCGGGTGTGATCTGAGGGGCGTCCAGGGGGGCGCTGATGGCGGCTGATGCTGGCGGCATCTGGGTTGCAGCAGCGGCGTTGGCCAGGCGTTCAGGAACGTCTTTGAAATTCGCGTCAAAAGCGCCAATGTAGGCATAGGCGGCTCGGGCCTTGTCAAAGCGCTGCTGCCGTTCATAGTCCATGGCCAGCCAGTACAAATCAGCCGCCAGGGTGGCAGTCATGGGCATGCGCTGAAAGCGCTCAAAGGCCATGTCAAGTTGGCCCTGGCCTTGCAAGGCCAAGCCCATCATGCGGTCGGTTTGTTCGGACGCAAGTTTTTGCTGCACGGGAGCCAAGGGTGTGGCCAGCAGCCGGTGTAGCCATTGCGCAGCAAAGGGCAGGCCGAGCAGGGTGGCGGGAAAAACCAGCTTGAACCACAGGTTCAGCACAGTCAACGCCCAGAATTCCAGCAGCAACACACCAGCCACCAGCCCCAGGCTGATCGCGCTTGCCCATCCGGCAGACAGCTGGGGCAGCACCCAGGCAATGTACAGCCCTGCCAGGGCTGTGGCCGTGAACGCCAGTCCTGGACCCCAACCAGGTTCAAATGCTCTGGTAGGCGGTGTGCTAAAAGTGGTGGCAAATTGGAAAAAAAATTGCTCCCAGCCAGCAAAAAAATTCAGGCTGCTCTGCAGTGCCAAGCACAGAAACAAGACGAAGACACCCAGAGTTTGTTCTGAGCGCCAGAAAGCCATCTCTTTGTAAGTCATCGCCAAAAATCCTTTCCTGGCTCAGCGATGGCGCAAGGTGCGGCGCTTTATGAGCGTGCCGCACAACCATACGGTGATGGCTCCTGAAGCACCCCAAATGTAATGCCATGAACCACCTTGCGGCAGCCATGCCGCAGTGGCCGGGTCACTGTGCGCCATGGTGCCTGCGATCCACCCCAGCAGCATCCCGCCCAGTGTGACGATGGAAGGGAAGCGATCCATGAGTTTCAAAATCAGCTGGCTACCGCCAATGATCACCGGAATGCTCACCATAAGGCCAAAGATCACCAGCACCAATTGATGCTGTTCACCTGCGCTGGTGGCGGCTCCGGCGATGGCAATCACATTGTCCAGGCTCATCACCAGATCAGCCACGATCACGGTTTTGACGGCTGACCACAGCTTGTCGCTGGTCTGCATGGTGGAATGCCCTTCTTCTTCAGGCAACAGCAGTTTGATGCCAATCCACATCAACAACACAGCGCCTGCCAGTTTCAAGTAGGGCACTTGCAGCAAGGTCAGGGCAAAAGCAATCAGCCCGACCCGCAGTGCTATAGCCCCTACCGTACCCAAAACAATGCCTTTAAGGCGTTGCGCTGCAGGCAGTTGGCGACAGGCCAGGGCGATCACCACGGCGTTGTCGCCGCCGAGCAAAATATCGATCAGGATGATCTGACCTACAGCCAGCCAAAAATGGGTGCTCAGGAACTGTTCCACTAAATCTTCCTAAAAATCGCGCCTGCCAAAAACAACAAAGCCGGATTGTCCATCAGCTGGACATCCGGCTTACCAATTGAGCCAGCACGTGAACACGCGCCGCCAGATGCATCTGCAGTTAGAGCATTGCTTTGAGCAGCTTGGCCATTTCGGACGGGTTGCGAGTGACCTTGAAGCCGCACTCTTCCATGATGGCCAGCTTGGCCTCAGCGGTGTCAGCACCACCGGAGATCAAGGCACCTGCGTGGCCCATGCGCTTGCCGGCTGGAGCCGTCACCCCAGCGATAAAGCCCACGATGGGCTTCTTCATGTTGAGCTTGCACCAGCGGGCGGCTTCGGCTTCGTCGGGGCCGCCGATTTCGCCAATCATGATCACCGCATCGGTGTCGGGATCGTCATTGAAAGCCTTCATCACGTCGATGTGCTTCAAGCCATTGATGGGGTCACCACCAATACCGACCGCGCTGGATTGACCCAGACCGATTTCGGTCAATTGCGCCACCGCTTCATAGGTCAGCGTGCCGGAGCGGCTGACCACGCCAATGCGGCCTTTGCGGTGAATATGACCCGGCATGATGCCGATCTTGATCTCGTCTGGGGTGATCAAGCCGGGGCAGTTCGGGCCCAGCAGCAAGGTCTTTTTGCCGCCTGCGGCTTCTTTGGCCTTCATGCGGTTGCGCACTTCAAGCATGTCGCGGATCGGGATGCCTTCGGTGATACAGATCGCCAGATCCAGCTCGGCTTCAACCGCTTCCCAAATGGCCGCAGCAGCACCGGCTGGCGGCACATAGATCACGCTGACGGTGGCACCGGTTTCAGCTGCAGCTTCTTTCACCGAGGCGTAAATCGGGATATTGAAAATCGACTCGCCCGCCTTCTTGGGGTTCACACCCGCTACAAAGCAGTTTTTGCCGTTGGCATATTCCTGGCATTTTTCCGTGTGAAATTGGCCCGTTTTGCCGGTGATACCTTGGGTGATGACCTTGGTGTCTTTGTTAATAAAAATGGACATGATGGATTCCTAATTAGTTGAGGACAGAGCTGGCGCGTTGCACGTCGCTGCGGTCTGTCCCGCAAATCTTCAGTTTTGCAAATTACTTGGCGACTGCTTTGACAGAGGCCTGTGCGGCATCTGCCATGGTGTCCACGGAAATGATGGGCAAACCGCTGTCTGCCAGCATTTTTTTGCCCAATTCTTCGTTGGTGCCCTTCATGCGCACGATCAGCGGCACATTCAGGTTGGTGGCCTTGCAGGCGGCGATGATGCCGGTGGCAATGGTGTCGCACTTCATGATGCCGCCAAAAATGTTGACCAAAATGGCCTTGACCTTGGGGTTTTTCAACATGATTTTGAAGGCTTCGGTGACCTTCTCGGGGGTGGCGCCGCCGCCCACGTCCAAAAAGTTGGCCGGTTCAGCACCAAACAGTTTGATGGTGTCCATGGTCGCCATGGCCAGGCCCGCACCATTGACCAGGCAACCAATGTTGCCGTCCAGGCTGATGTAGGCCAAGTCAAACTTGCTGGCTTCCACTTCGGCCGGGTCTTCTTCGTCCAGGTCGCGGTAAGCCACGATCTCGGGGTGACGGAACAGCGCGTTGTCATCAAAATTGAACTTGGCGTCAATCGCCTTGATGTTGCCGTTGCCTTCCAGGATCATCGGGTTAATTTCAACCAGCGAGGCATCGGTGTCCATGTAAACCTTGTAGACCTTTTGCAGCACATCCACGGCTTGCGCGGTAGACCCTGCAGGCACACCAATGGCGTTGGCCAGCTTGGTGGCTTGCGCCACGGTCAGGCCGGTGGCGGGGTCAACGATCTCGGTGATGATTTTCTCGGGCGTGTCGTGCGCCACTTCTTCAATCGACATGCCGCCCTCAGAGGACGCAATCATGGCCACACGCTGGCTGGCGCGGTCGGTTACGGCCGACACGTAATATTCTTTTTTAATGTCAGCACCGTCTTCAATCAACAGGCGGCGCACTTTTTGGCCTTCGGGACCGGTTTGGTGCGTGATCAATTGCATGCCCAGGATTTCACCAGCGAGTTTGCGCACATCGTCAATCGAGCGCGCCAGCTTGACACCGCCGCCCTTGCCGCGACCACCGGCGTGGATTTGCGCCTTGACAACCCACACCGGGCCGCCGAGTTTTTGTGCGGCTTCCACCGCCTCTTGAACGGTGAATGCTGCAATGCCGCGTGGCACTGGCACACCAGCTTGACGCAAGATGTCCTTGCCTTGGTACTCGTGAATTTTCATGAGCTCTTTCTCTCAGGAATGAAGGGTGGGATCGCCGACCGGGTTGCTTTGTCAAGCAGCGCCAGCGGCACCGTTTTGATGCAATTGGGGACTGTATCATGGTGCATTGCATCATTCTGTTGTCAGACTTACAAGCGCACTTTCTTTTCAAGCTACGAGTTCACCATGCAAAAAATCTTCATCGACGGCGAAGCGGGTACCACCGGTTTGCAGATTCGCGAACGCTTGCAAGACCTGCCAGGCATCGAGCTGGTCAGCATTGCGCCAGAGCTGCGCAAAGACCCGCTCGCCAAACGCGAACTGATGGCGCAAGTGGACTTGGTGGTGCTCTGCCTTCACGACGAAGCAGCTATTGATTCAGTAGCTGCTATCGCAGATATGGAAAGGGCTACAGGTCAATTTGGTCCAAAGATAATTGACGCCTCCACGGCCCACCGCACCGCACCAGGCTGGGTCTATGGTTTTCCAGAGCTGCAGTCTGGCCAGCGCCAGGCGATCGCGTCCTCGCGCCGGGTGGCCAACCCCGGCTGCTACGCCACCGGTGCCATTGCACTGATCCGTCCCCTGATCGATGCGGGGCTGATCCCGGCGGATTTTCCGCTGTGCCTGCCTGCTGTTAGTGGGTTTTCGGGTGGCGGCCGCACCATGATTGAAGCCTATGAGCAGGGCACAGCCCCGGCCTTCGAGCTGTACGGATTGGGGCTGAAGCACAAACACATTCCCGAAATCATGGCCTGCACCGGTCTGACGCGTCGCCCACTGTTTGTGCCATCAGTGGGCAATTTCAAACAGGGCATGCTGGTGCAAGTGCCGCTGCATTTAGACCTGTTGCCCGGCCAACCGTGTGCCGACGATTTGTACCAAGCGCTGGCACAGCACTACGCGGGTAGTGAATGGGTCAAGGTGCTGCCCGCCACGCCTGACGACAAGCTCGACGCGGTGGCCTTGGCGGGTACCAACCAGCTGGAATTGCGGGTGTTTGCCAATGCCAGTTCCACTGACGACTTTCACCATGCCGTGCTGGTGGCGCGCTTGGACAACCTTGGCAAAGGTGCCAGCGGTGCGGCGGTGCAAAACCTGCAGCTGATGCTGGGTCTGGCTGGCTAAATTGCTATATATTAAATAGCTACTAGCCCTTATAAATTAAGGGCTAGAGGCCTATTTACCTATATTTTGTCCAGCATGTCTTTCCTGTTTCGAAGCAATTCGGCGCGCAGGAAGTTGCAAATTCAAGCTTGTTGACCTTGACCGGTCATTGGATTTGGGCTTTGACTCAAACAACTGGCAAGGCATCAGCAGCGCATCTTTAACGTGAAACAACGCCCACAGCCGACAAGCATGGCGTGTCGTAGGGCCGACTTCAGTCGGCCATGGCGGGTTGAAACCCGCCCTACGCAGCGCTCGCATGTTTCATGCTTTGGGGTGTCCTTGTGTCCTTGTTGAAGATGGACCTTAGACTCAAGGTCGTGTATGTAACTTATTAAGCGACTGCCCACATACTCGGCAAGCTTGACCGGAACGGCATTTCCAATGACCTGTTCCACATCCGATTTACAGCCTGGAAGCTGAAAGTTTGAGGGGAAGGTCTGAATCAACGCCCTTTCCTTTCCTGTGAATGATCGAATACCTTAACCCAATTGGACGCGGTTGCGGATAGCCTGCGATTGAGCTACACAAAAACAGTCTCACTCTCTTCGCCGTGTTATTGCGCGAGCCTCACACTCTGGCTGTCCAGTTTGTCTGGGTAATGTATTGCTCTATTTTGTTGAACACCAATCCTTCTCGCAATGGATTTTTGTAGAGGTTATGGACTGGTTTTTCTTTGAAGTTTTTGACGACAAACAAAAAATATCGATCCCCCATTCTGGACGCTACAGCGTGCTCTTTTTGGGTGAGCGTTATATTTCCGCACTTGTCGTTTAGCCCCTTAACCTCCACCGCAAGAGAAACGCTCGGGGAATAAAGCTGAAAGTCGAAACCACAACCGAGTTTCGTCGCATCTCTTATGTTGAGCCCATAAAAAGAGGGGATGCTTTTGAAAGAGTTCATGAAATACTGCTCAGCGGCTTGACCGGTGAGCAACCGCTTTGCGAAAGTGCCACCCGCATCAATATCTGACGCGGTTGCCTCCTCGATGAGCAGGTCGAGCTCGTGCTCCTTGTATAGGATTTGCTTCAATTGGCTCGTGAAGTTTTCCAAACCCAACCCACCAAAATTGTCATAAATTTTCTTGCAATAGTCACGTATCGGTCTTTGATGCCAGCCTTTGCGATGATTCGGGAAAAGCGGATCAAATTCATCTCGGTAATTCTTTATCGATCCCGGGCGAACACCAAGCGTCAATCCAATCACATTGAATGCCTCGGTAAATCCGCCGAAGCCAAATGTTTTCAATCCTTCCCTATCAAACTTGGAGAAGTACAAACCAGCCAAAATCGACTTTTCCCTGACAGGAAGATCATGCATAGTTCAAGTACGCTCTGATACTGTCTGAGAAGTCGACTTCAACCCGTCTCTCAGGACTTAAGAGTTTTTGTCCGCCACCAAGGATGATGTTTTTGATTTCGTCCTTAGTGATGGTTGGTTTGATGAGACGTGGGCAGGCCATCAACTCGCGTGAGCGGGTGCCAGAAATGGCAAACTCTTTGTCGTTTTGCGTGTCAAACGTCATGCCATCGTAAATGGGGGCTTGAAACACTTTGTCTGATTTGGAGCGTTCGTAAAGAAACCGGGTCAAGCGCAGCGCGGCGCGTCCGTAACGGGAAATGGACTGCACGTCACGCGGGTTACGCGCTGAATCCAAAAACAGATGGGTCAGCGCAAAGTCGCTCCAGACAAAGATGTCCAGACAGTTATCGGCCAAAACTGGCGATTTGCCTACCGTTTTCCAGATGGGTTGCATCAACAACGGCGACTGCAAATGCTTGAATTCAGTCAAAAACAACTCAAGGGCACTCACAGCCTTGCCCAAAATAGAGACCATTTCAGCCTTGGAATCCCAGTTGCGAATGCGTGCGCACACCGGCTCGAAAATCTCGCGCACCCGGTTTCTTTCGGTATCCACCGCCTGCGCCATTGACAGCGCCATGTAACGCGTGGTGGCGGAGCGGATAACCAGCTCTGCGCCGTACTTGTCTTGCGTGCAGGCCTCGGTGGTGTTGTCTGGCAGTGTCGTCAGCTTCACCTCAATCGGGCGTAGTTGCTGCACCGGATCACCTACCCCCACTACCAAGTCAATGGCGGGCAATTCGTCATGAACAAATGAGCGGAAGTGATCAAAACGCGTTTCAAACGAAAAATGAAGTTTCTCATTCGGCTCGGAACTGCCAAAGAATTCACTGACCGCCAGTTCTCCAACTGCGGTGTGCATCGCATCTTTGAACTTGACATAGTTCAAAGGCATGTCAAGTGACCGCATGTAACAAGCCAAGGCTACGGGGAAGGCTGAATTAAATTGATTCTTGCCCCAGTAGTAGGGGTCAGCAAAATTTCGGTTGCTGCGGGAAATACCAAACAGTGAAGGCTGAGTAGAGGTTGGCATCGAGTAAATCCGTAGCGTGTTTGGATTGAGATTTTCGCATCAATCGCCATCCGGCAGCTCGACCGCGCCGCCCTTGAGCACGCGGCGGATCACCTCGCCGCCAAAACCGCGCGCCGCCAAAAAGCGCGCCTGACGCATGGCCTCGGTCGCATCCAAAGGCGCACTGCCAAACTTCTTGTGCCACACGGATTGAGCCCGCGCCAGCTCGGTGTTGCGCAACGCGGCCACCGCCTCTGCCACCCGTTCCGGGTCAAGCCCCTTGGCTTGCAGTTCCTGGCGGATGCGCCCGCTACCGAGCTTGGCGGCGCGTCGATTCAGCACCGACTCCACCACCCGCTGTTCGCTGATGAACCCCTTGGCTTGCAAATCATCCAGCGCCGCGGCCAGACTGCCGGGCTCTTCTTCAAAGCGCTGCAGCTTGCGTTCCAGCTCAGCACGCGAGTGTTCACGCGTGCTCAGCAGCCGTAAAGCACGGCCTTTGAGGGAGGGTTGGTCAAACGCCATGGAATATTGCGCACTAGATTGATATTTTTTTGATAGCTTACTGCGCTTTATTTATAAGGGCTAGGCGGCTTTTTTGCTTGTAGGCTTGGTTGCCACTTCAGGCACTTCAGAGCCCGCCATCAAGGCAATGCCCAGTGAGGCGCGCACCTTGTTTTCGATCTCACGCGCCAAATCCGGGTTTTCTTTCAAAAACTCACGCGTGTTGTCGCGGCCCTGGCCAATTTTTTCACCGTTGTAGGCGTACCAGGCACCAGATTTGTCCACGATGTTGGCATTGACCCCCATGTCGATGACCTCACCCTCTCGGCTGATGCCCTGGCCAAACATGATGTCGAATTCGGCGGTTTTGAAGGGTGGAGCCACTTTGTTCTTGACCACTTTCACTTTGGTTTCGTTGCCGATGGACTCATCACCCTTTTTGATCGTGCCGGTGCGGCGAATGTCCAGCCGCACCGAGGCGTAAAACTTCAGCGCATTGCCGCCGGTAGTGGTCTCTGGGCTGCCAAACATCACGCCAATCTTCATGCGGATCTGGTTGATGAAAATCACCATGCAGTTGGTCTTTTTGATGTGCGCGGTGAGCTTGCGCAGCGCCTGGCTCATCAGGCGGGCTTGCAAGCCCGGCAGGCTGTCGCCCATTTCGCCTTCCAACTCGGCTTTGGGGGTCAGTGCCGCCACCGAGTCGACCACAATCAGATCGACCGCGCCGGAGCGCACCAGGCTGTCGACAATTTCCAGCGCCTGCTCGCCGGTGTCGGGCTGGCTGATCAGCAGGTCTTGCAAATTGACCCCCAGGTTTTGCGCATACTGGATGTCCAGCGCATGTTCGGCATCAACAAACGCGCACTGGCCGCCGGTTTTTTGCATTTCGGCAATGACTTGCAGCGTCAGCGTGGTTTTGCCGGAAGACTCCG
>MNXW01000077.1 GCA_001871515.1 Comamonadaceae bacterium CG2_30_57_122
ATTGCCATCGAACTTCACCAAAGAGCCATCATTGCGACGAATTCCCTTGGCAGTACGAACCACAACTGCACTGTAGACATCGCCTTTTTTGACGCGGCCACGAGGTGCAGCTTCTTTAATGCTGACTTTAATGATGTCGCCTACGCTGGCGTAGCGACGCTTGGATCCGCCCAGCACCTTGATGCACAGAACGGACTTGGCACCGGTGTTGTCGGCGACTTCGAGTCGAGATTCGGTTTGGATCATTTGTTTAATTCCCAACTTGCACTGAAATTACAGTCTGCACAATGCAAACTTTGACTTCAGTCAGTCTTGGGCCCGTTACACCCAACATGAACCACTCACATTGTTAGCTTTGGGCAGACACTTCGTTTTTAACGCGAAGCCTTGTATTATGCACGAAAAATAGTCGTTGCTCAAGCCTTTTATTGTTTTTCAAGAAAATATTGCTTAGTCAACGCCTCAAAGTCATGTACTGCAGGGTCTTGCGCTGTCTCCTCCTTAAGAATTTCCCCCACGACACTTGCTACGACTCGAGCCTGTCTGGCATCAAGAAATAACAATCTAGACCTGCGCGCCAGCACATCCTCCACCTTTGATGCGTATTCGTAACGCGCCGCAAACCTGACCATAGCTTCCGACAATCCCTCACTGAGCCAGCGCTTAGCTCCTGGCAAACGCTGTACAAAATCTTTCTCGCTTCCATATAGGTGCAAGCCTTCGGCTTCATGCATCGGACGCGCCGCAGTCCCCACCGCGCCGCCGCCCACCAAAGGCATCGTTCTGGTCAAGCCTACTACAGTCGCTTTAATCAGGGCATGCGCCTCGCACTGGGCAAGCACATCTTCAGCCATGGCTCGGTACGTCGTCCACTTTCCACCTGTCACCGTTACCAATCCACTTTTGCTGACCACTATGGTGTGCTCACGGCTCAATCCTTTGGTGTTGCCGCCTGCATCGTCTGGCGGCTTGACCAGCGGTCTCAGGCCAACCCAGATGCTCTTGACATCTTTGCGCTGAGGGGCATGACGCAAATAACGCGCGGACTCTTCCAAAATAAACCTGATTTCTTCGTCAAAGGCCACGGGCTCCAGCGCCAGATCATGCCTGGGTGTGTCCGTCGTCCCCAAAATGACTTTACCCAACCAGGGCACTGCAAACAACACTCGGCCATCGGCCGTTTTGGGCACCATCAGTGCCGCAGCCCCCCCCAGAAACTCGCGTTCAACCACCATGTGCACCCCTTGACTGGGCGCAACCATCGGCTGGGTGATCACTGGTGACGCGCCGCCATCAGCAGCACCGTCCAGCCCACGCAACTCATCGACCCAAACACCCGTGGCATTGACCACACAATGCGCTGCTACGGTATAACGCTGCCCATTGATCTGATCGATGCTCGTCAACCCGGCGACACGACCTTGGTCATGGATCAGGCCATCCACACGACAGTAATTCACCAGCAAAGCGCCATGTTGTGCAGCTGTTCGCGCCAAAGCGAGCGCCAAACGTGCGTCATTGAACTGGCCATCCCAATACTTCACACCGCCCTTGAGCCCCTCTGGCTTTGCCATGGGTAGTTCGGCCAGGGTTTCGGCTTTACTTAAAAACTCGGTTGCTCCCAAACCTGCGCTGCCTGCCAGCGCGTCGTACATTTTCAGACCCGTGCCGTAAAAGGGAGCCTCCCACCATTTATAGGCCGGCATCACAAAAGGCAGCGGCTGCGCCAAATGCGGCGCATTGTGAAGCAGCAGCGTGCGCTCGTGCAGCGCTTCTCTCACCAGTGAAATATTGCCTTGCGCCAAATATCGCACACCCCCGTGTACCAACTTGGTGGAACGCGAAGAAGTGCCCTTGGCAAAGTCATACGCCTCAACCAACACCACGCGCAAGCCACGTGCTGCTGCATCCAACGCAATACCCAGGCCGGTGGCTCCCCCGCCCACAATAGCGATGTCGTATTGGCATGACGCGCTCAACCGTGCCATCAAATCCGACCGATGGGTTGTCAAGGGAGTGGGGGCATTGCTACTCATAAGTGCATTAACTTTGGTTTTCAAAACTCGTTAAGAGTTGTATTTCGATTCGTTCCTATTGAACAAAATGGCCGTGTGGCTAAGTTGCGCACACGGCCATCTTTCAAAGCATCCTCAATCTCAAGGCTGCGATCAACGCACCTTGCCGCTCTTCCAGGCAGTTAACAGCGTGTCATAGGCAATGGTTTCGCCTTTGGGCTTTTCATTGGCCAGCTTCTTCCATGGCGCGCCGGTATCACTCAAATACTTGGCCGGGTTACCTTTGGGATTGAGCTTGGGCGGGCAATTGGCCATACCCGCACGTTCCAGGCGCGCCATCACCTGATCCATTTCGTCGGCCAGGTTATCCATGGCCTGTTGCGGCGTCTTCTCACCCGTGACCGCCACCGCCACGTTTTTCCACCACAACTGCGCCAGCTTCGGATAGTCTGGCACATTGGTGCCGGTCGGCGTCCACGCAACTCGGGCCGGGCTGCGATAGAACTCCACCAGACCACCCAACTTCGGAGCCATATCGGTCATGGCCTTACTTTGAATGTCCGACTCGCGAATAGGTGTCAGCCCAACAATGGTTTTCTTCAACGACACCGTTTTGGCCGTCACAAACTGGGCATAGAGCCAAGCCGCAGCCGTCTTGTCGGCGTCATGGTTTTTGAAGAATGTCCAGGAGCCTACGTCTTGGTAGCCGTTTTGCATACCTTGTTTCCAGTACGGACCATTGGGACCGGGTGCCATGCGCCATTTGGGCGTGCCATCGGCATTCACCACCGGCAGACCCGGCTTGACCATATCTGCGGTGAAGGCGGTGTACCAGAAAATCTGCTGTGCAATCTGGCCTTGGGCAGGCACGGGGCCAGCTTCGCCAAACGTCATGCCGCTCGCCTCTTTGGGTGCGTACTTTTTCATCCAGTCGACATATTTGGTCAATGCGTAGACCGCCGCTGGTGAGTTGGTAGCACCACCGCGCGCCACTGAAGCACCTACGGGCGTGCACTTGTCTGCAGCAACCCGGATACCCCATTCATCGACCGGCATGCCGTTGGGAATACCCTTATCGGCCGTGCCTGCCATCGACAACCAGGCATCGGTAAAACGCCAACCCAAAGAGGGGTCTTTTTTGCCGTAATCCATGTGACCATAGATCGGCTTGCCATCGATGGTTTTGACATCTTCGCTGAAAAACGCTGCAATGTCTTCATAAGCGCTCCAATTTAATGGAACCCCCAGGTTGTAGCCATATTTGGCTTTGAACTGAGCTTGCAAGTCTTTGCGTGCAAACAAATCCGCCCGGAACCAATACAGATTGGCAAACTGCTGATCCGGCAATTGATAGAGTTTCTTATCCGGCGCTGTGGTGAAACTGGTACCAATAAAGTCTTTCAAATCCAGTCCGGGATTGGTGTAAGCCTTACCTGCACCGGCCATGTAGTCGGTCAGATTCATGATCTTGCCGTAACGGTAATGAGTGCCAATCAAGTCCGAGTCACTGATCCAGCCGTCATAAATCGACTTGCCTGACTGCATCGAAGTTTGCAGTTTTTCAACCACGTCGCCCTCCTGTATCAGGTCGTGCTTGACGGTGATGCCGGTAATCTCGGTGAACGCTTTGGCCAGCGTCTTGGATTCGTATTCGTGGGTGGTGATGGTTTCTGACACCACCGAAATTTCGTTCACACCTTTGGCTTTGAGCTTTTTGGCGGCATCAATGAACCATTTCATCTCAGCGGCCTGCTTGTCTTTAGACAAGGTCGATGGCTGGAACTCGCTGTCAATCCACTTCTTGGCTGCCGCCTCATCGGCCCAACCCAGATTGAACATCGCGCTGCAGGCGACAGCCACTGCCAAAACGCTATATCGCAACTTCATAATCAATCTCCTCTGCTTTGTATGGCCCCTGATTCAAAGGCTGCTTCGGCTCCAGGGGACAACAAGCCGATCCTTAATACACAGTTAGCTATCCTTTGTGCATGATCAACGCCAGTGCAGCCATGGAAACCACAAAACTGACCCAGATCGACGGCTCAGACGCCAGGCTGAACCAGATCATCAAACGACCGTTAAGCCCGACGAACGCCAAGTTGATGTAGGCCGCAGACAGCAGACCAATAAAGAGCCGATCTCCGCGCGTGGTGGCGATCGGCAAAAAGCCACGTCGCATGACGGTCGGCGACTTGATCTCCCACAGCGTCATGCCAAACAGCATGAGTGCGATGCAGATGAAGAAAACGGCGACAGGTGTCGTCCAGGCCATCCATTCAAACATTCACATTCTCCTAATCAGTTGAGGTCGCGCGCTGGGGTCAAACGCGGCCCATCGCAAACCCTTTGGCGATGTAATTACGCACAAACCAGATCACGATCGCACCCGGCACAATCGTCAGCACACCAGCAGCGGCCAACGTGGCCCAGTCCATGCCCGAGGCCGACACGGTGCGCGTCATGATGGCCACAATCGGCTTGGCGTTGACGCTGGTGAGGGTGCGCGCCAGCAACAACTCGACCCAACTGAACATGAAGCAAAAGAACGCGGCCACCCCCACACCGGCCTTGATCAAGGGCAGGAATATCTTGACGAAAAATGCCGGAAACGAGTAGCCATCGATGTACGCGGTTTCATCAATTTCGCGCGGGATGCCGCTCATGAACCCCTCCAAAATCCAGACCGCCAGCGGCACATTGAACAGCAGGTGGGCCAGCGCCACGGCAATGTGCGTGTCCATCAGCCCCACGGTGGAGTAAAGCTGGAAGAACGGCAGCAAAAACACAGCCGGTGGTGTCATGCGGTTGGTCAACAACCAGAAAAATACATGCTTGTCACCGAGAAAGCTGTAGCGTGAAAACGCATAGGCAGCCGGCAGCGCCACAGTGATGGAAATTACGGTGTTGATGCCCACATAAATCAGGCTGTTGATGTAGCCCGAATACCACGACGGGTCGGTCAGAATGGTCTTGTAATTGGCCCAGGTGAAGTGCTGCGGAAACAGCGAAAAACTGGCCAGAATTTCCTCATTCGTCTTGAACGACATGTTCACCATCCAGTACACCGGCAGCAAAGCAAACACGATGTACAGCACCATGAACAGGTTGCGTTTCTCAAAGCCGGTCTTATTCATGGCTACCGTCCTTGTCCTGCGTACCCACGCGCTGCATCCAGTTG
>MNXW01000121.1 GCA_001871515.1 Comamonadaceae bacterium CG2_30_57_122
GCTTCCGAGATCAGCCGTGACCGCGTGGAAGATGCGCGCAACGTGCTCAAAGAAGGCGACGAAGTCACTGCGGTGGTGGTCAATGTGGATCGCAAGACCCGCAACATCCAGTTGTCGATCAAAGCCAAGGACGCGGCCGACCAAAACGAAGCCATGGCCACCTTGAGCCAACAGTCTGCCCGCGAAAATGCGGGCACCACCAGCCTGGGCGCCTTGCTGCGCGCCAAGCTGGACAACAATAACTAATTGGTTATTGCCCACCTGAACGACCGGAAGCCTGCGTGCACCGGTCGTTTTTTCTTTGTTCCGCAAAGGTGTTGACTTTATGACTCGCTCAGACCTCGTTGAAGAATTGGCTGCCAAGTTTGTCCAGCTCACCCAGCGTGATGCGGAGTTTGCGGTCAAGGCCATTCTGGATGCCATGAACGATGCCTTGGTGCGGGGACACCGGATCGAGATCCGCGGCTTTGGTAGTTTTGCAATCAACCACCGTCCACCCCGCATGGGTCGCAACCCGCGCAGCGGCGAGAGCGTGGTCATTCCAGCAAAACGCGTGCCCCATTTCAAGCCCGGCAAAGCTCTGCGTAATGATGTGGATGAACGCACCAATGAAATGACGCTTTCAACCAAGCCCTGAACAGTAAAATCGGCGTTCCACTGGGGAATTTGGATGAAACACATGTTGTGGCTGCTCAAGTGGGTACTGAAGGCGGCCATTTTTTTTACCCTGTTTGCCTTTGCGCTGAACAACCAGCAAGTCACCACTGTGCATTTTTTCTTTGGTACCCAATGGCGATCCCCATTGGTGCTGGTGGTGCTTGCAACTTTTAGTATTGGCGTGGTTGTGGGCGTGCTGGGCATGTTGCCACGCTGGTTACGCCAGCGCGCTTCCCCAGCACCACTACCAGCCGTTGCCACGCCCCCCGTCAACCTTCCACAGACACAGGCAGGCGCTACAAGTTACGTCGATGGAATTTGATTTAAGCTGGATATTGCTGGGATTACCCCTGGCTTTTGTGCTCGGGTGGATGGCCTCGCGACTGGATTTGCGCCAGATACGGCTGGAAAACCATCAAGCACCCAAAGCCTATTTCAAAGGACTGAACTATTTGCTCAACGAGCAGCAAGACCAGGCCATTGATGCCTTCATTGAAGCGGTGCAGAACGACCCGGACACGTCAGAGCTGCACTTTGCCCTGGGCAACCTGTTTCGTCGGCGCGGTGAATATGAACGCGCGGTGCGGGTGCATGAGCACTTGCTCTCGCGCGGCGACATCAACCAAGCCGATCGCAACCGCGCACAGCATGCTTTGGCGTTGGATTATCTGAAAGCAGGTTTGCTCGACCGGGCTGAAGCTGCTTTACTCAAACTGGAAGGCACTCCTTTTGAAGCCCAGGCGCGACTCGCCTTGCTGGCCAACTACGAGCGCAGCCGAGACTGGGCACTGGCCGCACAGGTGGCAGAAAAGCTTGACCGGGTTGAGCCCGGTAGTTTCAGCACCCGCCTGGCACATTACCTGTGCGAACAATCGGCCACACTGGCCGCGCAGGAGCAGTGGGCGCAGGCCGGTGAGTTGCTGCAAAAAGCCATACAAAAAGCACCTGATGCAGCCCGTGCCCGTCTGGATCTGGCGCAGTTGCAAGAAAAAATGGGCTTGTTTCCCCTGGCCTGGCAAACCCTCACCGAGGCCTTGGTCAGCACCCCTGCTGCCATTCCCCTGATCGCCCAGCCTTTGGCCACCTTGGCCTTGCGTTGCGGGCGCACCCAGGAAACCTTGCAACAGCTGCAGACCCTGTATGCCAGCAAACCGTGCCTGGACCTGCTGGACGCGGTGGTCACGCTGACCAACGCCTGCGCCGACCAACCCGTCAGTGCCCGAGACTGGTATGCCCGTCACCTTGAGAAAGAACCCTCTCTGGTGGCGGCCAGCAAATGGATTGCCGGTGAAAAGCTGGAGCATGAACACTTTCATCCCCAGGTGCAGCGCGCCCTGGACCACGCCACCCAACCGCTGTTGCGCTACCGCTGCGCTGCCTGTGGCTTTGAGGCCACGCACCATTTTTGGCAATGCCCGGGCTGCCAGACCTGGGACAGTTACCCTGCCTTACGGGTTGAAGAACTATGAGATGACACTCCCCCCTGTTGCTTGCCCACTTCGTGTGGCCGCCTCCCCCCTCAAGGGGGCCATGCCAGTGGCCCGGCAAAGCCGGTTCCACGGCATGTCGCGTGAGCAACGTCGCTTGCAGCACCATTGAATTGATCATGAAGATAAAAATTACTCAACAACAATTGGCCAAGGCCCGCGTGCTGGTGGTGGGCGATGTGATGCTGGATCGTTACTGGTACGGTGCCGTTGACCGCATCAGCCCAGAAGCCCCAGTGCCGGTGGTGCGTGTCACGCGTGAAGAAGAGCGCAATGGCGGCGCGGCCAACGTGGCCTACAACGTGGTCACCTTGGGCGCACAAGCCTCGTTACTGACCGTGGTGGGTGACGACGAGGCCAGCCACAAGCTCGAAGCGCTGGTGGCGAACACCGGCATTCAGACCCACTTTGGCCGCGACGCACAGCTCAAAACCACCGTCAAACTGCGTGTCATTGGCCGCCAGCAGCAACTGCTGCGCATGGACTTCGAGAACACGCCTCAAAGCGAAGTGCTGGCCTCGCAAACCGCCATCTTCATTGAGCTGTTGCCCAGCCACCAGGCGGTGCTGTTCTCGGACTACGGCAAGGGCGGCCTGGCGCACGTGAGCGACATGATTGCCCTCGCCCATGCGTCTGGCAAGCCGATTTTGATTGACCCCAAGGGTTCGGACTATTCACGCTACCAGGGGGCGAATGTGATCACCCCCAACCGCGCCGAGCTGCAACAGGTGATTGGCAGCTGGCAAAACGAAACCGAGCTGCAAACCAAAGTGCAAAATTTGCGCAAAAACCTAGGCCTGCAAGCCGTGCTGCTGACCCGCAGCGAAGAAGGTATGACGCTGTTTGATGCACAAGGCCAGGTCAGTGTGAGTGAACAAGCGCGCGAGGTGTTTGACGTGACCGGCGCTGGCGACACCGTCATTGCCACCCTGGCCGCCCTGGTGGCAGCGGGCCTGAGTTTGCGCCAAGCCTTGCCGCTGGCCAACCGCGCAGGTAGCTTGGTGGTGGGTAAATTCGGCACCGCCACCGTGTCTTATGAGGAGTTGTTTGCATGACCCGTATTGTTGTCACCGGCGCGGCCGGTTTTATTGGCTCCAACCTCATCAAGGGGCTCAACGCACGGGGGCTGAGCGACATCATCGCCGTCGACGACCTGACCCAGGGCGACAAGTTTCGCAACCTGGCCGACCTGCAGATCACCGACTATGTCGATGCCGATAGCTTTTACGCCGACTACGCCAGTGGCGACTACGGTCAGGTCGAAGCCATCTTCCATGAAGGGGCCTGCAGCGACACCATGGAGAGCAACGGCAAGTACATGATGCAAAACAACTTTGCCACCTCGGTCAAGTTGTACCAGGCCTGTCAGAAGCGCGGGGCACGCCTGCTTTACGCCTCCAGCGCCGCCACTTATGGCGGCTCGGACACGTTTCGCGAAGACCCGGCTTTTGAGCGGCCGCTGAACGTTTACGGCTACTCCAAACTGCTGTTTGACCAGCGCATGCGCCGCGAGTGTGGCCACGAATTCCAGCGTGCCTTTGCCGGTAAAACCATGCAGGTGGTGGGCTTCAGATACTTCAATGTTTACGGCCCACGTGAGCAGCACAAAGGCCGCATGGCCAGTGTGGCGTTTCACCAGTTCAACCAGTTCAAGCTTGATGGCAAAGTCAAGCTGTTTGCCGACTACGGTGGTTACGCGGCGGGTGCGCAACTGCGCGACTTTGTCTTCATCGACGACGTGGTGGCGGTCAACCTGTGGTTCTATGACCACCCCGGCATTTCCGGTATTTTCAACCTCGGCACCGGGCGCGCCCAACCCTTTAACGATGTGGCCAGTTCTACCGTCAACGCGCTGCGTGCCTTGGACGGTCAAGCTGCCCTATCCCTGGATCAGCTGGTGGCACAAGGTCTGCTGGAATACGTGCCTTTCCCCGATGCCCTGCGTGGCAAGTACCAGTGCTACACCCAAGCCGATCTCACCGCACTGCGTGCCACCGGCTGCGACCATTCGTTTGCTGATGTACAAACCGGTGTGGCAAAGTACGTGCAGTGGCTGGCCTCATAGCAGATAGCGTTCACCCCTTTTCCCTTTACCCTTTTACAGGAGCCCTGTCATGTTCAAAAAACTTTTGTCTTTGGCTGCATTGATGGTCAG
>MNXW01000082.1 GCA_001871515.1 Comamonadaceae bacterium CG2_30_57_122
GGCATCGGGGTTGATGTGGCCTTCGAGCACGATCTCGGCAAAGGCGGGCACGCGCAAGTTGCTTCCCAGCGCCTTGACCAGCTCGGTGCGGCTGCCGCGCAGCAACCCGGCAAACTGGTATTCGCTCAAACTGTCGGGCACCGGGGTGACCGCGCCCAGAATGGTGGCCGGGTCAGCACCCAGGGCCACGCACACCGGATAGGGTTGGCCGGGTTTTTGCGCGGCGTGGTCCTTGAAGTCGAGCGCGCCACCGCGGTGCGCCAGCCAGCGCATGATGACCTTGTTGCTTGATAACACCTGCTGACGGTAGATGCCCAGGTTTTGCCGGCTTTTGAGCGGGCCTTGGGTGATGACCAGGCCCCAGGTGATGAGCGGGGCCACGTCGCCCGGCCAGCAGTGCTGCACCGGCAGTTTGGCCAAATCAACGTCTGAGCCTTCCCAAACCACCTCTTGGCACGGCGCGCTGCTGAGTTCTTTGGGCGACATGCTCCACAGGGTTTTGACCAGGCTGCGCATGCCGATGAGTTCCTTGAAGCCCTTGGGCGCTTCGGGCTCTTTAAGCATGGCCAGCACGTGGCCAAACTGGCGCAGTTCGCTCACGTCGTTCACGCCCATGCCCAAGGCGACGCGGCGCGTGCTGCCAAACAGGTTGCCCAGCACCGGCATGCGGTGGCCGGTGGGGTGCTCAAACAGCAACGCCGGGCCGCCCGCGCGCAACACCTTGTCGCACAGCGCGGTCATCTCCAGGTGCGGCGACACCTCGGCCTGCACGCGTTTGAGCTCGCCCAATTGTTCTAACTGGACGATGAATTCTCTTAAATCGCGGTAGGCCACAGCGTTGTTCTCTAAAAAATTAACGGCAATTGACGCTGCAAGAGGCCAGCGCGGTTGGTTGTAACCCGCAGCGTGCATTGGGTATCTGACTCCGCAAATGTTCCCCGGTCTGAGCCACGCCCAGCCCTCCTCCTTGATTTGAGTCCATGCTGCGTCAGACATCCAACGCACGCCGCTAGCCCGTGTTGGTTTGATTTCATGGGAATCAATGCGGGTCTGCACCCGATGAATGGAGTCCGCCCCAACGCGGCGCATCGGGCTGCGGCAGGCCGAGCAGGTCGATGACGCGACTGAGCGTGTGGTCGACTATTTCGTCGATCGATTTCGGGCGCTGATAGAAGCCGGGCACAGGGGGAAAGATGATGCCGCCCATCTCGGTCACGCTGGTCATGTGGCGCAGGTGCGCCAGGTTGAGCGGGGTTTCGCGCACCATCAAAATCAGCCTGCGACGCTCTTTGAGCATCACGTCTGCCGCGCGGGTGATCAGGTTGTCAGATAGGGCAAGCGCGACTGCGGCCAGGGTGCGCATCGAACAAGGTGCAATCACCATGCCGTCGCATTGAAACGAGCCGCTGGCAATGGCCGCGCCAACATCGTGCACCGGGTAAACCACATCAGCCAAGGCTTCGACCTCAGCGCGTGGCGAGCCCAGCTCTTGCTGCACATTGAGCCAACCCGCGTCGGACACCACCAGATGCGTTTGCACGCCGTCAACGGCCCGCAACGCTTGCAGCAGCCGCACCCCGTAGATGGCGCCGCTGGCACCAGAGATGGCGACAACAATGCGTTTTTGGTGACGCTCTGAATGTGGCATGGATGTCATGGTTGAGATGTTTTTGGCCTTCGTAGGGTCGACTTCAGTCGACCTGGCCGAATGAATTCGACCCTACAAAGTCAGTCGCATGGCAGAGGTTGTGATGGGGTCACGCTAGCGCGGTTTCAGACCGCCCAGCCGCGACTTGAACAATTCGCGTGCCTGCGCCAGTACGTGGCGGGGATGCAGCTGCGCCAGGTTGAACACCGGCAACTCGATCGCATCAATGGTGTTTTTGACCAGCAGGCCCAGTTCGGTGTCGCCTTCCATCGCCAGGCGGCGGTTGAAGAACAGCGTGTCGGGGTCTTCCTGGCGGCGCGCCAGCAGCACAAAGTCGTTGGCGCTGGCGCTGATGGTCAGGTCGGCGGCACCGGGGTTCTGGCAGGCCACGAAGCGACTGGTGCGCCATTCAAAGTCAAACGTCCAATGCGCATCCAGCACGCACAGACGCAGCTTTTTGCCAGCCAGCAGTTGCGTCACGTCGGGCGCCAGTTTTTTTGCCAGGGCCACATTCAGACCGGTGACAAACAGGAACGAACCCGGGTAAGCGGGCAGACGGCCGAGCATTTGGCCCACCGGCTTGGGGATCAGGAAGGGGGTCGCAGGAGTAGCGGTCATGGGGGTGTCCTTGTGCGCTTCTAAGGGGCTGATTAAACCAGTTCCAGCCCGGGCTTGGCGTGCCAGTAGCCATTGCAGGCTTGCTCGGGCATCAGCGTTTGCAGTTCAGTATTTGCCGTGGCGGCATCGAGCTGGCCGGTCATCACACCGTGGAACAGCTCGCTGATGCGCACCGTGTGCTGCGCCTGCGGGCTGATGCGCAGCACGTCGACGCCGATGTCGCGCATCGCCTTGATGTCTGGCAACAGGTTGTAGACGCGCGCCGACTGCGTCTGGATGCCGTTGAGCACCAGAAATTCTTCGCTCTCGCGGGTGCGCATCAGCAGGCCGTCGGGGTGTTCCATGCACTTGAACTGGCAGTCGTCTTTGGGCAGGTTGCAGTGGCGTGCGGTAAAGCAGCGCGCAGAAAACGCCAGCGGCATGCGGCCATAGGCAAACACCTCGGTTTGCACTTCTGAAGGTTTACCTTTTTGGATCAGCGCCAGGTCAGCGCCACTCATTTCCAGCGGCATCACCCAGCGGTGAATGCCCAGCGGGGCCAGCCATTGCAGCGTGGGCAGGTTGTAGATGTTCAGGTGCGGCCCAGCCACAAACGGCACTTTGCCTTCCAGGCAATGCACCGCGCCCATGTCGTTGGCCTCGACCATGAATGAGCCGTTGTCGGCAATCTTGTGCAGCACCGTCACGTCGGCACCGGACTCGATCAATACTTGCGTGGACAGCACCACTTCTTTGCCCGCGTCACGCAGCGCGGTGGCGATGTCAAACCAGTCGTTCAGGCGCACCTCGTGGCGGCGCGAGCACACCGTCTCGCCCAGGTAAACAATGTCCACCGGGCTGGCGGCCACGGCTTCATAAAAGGCCAGCACCTCGTCGCGTGGCCAGTAATACAGGATGGGGCCCAGAGCTAGTTTCATAGAGAAAATTTCAAATGGCTGCGAACGCGCGTAAAGTCGTCCTGGCTAGGCGCGCCGCCGCAGGCAGTACGTGTTTGCAAGACAAGGCGGCGCAACAACACCAGGGCAGCTTTGCGTGCGTTCATCATTTCCAGGGGCGGTGATACGCGCCAAGTGTGTGCTGCTGGCCTTCTGCCACTTTGTCCAGATCACTGAACCACGCGGGTTTGGCGGTGTAGCGGTGCGGGTTGTCGCGGCAGCTGTCCATGGCGGCGCGCCAGACCTTGGTGACCTGTGCCACATAAGCCGGGCTGCGCTGACGGCCTTCGATCTTGATGGCGCTCACGCCAATTTTCATCAGCTCGGGCAACAGCGACAAGGTGTTCAGGCTGGTGGGCTCTTCGATGGCGTAGTAGTTGTGGTCGTCGCCCACGTCAAAACGGCCTTTGCACAAGGTGGGGTAGCCGGCGTTTTCACCAGGGGCGTAGCGGTCGATCAGCACACCGTTCAGGCGCGATTCGCGGCCCTGCGGCGTCTCGACCCAGCGCACCGCTTTGGGCGGCGAACACACGCCGTTGGTGTTGGGGGCTTCACCGGTCACGTAGCTCGACAAGGCGCAACGGCCTTCCACCATCACGCACAGGCTGCCAAAGCCAAACACCTCGATTTCGACCTTGGATTTTTCCAGCACTTGCGCGACTTGGGCCAAAGAAAGCACGCGCGGCAGCACGGCACGCGCAATGCCAAAGTGCTGGTAATAAAAGTCCAGCGCCTCGTAGTTGGTGGCCGAGCCTTGCACCGACAAATGCAGGCGCAACTGCGGCTGATGGCGGGCGGCGTAGGCCATCATGCCGGGGTCGGCCAGGATGACGGCATCAACGCCGCTGTGCGCTGCCCGGTCTACCGCGCGTTGCCACAGGTCAGCCTTGGCCGCTTGCGGGTAGGTGTTGAGCGCCACAAACACCTTGCGGTGGTGGTCGTGTGCGTAGCGAATGCCGGCCTCAATGGCGGCTTCGTCAAAGTTCAGCCCGGCAAAGTTGCGCGCGTTGGTGGCATCGCGAAAGCCCAGGTACACGCAGTCGGCGCCGTTGTCGACAGCAGCTTTCAGGGCGGGCAGGCTGCCTGCGGGGCAAACCAGTTCCATATGGGCCGTCGCGGGTCGGTCAGATGAGGCAGAGAGATGGGCAACAAGAGAATTCATATAGGCATAGTTTCACCGCGCGGTTCAGCGCAAACAAAGTGATTGGGCAAAGGTTATCCAAGTCTGGCATCTTGGTAAATGATGTAAGTCAATCGTTTTCAACAATTCACCGCGGTTCAATCGACATTTGACTCAAACGTTTGATTTATCCCAAACAATTCATTAACGTGAAACAACGCCCACAGCCGACAAGAATGGCGTGTTGTAGGGTCGACTTCAGTCGGCCATGACGGGTTGAAACCCGCCCTACGCAGGGCACGCATGTTTCATGCTTTGGGGTGTCCTTGTTGAACATGGACGTTAGGGCATGAATGCATGGCGAGCCGAGTTGCGAGGCAATTTGGCTGACCGAGAGGCGTTCATAACTGCCGCTATGGACGACGAACAGACGGGCAAAAAGGCCGCCAATCACGCCGCCAGGCAGCATGCAGGCACAAAGTGCCGCCTAATGAACAATCTCGGATGAAGCGGACGCACCTTCAAATCGATCGCCTTAATTGAGCGAAATGCCCACTCAAGCTGTGCCAGGGACTTCAGGCTAGGCGGGTTGAAGCGGCTCAGCGCACCTGCGCAACCGTGTCCCAATTCTGGTCAAACCAAGCGTCGCCGTCGAGGTAGGCACGCAGCATCGGTAGCGCATCTAGCCCCCAGAACAGGCGGCCGTCCAGCTCAAAAGTGGGCACACCAAAAATGCCCTTGGCAAGCGCGGCGTCGGTGTTGGCCTTGAGTTCGCGCTTGACCGGATCACCGGTGACGTCACGCGCGGGCATCAGTTGCGCACTCAGAGCCTGCAGGCGTGGCCCGTCTTCGGCATCGCCGCCGCCCAGCCAGACATGGCGAAACAGCGCTTCGCAAACGTAGCGATTGGCGCTGCCCCCCTCGCCGCACGCCAGCGCCAGGCGCAACAACGCCAGCGGGTTGAACGGATGCCGTGTCGGCAGTTGCAGCGCGACACCGCTTTGCCGCGCCAGCCAGAGGACTTTTCGGTAGGTCCAGTCGCGCTTGGGGGCTATCTCGGCAGGCCCCTTGTGACCGTGGTGCTTGAGCAGGCCAGCAAACAAAATCGGTTGGTACCTGACGCTGTAACTGCAGCCCAGCAGCGCTTCGGGAAGCTTTTCAAACGCCAGGTAGGCGTAGGGCGAGATGAAGTCCAGATAGAAATTAATGTGTTTCATGACTTGCGCTCAAGGTGGGTTGCCAAACACATCGTTGGCGCAGGCTTGCAAACGTGGCGTGACACGCTCGGCAATGGCCTGCCAGACTTGCCGCTTGAACGCGTCGTCGGCATTGCCCCAGGCGGTGATTTCATCGAGGGTGCGCAGGCAGCCGCGGCACAGGCCGCTGGCATCGTCCATCTCGCACACCGACATACAGGGCGACGGCAAACCTTGTGTGTACTTTTTGCCTCCAGCCCTTATATCGTCTGCGGTAGCAGCTATAAACAATATAGCTTTTTGATCAAAGGTCACAAGCCCTCCTGTGCGGCCACATCGACCACCGGCGCACCGGTCAGGCGCGCCAGATCGTTCGGGTGCAACTTGAACACACCATGCGGATGGCCCGCAGCAGCCCATATTTCATCAAAGCGCAGCAGGTCACGGTCGATCAACGTCACCGGCGTTGTGGCGTGACCCACCGGTGACACGCCGCCAATTGAAAAACCGGTACTGGCCTTGACGAAGTCGGCGTCGGCACGGCCCAGTTTTTGCCCGGCGGCGCACACCAGTGCGGCGACTTTTTTCTCATCAACCCGCCGGTCGCCCGAGGTAATGACCAGCACAGCAGCGGCATCGGGTTTGCGCTTGAAGATGATGCTTTTGGCGATTTGGCCCAGCCCGACGCCCAGCGCGCCGGCGGCCTGCTGCGCGGTGCGCGCGGCATCGCTGAGCATCACCGGCGCGTGCGGATGCCCTTTGTCTTGCAGCACCCGGGCCACGCGCTGCATACCGTCGGGCAGTGTCTTGAGTTCAGCACCGCACATCAGTCACACCTTTTGTTGAGCACAGCTTTTCCGGCACGAGAGTTGGTTGGGCGCTGCAGGAAGTCGCTGATGTAATGTCCCGCGTCGATGAGCTTGTCCAGGTCAATGCCGGTATCGATGCCCATGCCATGCAGCAGGAAAACCACGTCCTCAGACGCTACGTTTCCGGTAGCGCCTTTGGCGTACGGGCAGCCGCCCAAGCCAGCCACCGACGACTGAAAATTCCACACCCCTAGTTGCAGCGCCGCCAAGGTGTTGGCCAGCGCTTGACCATAGGTGTCGTGAAAGTGGCCGCTAATGTGATCGATATCAAAGTGCTTGAGCGCAGCCTCTAGGGCGCGCTGCACCTTGAGCGGTGTGCCCACGCCAATGGTGTCAGCTACGTCCACACGCTGCACGCCAATGCTTTTCATGAGTCCGGCCAGCATGGCCACGCGTTCTGGCGCAATGTCACCCTCATACGGGCAGCCCACGGTGCAGCTCATGGCACCGCGCACCGCAATGCCTGCGGATTTGGCGGCTTGGACTACGGGGGCAAAGCGCTCGATGCTCTCTGAAATAGAGCAATTGATGTTTTTCTGGCTGAACGCCTCGCTGGCTGCGCCAAACACCACGATCTCATCGGGCCAAGCCGCACGCGGCAAGGCCAGCGCCGACTCCAGCCCCCTGAGGTTGGGCGTGAGCACCGAATAACGCACACCGGGCTGGCGTGTGATGCCCGCCATCACCTGGGCGTTGTCACCCATTTGCGGCACCCATTTGGGCGACACAAAACTGGTGACCTCGATCTCTTTGCAGCCCGCCGCTTGCAGCCGGTGCACGAGTTCAATCTTGACTGCAGCGGGCACGGTCTGCTTTTCGTTTTGCAAGCCATCACGCGGGCCGACTTCGACCAGTTTGACAAGACGGGGAAGCGTCATAAAAATCTTTCTCACATGTCTTTCAATGGAGCGACTTTACCTGTAAAAATCAGACGCATTCGGTCAGCTCTGATAGAGTTGACGCCGAATTGGCGTTGCCAAGAAAATAAAAATGGGGGTTGCCAATGGCAAAAGAGTTTTTCTGGCTTGCAACAGCGGTGCGTCTGTCATGAACTGGTTCACCCGCCTGTGGTCGCCGGCGCGCCCAACCCACCCCGCACCAGTGCATCAAGTCGAGGCTGCGTCGACCGCTGCAGTTTCCGAACCCAGTTCGGCCCCCGACACCGACATGTCAGCCGAGGCAAGCCATCCGTTCGTTCCATGGCTCGCAGGCACTGTGGAACGGACCACTCAGACCATCACACCGAACGAACAACATGCGCTGGACGTACTGCAAGGTGTGCTGGCCTTGCCAGAAATTCCCGACATGCTGCTGCCCCGCGCGGCCGAAGTGGTGCCGCAGTTGATCGCTTTGCTGCGCGAGACCCAGCTGCCGCTGCAGGCGATTGCCCAGCGCGTCGGCAAAGACCCCCTGCTGGTCGCCGAGGTACTGCGCCTGGCCAGCAGCCCTTATTACCGGGCGCAAGGTGACGTGACTGACCTGGAACAAGGCATCCGGCTGATTGGCTCGGTGGGGCTGCAGTCGGCCATTGCCCGCGTCGTGCTCAAACCCATTTACCGCAGCGCAGCGGGCGCGTCCGGCTCGCTACACGCCAACGCCATTGCCAGACTGTGGAAACACTCTGAAGCGCTGGCCGAGCGCGCCGCCGCGCTGGCTGATTCAGCCGGGCTGGACGCCTTTGACGGCTATCTGCTGGGCATGCTGCACGACACCGGCTGGAAAGTGGCGTTGGCTTCGCTAGACCGTGCCAAATACACGCTGGCGGCGCAACCCTCGGCTGCTTTTGTCACAGAATTGACCGAACAAGCACATCGCCTGTTTGGCCTGGCGGCGCAGCGCTGGACGATCACACCAGGCTTTACCGCATTTGCTGCCGACGCCCGCCAAAACGGCCTGGCCAATGGCAAGCACCCGATGGCAGCGTTGCTGCAACAAGCGCTGTACCTGTGCACGCTGCCCGGCGGACGCTAATACCCGCGGGCAACGCTCACCACGCCTGTAACAGCTTGCCCGCGTTGCAATGCGTCTATCTTGCCAACAATCTGCGCAATGCTGTCCTCACGCAGCGTGCGCGCCGACGTGTGCGGCGTGATCGTTATTTTGGGCTCACGCCAAAACGGGTGATTCACAGGCAAGGGCTCGGTGCGAAACACGTCCAGCAGCGCACCTGAGAGGTGGCCGCTGCGAATCAGCGCCAGCAAATCATCGTCGACCAAATGCGCGCCGCGTGCCACATTGATGAGGTAGCCACCGGGCTGCAGGCGGCTTAAATGATCACGGTTGAGGATGTTGGTGGTGTCAGGTGTCAGCGGCAGCAGGTTCACCAGCACCCGGCTGCTGACCAAAAAGTCATCCAACTGCGCCGCACCACTGAAACTGCGCACGCTATCCAACGCTCTGGGCGTGCGGCTCCAGCCGTTGACCGGAAACTCAAAGTGCGCCAGCGCCTGCGCCACCCGCGCGCCGAGCACGCCCAAGCCCATCACGCCCACGGGTAAATCGCTGCGCTGGCGCGGCTTGTAATACGTCCAGTGCCCAGCGCGCACGTCGTCGGCGTAGGCGTTCAGATCACGAAAATGGCGGATGACTGCCTGGCACACATATTCGGCCATCTGCACCGCCATGCCCGCGTCTTCCAGCCGCACCACCACGGCTTGGGGCGGCAGTCGCAGCTTGAGCAGTGCATCCACGCCAGCACCGATGTTGAAAATGGCTTTGAGCTGCGGCTGCTCGTCAAAGAACTGCTGCAGCGGCTGCCAGACCACGGCGATGTCTGCCGCTACGGCGCCGGGTTGCCAGACCGACACCTGCGCCTGCGGCAAGGCAGCGTGCAAGCCCGCCAGCCACGGTTCGGGGTCGGTGTTGGCGCAACAAAAAGAGATCTGAAACGGGGTCACGGGTGCTTTCAATTTGAGAATAACTGACCAACAAAGTACCTGGGCTAGCTGTCCCATTTTCTCAAAAATTTGTAGCACCCCAGGGCTTGCCGCGCCTGGGTGCGATTCAAAGTGATTTGGTCTCTTGAGAAACCACTACATAACGCTAAACCCGGCACATCGACCAGGCTATGCGCCTTGCAACAGGTCAAGACACTGGCCAGCGCTACGGCTGGCTTTGGCGGCTGACGATTTGTGGTCAGCCACCATGAGGAAGCCGCCAAAGACGGCCACGGCGCGGGTTCAACATATGATGAAGGCCGCACGTCGCAATGGCGCATCGCACGGCTGATTGGGCAAGTAACCTGACGTCAGTTGCACACAACCCACTCCGTCACATCACTTTGAATAGCACCCCAACCCGGTTAAATGTACAATTCAAATGTACGCCAATAAGGAGGCCGCGATGCAAACACTACCCTTTTCAGAGGCGCGCGCCCAACTTGCCAACGCACTGCGAAGCGTTGAGGCGGGTAATGCGCCTTTTTCAATCTCGCGACGGGGTCAGGTGGCCGGCGTTTTGATGTCTTTCGAACAGTACCAGCGCATGAGTGGTGCAGCCACCGGGTTTGCAGAAAGACTCCAGCACTGGCGATCTGAACAATTGCCTGCGCTCGATGGCACGCCTGAAGATGACCCATTTGCTCAGGTGCGTCAAACAGACCGTGAAAGAGAGTTTTCCTGGTGAGCACCACCACCTGGGTACTTGATACCAACGTGCTTTCAGAGGCAGCGCGACCCGCGCCACATGCCGGTGTGATGGCAAATTTGAGCCGTTATGAAGGCGAACTGGCCATCGCCGCCCCTGTGTGGCACGAGCTGCGCTTTGGCTGGTTGCGCATGCCTGCTGGGCAACGTAGGGATGCGATTGGCCGATTTGTACAAGACGTTGCGGGTCAACTGCCAGTGCTTGCCTACGACGCTCAGGCGGCTCGCGTCCATGCTGAATTGCGTACACAGAGAGAACAATTGGGCCAAACCTTGGCGTTTGTGGATGGTCAAATTGCTGCCATCGCGATCGCCCAAGGCGCAACACTGG
>MNXW01000235.1 GCA_001871515.1 Comamonadaceae bacterium CG2_30_57_122
GGTAGAGCTGGTGCATCTGCTGGAAGCTGCTTTTGGCAGTCAAACCGCACTGGCGGCGTTGATCGACGGCATTGGCTACAAAACCGACGTGCCGATTACTCACCTCAATGAAACCATCATCATGTTGGTAGTCTTGGCGCTGATCGACGTGGTGATGATCTCCAACCTGCTGATCATGGTGATTGTGGGCGGGTATGAGACCTTTGTCTCACGGATCAACCTCGACGGTCACCCCGATCAGCCTGAATGGCTCGATCACGTGAACGCCTCGGTGCTCAAGGTGAAGCTGGCGATGTCGATCATCGGCATCAGCTCGATTCACCTGCTCAAGACTTTCATCAACGCCGCCAACTACACCGACAAGGTGTTGATTGCGCAAACCGTGATCCACATTGCCTTTTTGCTATCGGCCATGGCCATTGCCTTCACCGACCGGCTGATGAGCCCGCCAGCGCGTTCAGCGCCCCATTGAATTGACGCGGCCAGCATGGTCAGTTCACCGTGTCGCCGGCAAAAATGTTGCGGCGCAGCTGCTCTGCTTTTAGCGACTGTTCCAGCGCCCGGTGTAGTGCACTGAGTGCGCGCAGACGCAGATCCATCTGGGTGACGCTCATGTCACCGCGCGTGCCCGCCTGCAGCAACGCCGCTTTCAAGCTCTGGTAGCCAGCTTCCCAGGGTGGCAACAAGGCCTGAAGGTCAGACCTGGTTGCCAACTCAGATGCCAACTGATTCAAAAAGGCCTGAGACTGTTGTCGCCACGGGTCTTCCAGCGCTATGCCTAGCGAAGAACGCTCACACGGAGCCAGCAGCTGTGATGCCTCACTCGCCAGTTCGGCTACCGCCTCGTGGTAGCGCACCACGCGCAGCAATTGCGGCAGGCGCTCGGCGCTGTCCGCAGGCATGCTGGTGCGGTTAAGCCGCGCAATAAACCGGGCGATGGCTTCTCCCAATTCCGTCACGCCGGTCTCACTTGCGGGTGCGTCAGTCAGCGTCGCGCGCAGGTGCTGCCGTGCCAGGTCGCCCAGACGGTCAATTTCATGCTGCAAGGCGTCCAGCGCCAGCGCTGGCACCGCCAGCACCGTATCGTCCAGATGGCGCAATTGCGCCACCTGCTGCTCGGCCGAGACAAACCTGGCCTGCAAAAACCGGGTCAGACCAGCCGCCAATGGCCAGATCAACAGCACACCCAAGACGTTGAACGCGGTGTGAAAAAGCGCCAGTTTGACCGCTGGCGCGTCACCCAGACCCAAGCTCTGACGCAGCAGGTCAAACACATCAATCAGCCAAGGCAACATCAGCAGGGCCACCCCACCGGTGAGCAAGTTGAAGGCAATGTGGGCGGCGGCAGCACGTTTGGCGTTGGCCGTCGCACCGATCGCGGCAATCACCGCGGTGACCGTCGTACCAATGTTGGCACCAATCACCACCGCTGCAGCGCCTTGCGCGTCCAGCAGGCCGCCCTGAGCAGCTGTCAGCGCGATGGTCAGCGCGGCGCTTGAACTTTGCATCAACACCGTCAGCGCCAGGCCGATACCTACCTGCAAAAGCACGTCACCCGCACCGGTGCCCGTGGGCAGTTGCATCCCGGCCGAAAAGTCGGTAAAAGTCACCCGCAGCAAATCAATGCCCAAAAACAGCACGCCAAACCCGGCCAGCGCCGTGCCCAGAGCGCCGCGCCGCTGGCCGGCACCGGTCAGGCGCAACAACATGCCCAACCCGATCAAAGGCAAAGCCAATGCGTCAATCTTGAACTTCAGCCCGACCAGCGCCACCAGCCAGCCGGTCATGGTGGTTCCCACGTTGGCACCAAACAGAACCCAGATGGCCTGCCCCAGCGTCAGCAAGCCGGCATTGATAAACCCAATGGTGGCTACCGTCACTGCGCTGGACGACTGCACCAACAGCGTCACCAGCGTGCCGGTAGCCAGGCCGTGCCAGCGCGTGCGGGTCGAACGCGCCAGCGTGCGCTCCAGCGCTGAGCCAGCGGCCAGGCGCAACCCGTCGGTCATCAGTCCCATGCCCAGCAAGAACAGGCCGACACCGCCAGCGAAACCACCAATGAAGGACCAGTCAACCATGAATCAGCGCGAATCGGTTGATATGGGAGGTGTCGAGGGCAGCCTGGCCAGCGAGGGCAGATGCCGGTGCAGTGCCGCCTTGGTCATCAGGTGCGCCGAAATCGGTGCGGTAATGAACAGGAACAAGCTCACCAGCACTTCGTGCAGGCTCAAGCCGTCACCGGTGATGCTGAAAAAGGCCGACGATGCCACCAACAGGCACCCCACCCCGAGCGTGGTAGCCTTGGTTGGCCCATGCAGCCGGGTATAAAAATCGCGCATGCGCCACAAGCCCAGCGAGCCGATCAGGGTAAACACCCCGCCGGCCACCACCAACACCGACAAAATGATTTCAGCCAGCGTGCTCATTCGATGATGTCCCCCCGCAACAAATATTTGGCCAATGCCACGGTGCCAACAAAGCCCATCAGCGCAATCAACAGCGCCGCCTCAAAATACAACGGACTGGCCAGCTGAATGCCCAGCAGCACCAGCAGCGCAATGGCGTTGATGTACAAGGTGTCAAGCGCCAACACGCGATCCGTGGCATCGGGCCCCTTTAGCAGGCGCGCAAAACTCAGGGCGAAGGCCATACCGACCATCGAAAAAGCCACCGTCAACGCCATATTCAGCATTCAAAAATCTCCTTGAGCGGCGCTTCAAAATCTTTTTTGATCGCCGCAATCACATCCTGCGGCGACGCCGCATCCAGCGCATGAACCAACAAAAACCGTCGATCTGCCGACAAGCGCGCCGACACCGTGCCCGGCGTCAAACAGGTGACATTGAGCAACAGGCTCAAGGCGAACGGATGGCTGATGTCCAATGGCACCATCACAAAAGCCGGTCGCACCCGGGTTGGCCCGCGCAGAATCAACCGCGCGACCAACACATTGGCCACCACCACATCCCACAGGAACACCCCAGCAAACCGCAACATCACCCAGGGACGATGGACAGGCAGAGGCTCCGGCCAAAAAGACCGCGTCAGTGCAGGAATGATCCATGCCAAGACCAAACCCAGAACAATCTGCGCGAGCGAAAAACTGTTATTGATCAAAAGCCATAACAAGATCAACAAAACGGTCAGCCAGGGGTGCGGAAACCAGCGCCTCATGGTTTGCCCCCCAACACCGCGTGCACATAAAAGGTCGGGTCGGCCAACTGGGCGGCAGTGGCCAGCGCGTAGTCATAGGCAGGCCCGGCGGCCACGGTCAGCGCCACAATCAGGCCCAGCAAGCCGATGATGGCCAACGCCTCCAGATGCACGCTGGCGGGCTCCAGCCCCCGCGGATCATGCGTTGCCAAGGCCGATGCCGGGCTGAAAAAAAGCCGGCTGCCGGCGTGCGCCAGCGTCACCAACGCCAGTACTGCAGTGAGCAGAATCACAGCCCAAACCACGGGCTGCCCCGAAGACGCTCGCAAAATCAGAAACTTGCCGACAAACCCCGACAGCGGCGGCAACCCCGCCACCGCGACAGCAGCGGCAAAAAACAGCCCACCCCATAGCGCATGGTGCGGCATGTCCTGGTCGGCCAAAAATCGGTCCTGGCTGTCTGAGCGTCGGCGCGCAAACGCCTCGGCGAGCAAAAACAGCAGCGCTGCAGCAAAAGTGCCGTGCGGCAAGTAGTACAAACCGGCGGCCACCCCGGCCTGACCGAGCGAAAACGCGGTCAACAAAGTGCCCACCGAGGCCACCACCAACCACGCCGCCAGACGGCGCAAATCTTGTGCGGCCAGCGCACCCAGCATACTCACGGCCAGTGTTGCCAACGCAGCGGGCAGCAACCAGGGCGCAAACAGCTGCGCCAGCGCGCCGGCCGAGTCGCCATAAATCAGGGTCGCCACCCGCAAGATGGCGTAAGCACCCACCTTGGTCATGATGGCAAACAGGGCCGCTACCGGTGCCGGTGCGGCCGCGTAAGTGCCGGGCAGCCACAGACTCAAGGGCAGCAGCGCAGCTTTCAGCGCAAACACCACCAGCAACAACAAGCCGCCGGTGCGCGCCAGTCCCAGGTTGTCTGGCGTGACGTACGCCGCCTTGGCCGCCAGGTCGGCCAGATTGAGAGAGCCCATGCTGGCGTAGATCAAACCGGCCGCCAACAAGAACACCGCCGAGCCCAGCAAATTAAGCACCACATAGTGCAAGCCGGCGCGTACACGCGCAGCCCCCCCACCATGCAACATCAGGCTGTAAGAGGCGATCAGCAAGACTTCAAAAAACACAAACAGGTTGAACAGATCGCCGGTCAGGAACGCGCCGTACAGCCCAAACAACTGCAACTGCACCAGCACATGAAAATACGAGCCTTGGTTGTCGGTGCCGTCGCTGGCATGCAGCACCACCCACAGCGCCAGCAAGCTGGTGATCAACACCATCCAGGCGGCCAGCCGGTCGGCCACCAGCACAATGCCCCAGGGTGCCGGCCAATCACCCAGCCGGTAGACCGAAA
>MNXW01000317.1 GCA_001871515.1 Comamonadaceae bacterium CG2_30_57_122
CGTGGCAGGGGTGGACAGCCAGGCCTGCACACCCCACCCCAACGCCAAGGCGGCAAGCAGGCCGCCCGCAGCCAGCCCGGCAATCCATTTGAACCATCGAGTCATGGGGAGATTTTGCCCCCAACCGTGCACTTTCCCCCCAAAACACCAAGCTTGATTTGGTGGCGGTAGCATCGCCCCCGTTGTTTGTGTTTTGTGTTCCCTTATACAAAGGATTTTTATGAAGTTGTATTTCTCACCCGGTGCTTGTTCACTCTCTCCCCATATCGTTCTGAAAGAAGCCGGTTTGGCGTTTGAGGCCATTGCCGCGCCCACCAAGACCCACAAGCTGGCGGATGGCACTGACTACTACAGCATCAACCCGCTGGGTTATGTGCCATTTTTGGTGCTCGACGACGGCCGCACCCTGCACGAAGGCCCGGCCATCGTGCAATACATTGCCGATCAAGTCCCGGCCAAACAGCTGGCCCCGGCCAACGGCAGTTGGGAGCGCTACAAGCTGCAGGAATGGCTCAACACCATTAGCACCGAGTTGCACAAAGGTTTCTCACCCCTGTTCACGCCTGGCATGCCGGAAGAAGCCAAAGCCCTCGCCAAAACTCGCTTGAATGGCCGCTTGCAATGGGTGGATGGCGAGCTGACAGGCAAGTCGTACCTGATGGGCGACAGCTTTACCGTGGCCGATGCCTACCTGTTTGTGGTGGCCGGTTGGGGCAAGCATGTGGGCATTGATATTTCGGGTCTGGCCAACCTGAGTGCCTTCATGGGTCGGGTGGCGGCGCGACCTGCGGTGCAGGAAGCTTTGCGTGCCGAAGGGCTGTTGAAATAAGTCGGCGCTTGCCTGCAATAGGTTGCAATAAAAAAAGCCGCTGGGAAACAGCGGCTTTTTGCATTCAAGAGAGACCTGAATCAGTATTTAAGTTGCAACTTGTCGAGTTGTTCCTTGGTGATCGCAGGCACATCACCACGTGCTTTAAAACGGTTCAAATTCCAGCCACCTTCACCAACCCAAGCCTTCAAAACCTTCAGATTAGCGGCGCACTCTGCGTCATTGCCTTTTTCGCACAGGTATTTGTACATGTTGCCTGGCTTGCCGCCAGCGTACTGACTGGTGCCGTCATCCAAGCGGCGCATGAAAGCACCAGCATCTGGATAGGCAATGAGTTGCAAAACAGTTTCATAAGTGTCGTTGCGTGGACCCACTTTGTCTTTTTTGTACTGCTCTTTACGAGCCTTGTCATCATCAAATTCTTTTACTGTAGGAGCACCGGCCTTGGCCGAATGGCAGTCTGCACAGTATTTTTCCAACATCGGAGCCACATCTTTACGATAGGTCACATCCGCAGCCATAGCAGGCAACGCCACCACAGCACCAGCCAAAACGGCCAAAAGTTTAAGTTTCATCATCATCTTCTCCTTAGGGTTTAAAAATTAACATTACTTATTCAGCTTTTAGGGCTGTTTTACCAAACAATTCAGTTGGGCTTGGACCTTCTGGTTCATTGTGGGCAATGCCATAGTGGCATTCAATACAAGTTTTACCATCGGCCTTGCCCTTGGCATGACGTTTTTGTGCACCCGGAGATTGCAACTCCAAGTTCATTTTGTCAGCACGGTGGCAGCTGCGGCATTGATGTGAATCGCTTTCCATCATGTCTTTCCAGACCCGATGAGCCATCACAGAGCGCTTGGCCTCAAACTTTTCCTTGGTATCGATAGACGGAATCACATAGGTGTAAAACAGGTCTTTGGTGGCCTTGAGCTTTGCCAGCACCAACGGCCCGGGCTCATGCGGCACGTGGCAGCTGGTACATATGGCACGCACACCGGTACGGTTGGTATCGTGAATCGTGCCTTTGTATTCTGCCAAGTTGTAGCTCATTTCATGACAACTCGTGCAGAACTCTTCGGTACTGGTGAAAGCCAAAACATATGCACCTGCGATCCCCACAGATACTGAAAACAGAAAGAGTGCAACCAATAATCCAATAACCAGCTTCCAGCGCCGGCGCAAATTTTTGACAATTTCAGACATGTTGTAGAACCTGTTTTTGTTGCTTAACGAGTCAGAATGTATTTCACCAAGTTTTTGGTGTCGGCTTCATCACCCTTGGCTTTGACGTGTTGCTCCTCTTCACCATCTACCTTGATCTTTGGAGCCGTGGTCAAATGGGTGAACAATTTGGCTTCAGCATCGGCTTTTCCTTTATATTTTTCAGCCACCTTTTTGTAAGCAGGGCCGGTTTTTTCTTTGTCTACCGCATGGCATTTGCTGCATTTGCCAGCTTTGATGGCGGCCTCTGCAGCTGCCACGTCCTGAGCTTGGACTGACAAGGCGCCGCAGGTTAGGCCAACGACTAATAAGCTGCGAAGAAGGGTAGAAAGTGTGACTTGACTCATTTGAATATCCTCTTTAAATTGAAAAATGAATGAACACCGAAAACTGATGAGGTAATCGTACTCCTCGAAAAACCCCCCGAAAACCCCAAATTTTTGATGCAAATCAACATAAGTAGGATTGACGGTCGGAAAATCGCTTAAAACCAGGTAAAAACCCTTCCGTGGAAACACTTAGGTCTTAACGGCAATGTACAACCCGTCGTTGACCAGCACTTTTTAAACATGAAGCTTAAACCAAACACAATTGTTCAGCACAACGCGGTCGGCACGGCAGGTTCTGTGGGTGTATTTCCAGCCCCCATGCCCGAATATTTGGAAAAAACTTACTGGTGGGCGTACACCCACCCCAATGCAGTCAAGGTATTTGAGCGGCAATGGCTGGTGAACCTGATTTTGTGGGGGAACTTCACCAAGCTACGCGATCTGGCGCTGAACGACATGGGCACACCCATCCACGGCCAGGTACTGCAAGTGGCCTGTGTATACGGCAATTTCACTGAACACGTGCTGCGCCGTCTGGCATCTGATGCGCACCTGAACGTGATTGACGTGGCTCCGGTGCAAATTGCCAACCTGCATGACAAGCTGGGGCACCAGCCGCAGTTGAGCGTGTTTCAGCAAGACTCCAGCGCACTTCAGTTTGCAGATGCCAGCCAGGATACGGTGGTGGTGTTTTTTCTGCTGCACGAACAACCGCTTGAGGTTCGGCGCAAAACCGTGGCCGAGGCCCTGCGTGTGACCAAACCCGGCGGCAAACTCGTTTTTGTGGACTACCATCAACCTCGTGCCAGCAACCCGTTTCGCTACATCATGGTACCTATTCTGACCACCCTTGAGCCTTTTGCCATGGACTTGTGGCACGGAGAAATTAGCAACTGGCTGCCTCAAGACTGTCCGATCACAAAACTTGTAAAACAGACCTATTTTGGTGGCTTGTATCAAAAGGTAACGATCACCCGTTGACCGGCTGATGCCTGAATACCTGACGGGTAGCCGCCTAAAATTCCCGATAACCGCTCGTACGCAACCACCTTGAAAACTCCGCCAACCCTGTCTTTTTCCAAACTTGGCTGTATCAAGGGCGGAAGGCAACTTTTCAAAAATGTCAATTTTGAATTGACCGCTGGGCAATGGCTTTATGTAAGCGGAGCCAACGGGGTTGGCAAGACCAGTTTGCTACGCATGGTGTGCGGACTGGCCAGCGTTGATGCGGGACAGATATTGTGGAACCATGCGCCGATTCAATCGCAGCCAGATGCTTATCGACAGGACTTATGCTACCTGGGGCATCTGAACGCCTTGCAGGAATCCATGACCGTGGATGAAAACCTGCACTTTACCTCCGCATTGTCTGGCTTGGCTCCAACGGAGTCTCAGCGCAAGGAAGTGCTGGTGCGTTTTGGCATCCGGGGGCGTAGCCAGCAGTTGGTGCGCCATTTGTCGCAAGGCCAAAAACGCCGTGTGGCTTTATCGCGCCTGGCCCTGAGTCCGGCACGGTTGTGGGTGCTGGATGAACCCTATGTGGCCATGGACGAAGCCGGTGTGCAAATGCTGGCTGATTTGATTGCAGCGCACCTGGCCAAAGGTGGCTTGACCGTGCTCACCAGTCACCAACGTGTCGCCATTGGCAACTTCCCGGCCCAATTGCTGGAACTGAAAGCCGCATGAACACACCCATTGCCTCCATCGGCATCGGCACCGTGATGCTGGCCATTCTGAAGCGTGAAATCGCTTTGGGAATGCGACAAAAGGGTGAGGTGCTCACGCCCCTGGTTTTTTTCGTGGTGGTGGCGAGCCTGTTTCCGCTAGGCGTGGGAGCTGAAACCAACCTGCTATTGCGCATGGCTCCGGGCGTTTTGTGGGTCAGCGCCCTGCTGGCGGCCATGCTCTCCTTGCAGCGCATGTTTTCCACCGACTATGCCGATGGTTCACTGGAACAAATGGTGCTTTCAAGTACGCCGCTGGGTTTGCTGGTGTTGTCCAAAGCGTTGGCGCATTTTTTACTCTCTGGCCTGCCTCTGGTGCTGGTCGCTCCGGTATTGGGGCTGCAATTTGGCCTAGACAGCCGCGCCATGGGCATTTTGGTGCTGACGCTGTTGCTCGGCACGCCCACCTTGAGCCTGATTGGCAGCATTGGCGCTGCCTTAACCCTAGGTGTGCGAGGTGCGGGGGTGTTGCTGTCGCTGCTGATCTTGCCGCTTTACATTCCGGTGCTGATTTTTGGTGCCGGTGCGGTCGAGGCCGACGCGGCGGGTCTGGGTATTGGTGGTCACTTGTCTTTGTTGGCGGCGTTGCTGGTGCTGTCGCTCTTTTTCTCACCTTTGGCCACTGCGGCCGCTTTGAGGATTTCTCTCGAATGAACTTACGCGAAATACATTGGTTCAAGTTTGCCTCACCGCAAAACTTCTATTTCCTGGCCGGGAAAATGTGGCCCTGGTTCGCCGCCCTGGCCACTGTTTTAATGCTGGTCGGCTTGTGGATTTCGTTTTTTGTAGCCCCGATCGATGCCCAGCAAGGCCAGGGCTACCGCATCATCTTTGTTCACGTGCCGGCCTCACAAATGTCCATGTTCATTTATTTGGTCATGGCAGGCTGGGCTGGTTTCGGTCTGGCGTTCAATACCCGTCTGTCAGGCATGATGGCCTCGGCGCTGGCCCCCACCGGTGCTCTGTTTGCATTTTTGTCGCTGATCACCGGTTCACTCTGGGGCAAACCGATGTGGGGTGCCTGGTGGGTGTGGGATGCACGCCTGACCTCTGAGCTGATCCTGTTGTTTCTGTACCTGGGCTTTTTGGCCTTGCAAGCCAGCATAGATGACCCGCGCCGGGCGGATAAGGCTTGCGCCGTCTTGGCGCTGGTGGGTGCAGTGAATGTTCCCATCATTTATTTCTCGGTCAAATGGTGGAACACCTTGCATCAGGGGGCATCGGTCTCCATGAAGGGGTCAGCCATGGCGGCTCCCATGTTGGCCGGCATGCTGGTGATGGTGTTTGCTTTCTGGATGTACACCATCGCCATCGCGTTGCTGCGGGTTCGCAGCATTATTCTTGACCGTGAACGTCATACAGAGTGGGTGAAACATGCAGTGGAATAGCGTTGCAGAATTTTTGGACATGGGCGGTTACGCCTTTTACGTCTGGGGCAGTTTTGGCATCACCGCGCTGGTGGTGGTGTACGAAATTTGGGAAGTACGCGCCAGGCGGCGCGAGGTATTACGAAACCTTTTGGCAGAAACATCGTCAACCACCGACTGAACTTATTTTTAACACCATGAAACCTCGTCACAAACGTGCAGCCCTGATCGTTGGGGCCTTGGCGACCATCGGGATCGCCGCCTACTTTGTTCTGAATGCCTTCCAGAGCAACCTCGTCTTTTTCTTCACACCGAGTCAGGTGGAATCAGGCGAAGCACCCAAGAACCGAACTTTCCGTGTGGGCGGCATGGTGAAAACCGGTTCGGTGCACCGCGACAACCTGACAGTGTCGTTCATCGTGACCGACACCCTAAAGGAAGTTCCGGTGACCTACACCGGCATCCTGCCCGATCTGTTCCGCGAGGGCAAAGGTGTCGTGGCTCAGGGTCAGATCAAAGGCGATGGCAAATTCACCGCTGACGAAGTACTGGCCAAGCACGATGAAAACTACATGCCGCCAGAAGCCCAGCACGCCATGGATCAAGCCGCGCTGGAAAAAGCCAGCAAAACATTGAAATAGCGGCACAAGCCAGATTTGCACAGCTCCCACACTTAAAAGGCTCATCATGATTCCTGAACTTGGACATTTCGCCCTGATACTTGCCCTGCCCGTGGCGGCCGCACTGGGGCTGCTCAGCGTGGCGGGCGGCCAAAATGGCCGCGCCGACTGGATGGCATTGGCACGCCCTGGTGCACAGGCTCTGTGGTTGCTGACTGGTTTTTCATTTTTGTGTTTGGCCTATTCTTTCTACACCAACGACTTTTCGGTGATGTATGTGGCTCAACACTCCAACACCCAACTGCCAGATATCTACCGCATTGCGGCAGTGTGGGGCGGACACGAAGGCTCACTGTTGCTGTGGTTGCTGATGCTGACCACCTGGATGATGGCGGTATCGCTGTTTTCAAAGCAGTTGCCTGATGTGATGGTGTCGCGCGTGCTGGGTGTCTTGGCGCTCATCGCTGTGGGCTTTTTGATGTTTATGCTGATCACATCCAGCCCTTTCATCCGTCTGGCAGACATTCCTGACAATGGCCGCGACCTGAACCCCTTGCTGCAAGACCCGGGGCTGGTGTTTCACCCGCCCATGCTCTACATGGGTTATGTCGGCATGTCGATTCCGTTTGCCTTCTCGATAGCCGCCTTGCTCAATGGTCGGCTCGATGCCGCCTGGGCACGCTGGACACGGCCTTGGGCCACCGCCGCCTGGATCTGCCTGACCATTGGCATCGCCATGGGCTCCTGGTGGGCTTACTACGAACTGGGCTGGGGTGGTTGGTGGTTTTGGGATCCGGTTGAAAACGCTTCTTTTCTGCCTTGGCTGGTGGGCACGGCGCTGATCCACTCCCTGGCCGTCACTGAAAAACGTGGCCTGTTCAGAAGCTGGACCATCATGCTGTCGCTGATCGCGTTTTCTCTGAGCCTGCTGGGAACTTTCCTGGTGCGCTCAGGAGTGTTGACCTCCGTCCACGCTTTTGCCACCGACCCGAAACGTGGGGTGTTCATCCTGCTGTTTTTAGCTGTGGTGGTGGGCAGTTCGCTGGTGTTGTTTGCGGCACGCTCAGGAAAAGTACGCTCAGGCGGTTCATTTGCATTGGTGTCGCGTGAAACTTTTCTGCTAATCAATAATGTTTTACTGACCAGCGCAGCTGCTGCTGTGTTGCTGGGCACGCTATACCCCTTGATCATTGATGCGCTGAACCTGGGCAAGCTTTCGGTTGGCCCACCCTACTTCAATGCGGTGTTCGCCCCCATCATGATTCCCGTGCTGTTTTTCATGGTGATTGGCAGCTTTGCTCGCTGGAAAAATGACACCGTGGCTGAACTCACCAAAAAGCTCCGCCCCATCGCCATTATTTCAGTGCTCCTGGGCAGTGCCGCGCCTCTATTGGCCGGACCTTGGTCGGCACTGGTGGCTGTGGGCTTGACGCTGGCCATCTGGATTGTGCTGGCCTCTGCGGTACAAATCTACCGCCAGCTCAAAGACACGGTGAACTGGAAATCTACCCCCATTTCTTACTGGGGCATGCATGTGGCCCATATCGGTATTGCCATTTGTGTGGTCGGTATCACCATGGTCAAAGGTTATGAAACCGAAAAAGACGTGCGCATGACCATGGGCGACACGGTGGAAGTGGGTGGCTACACCTTCCGGCTCACCGACATACGCCAGGTACCAGGCCCCAACTACAACGCCGACCAAGGCACGGTTGAGTTACTCAAGAACGGCCAGGTGCTGAGAACGATGCATCCGCAAAAACGCAATTATTTTTCGTCCACCATGCCCATGACCGAAGCGGCTATTGACAGTGGCCTAACACGCGATGTCTACGTCTCTCTAGGTGAAAAACTCGAAGGCGATGGAAAAGCCGCTTGGGCGGTTCGGGTCTACCACAAGCCATTTGTGACCTGGATCTGGTTTGGTTGCCTGTTCATGGCGATCGGTGGTGGCATGGCTGCACTGGATAAACGCTATCGCAAAAAAGCAGCCGCCAGGCTCACTGCGAATGACATCAAAGGTGTTGCGGCATGAAAAAAGCTTATATCCCTCTAGGGATTTTTGCGGTCTTGCTGGTATTTCTGGCCATTGGGCTGACCCGTGACCCGCATGAAATTCCTTCACCTTTAATTGGCAAACCAGCACCCCTATTCACAGCACCAGTACTGAACAAAACAGGCCAGACCTTTTCCAGCAAAGACATGCTGGGCAAGGTCTGGTTGCTCAACACCTGGGCTTCGTGGTGCGTGGCTTGTCGCGAAGAACACCCCATTCTGATCGAGTTTTCCAAGACCAATCCCCTGCCCATCATTGGCCTGGACTACAAAGATAAAGATGCGCAAGGCCTGAAATGGCTGGCGCGCTTTGGCAACCCTTATCAAATGGCCGTGACCGATGCTGACGGTCGCATTGGCATTGACTTTGGTGTGTATGGCGTGCCTGAGAGCTTTGTGATCGACAAAACCGGCCTGATTCGCTACAAGCAAATTGGTCCTTTCACTGAAGAATCAATTCGTACCAAGCTCATTCCCCTGATCAAGGAACTGAACCAATGAAACTCCTGATCACACTTTTTCTGGCCTTGCAATGCGCGTTTGCAGTGCATGCCAACGAGGCTGCACCCTTGGCGGAAGACCCGGTGGTGGAACAACGTTTAATCGCCATCGCTGAAGAACTGCGCTGCCTGGTGTGCCAAAACGAATCTTTGGCCGGATCCCGTGCCGACTTGGCCAACGATTTGCGCCGCGAGGTGCGTACGCTGATCAAAGCCAATAAATCAGACGCTGAAATCAAGGAATTTCTGGTCAGCCGTTATGGAGACTTTGTGCTCTACCGACCTCCAGTCAAGCCTGTCACCTGGTTGCTTTGGTTTGGCCCACTGCTGCTGTTGGTGGGAGCTGTCTGGTTGTTAATTGGCATCATCCGGCGCAATCAAAACCAGAAAAACACACCGGTAATGAATGCTGAACAACGTGCCAAAGCACAAGCCCTTCTTCAAGAAAACGATTCTAAAAAATGAACTTATTTATTGCATTGGCAGCGTTGTTGACGCTGTTGGTGGTGGCCTGGTTTGTCCGCCCACTGATACGCGCACCAAAATCAAATGGTGTTTCTGCAGAAAAACTCAATGCGTCCATTCACCGCGATCAGCTCGCGGCGCTGGAAGTCGACTTGGCCAGAGGGGTGATCAGCCAGCAAGACTTTGAAACCACACGAGACGAGCTGCAACTGCGTCTATTGGACGACACCGAAAGTTTTGAAGCAGCACCCTCAGAAAATGGGACTGGATTCTGGAATTCAAAACGCACGGCTGCAGCGATTACGCTTTGTGTGCCGTTACTCGCCTTAGGCATCTATCTACAACTTGGCACACCAGCCGCCATCAACCCGGTGATCAGCGCCGCCACCGTGTCAGACCCGCAAATTCAGCAAATGGTCGACACCCTGGTAGCCAAACTGAAAGAGAACCCTGACAACCCGACCGGTTGGGCCATGCTGGCACGCTCATACAAAGTGATGGGAAGGCTGTCAGAGGCGCAGCAAGCATATGAAAAAGCTGGCTCGGCGGTGCACAGCAATCCCGACATGCTGGTCGACTACGCTGAGATTTTGGCCATCATGGCCAACAACAACTTCATTGGTGAACCCAAAAAGTTAGTCGATGAAGCCTTGGCACTCAATCCTGAACACCCCATGGGTTTGATGATGGCCGGTGTGGCTGCCTACCAGCACGCTGACTTCAACGGCGCAGTGGGCGCATGGACAAAACTTTTGACTCTGCTGCCAGCCGGGTCACCCGATGCGCAACAAATCCAGGCCAATATTGACGATGCCCAGGCCAAAGGCGGTATCTCAAAGGGAGAAAGCAACCAACTCCCGCCCGTTCCTGCAGGCGCGGCAGCGGGTATGACACCGGACAACATCAATCAAATGGTAGATCGTCTTGCAGAGCGGCTGAAGAGCACGCCTGATGACCTGGCAGGCTGGGCACGCCTGGCACGCGCCTACAAGGTACAAGGTCGTCTGGAAGAAGCTGCAAAGGCCTACGCCAAAACCGGTAAGCTGATGGATACCGACCCTGATCTGCTGACGCAATATGCAGACTTACTGGCCATGCAAAGCAAGAGTTTGCAAGGCAAACCCTCTGAACTGGTCAACAAAGCCCTGGCACTGGCTCCCAAACACCCCGTCGCCTTGATGATGGCAGGGCAAGCCGCCTACCAGGCCGGTCTTTATGCCAAAGCGGTGGGGCATTGGGAAACTGCGCTGTCCACTTTACCCGCAGACTCACCCGACATTGCCCCTATCAAAGCTGAAATTGCAGATGCCAAACTAAAAGCAGGCACAGCCCAAAAACCATAAGCTTTTATTTTGCCTTTCAAGCCCGGTTTACACCGGGCTTTTTTTTAACTCTACCTTGGATAAACTTGTGTATAAATTGTCTTGAAAGATGAAGTTATCCACAAAAAAAATTTTTATTTAAAGTTATCAATATTTTGAAGACAGCTCGGACATACACTCATCCACAAGCATCTATGATCAATAAGATGTTGATTTAAATCATAAATTTAAACTTATCCACGCTAAAAGCGATGTTCTATCTACTACGACTACTTTAAAAAGTTGAATTAAGAGGAAGTCAAAACAGAATCTCTCCACTGAAAAATCAAACTTCTAAAATTTTTAAAAATAGCTGTGCATAAAACAATAAATTTTGATTTTTCCGACTTTTTAAGCATCCAATCAAGTAAGATTTAAAGCTGAACCACAAACCTGCGCTAGCATCAGGTTTGCCATGTGATTCATTGCCAAAAATTCACCTTCAAGCGCACGTGTCCACCTCCTTCGAAATCAAAAGTGCCCAGTTGCCTCTGGTCGCTTTACTGTTAAAAACGCCTGATTTGTCGCAGGTCGTGGCTGACCTCAAACAACAATTTGGACCCGACAGCGACAGCCCTGATTTTTTCGACAACGATGCACTGGTATTGGACTTTTCACCCCTGGGCACCATGCCTGACGCAGCGCAGTTACCGGCTTTACTGGAAGGCCTCAAAAATTGCCGTTTGAAACCGATAGCCTTGCGCCAGGCATCAGCTGACATCACAGCTGCTGCCTTGGCCTCAGGCCTGGTAGAAGCTCCGCGTGAATTGCCACGGCACAAACCCGCCCAACAGATAAAAAAACCTGAACAAGCAGTCTCTGAAACGGTTCGTGAAGTTGTGAAAGAGGTGCTTCGCGAGGTTCCTGGGCCGGCCACCCTGGTGATCGACAAGCCTTTGCGCTCCGGACAAAAGATTTATGCCCGGGGTGCGGATTTGGTGGTGTTGGCCATGGTCAATATGGGTGCTGAAGTGGTGGCAGATGGCAATATTCACGTCTATGCCCCCTTGCGTGGCAAAGCCATGGCTGGAGCCAGCGGCAACACCAGTGCGCGCATTTTTTCGCTCTGCCTGGAACCTGAACTGATCTCCATCGCCGGTGTGTACCGTACCAGCGAAAATCCACTTCCAAAAGACATTCAAGGCCAACCAGCCCAAGTTCGACTGAGCACCGATGGCCAAGAAAAACTGCTGTTTGAAGCCTTAAAGCCTTGAAGCCTTGAAGCCTTGAAGCCTTGAAGCCTTGAAGCCTTGAAGCCTTGAAGCCTTGAAGCCTTGAAGCCTTGAAGCCTTAAATTTATTCTTTGAAAGATTCCCTCAACATGTCAAAAATCATTGTGGTGACCTCCGGCAAGGGTGGCGTGGGTAAAACCACCACCAGCGCCAGTTTTGCAACCGGCCTGGCTCTGCGTGGCCACAAAACAGCCGTGATCGACTTTGATGTCGGCCTGCGCAACCTGGACCTGATCATGGGTTGCGAGCGTCGCGTGGTGTATGACCTGATCAACGTGATCCATGGTGAAGCCAACCTGAACCAGGCGCTTATCAAAGACAAACAATGTGACAACCTGTTTGTGCTGGCCGCTTCGCAAACCCGCGACAAGGATGCCCTGACACAAGAAGGTGTCGAAAAGGTGCTAACTGACCTGGCTGCCATGGACTTTGAATACATCGTCTGCGACTCCCCAGCCGGCATTGAAACCGGTGCCCTGATGGCCATGCATTTTGCCGACGAAGCCTTGGTGGTCACCAACCCTGAAGTCTCTTCGGTACGCGACTCAGACCGCATTTTGGGTATGTTGTCGAGCAAAACCAAACGTGCCATGCAGGGGCAAGACCCGATCAAGGAACACCTGCTGATCACCCGCTACAACCCAGCGCGGGTCAACCAGGGGCAAATGCTCTCACTGCAAGACATTCAGGACATCTTGCGCATCAAACTCATCGGTGTCATCCCCGAGAGTGAAACCGTGTTGCAAGCCTCCAACCAGGGCGTGCCTGCGGTGCACATGGAAGGCAGTGACGTGTCTGAGGCCTACAAGGACGTGATCGACCGTTTTCTGGGTGATACCGACAAGCCCATGCGCTTCACCGAGCCGCCGAAACAAGGTCTGCTCAAACGCCTGTTCGGGGGGAAGTGAGGCCATGTCGTTTTTCTCATTTTTTCTGGGCGAGAAGAAAAAAACCGCCAACCTGGCCAAAGAGCGCCTGCAATTCATTTTGATGCACGAGCGCGATGGCCGCAGCCCGGCCGAGCCCGACTACCTGCCCGACCTGCAGCGTGAGTTGATTGCGGTCATCAGCAAATACGTCAAGATCAACCCGGCGGACATCAAGGTCAACCTGGAGCGACAAGACAACCTGGAAGTGCTGGAAGTCAAGATTGAATTGCCTGACGCACGTTGACGCGTGCGGCTCTGATGCCCACCTCGGCGTCAAATTAACTACTAAATTTATAGCTACTAGCCCTTAATATTAAAGGGCTAGAGGCCTATTTGTTTAATTTTTTCAGGGCTTGGGTTGCCAGCGCTTGAGCAGCAAGGCGTTGCTCATCACACTCACCGAACTCATCGCCATGGCAGCACCGGCCAACACCGGGTTCAGAAAACCAAACGCCGCCAACGGAATTCCGGCCACGTTGTAGATGAAAGCCCAAAACAGGTTTTGCCTGATTTTGGCGACGGTGCGGTCAGAGATGTCCAGCGCCGCTGCCACCAGCGCCAGGTCGCCCCGCATCAGGGTGATGCCGGCCGCGTGCATCGCCACATCGGTACCACCACCCACATTGGCCATGGCCATGCCCACATCTGCCGCGGCCAGTGCCGGTGCATCGTTGACCCCGTCGCCGACCATCACCACGGTGTGGCCTGCTTGTTGAAGCGCCGCCACATGCGCTGCCTTGTCGCCAGGCAACACGTTGGCGATGACTTCATCGGCTTGCAAACCCACCCGCTTGGCCATCGCCAGCGCCGCAGTGCTGTTGTCGCCTGACAGCATCATCACCCGGATGCCACGACCACGCAGCGTGGCGATGGCAGCACTGGCACTGGCTTTGGGCTCATCGCCAAAAGCCAGTACAGCCAGCGCGTTCAGACCGTCAGGCGTTTGCCGCGCCAGCAGCGCCAGGGTGGCGCCTTGGGCCTGCAGGTGTTGCAAGGGCGTGGCCAGCGCGCCCAGTGCTATTCCAAGTTCGTCTGCCCAGCGCAGGCTGCCAACCAGGTAGTCCACACCGTCCACCTGGCCACGCAGCCCTTTGCCGGGGGTGGTCTGTGATTGGGTCAATGCTGGCAAAGTCAGCTTGCGCTCACTTGCAGTTTGCACCACAGCACGCGCCAACGGGTGGCCGCTGCCGCTTTGTAAGGCAGCTGCCACAGACAGCAGCATTACGTCATCAGCCCCTGGCGGCACGACAAAATCCGTCAGCCGCGCCTGACCCATGGTGAGGGTGCCGGTTTTGTCAAATACCACCACGTCGGCTTGGTGCGCCAGCTCCAGCGCCTGCGCGTCCTTGATCAAAATGCCGTGCTGCGCGGCCACCCCGGTTCCGGCCATGATGGCCGCTGGTGTGGCCAAACCCAAAGCGCAGGGGCAGGCGATCACCAGCACCGTCACGGCGTTGATCATGGCCACTTCAAACGCCAGGCCGCTGGCCCACCAGCCCAGCAGCGTCAGCAGCGCCAGCCCCAACACCACCGGCACAAACACGGCGCTGACCTGGTCAACCAGCCGCTGAATCGGGGCCTTGGCAGCTTGCGCGTCTTCCACCAGGCGGATGATGCCCGCCAGTACCGTGTCCACACCCACCGCTTTGACGCGCAAAATCACCCGGCCATCGCCATTGAGCGTGCCGCCGGTGACCCGGTCGTCTTGCGTTTTGGGCACCGGCAGCGGCTCGCCGGTAAGCATCGACTCGTCCACCTGCGTCAAGCCTTCCAGCACCACGCCGTCCACCGCAAAACGCTCGCCCGGTCGCACCACCAGCTTGTCACCCACCAGCACTTCGTCAATCGGCACATCCACTTCGCCATCCAGACCAATCAAATGCGCGGTGTCGGGCCGCAGGGCGTGCAGCGCGCGAATCGCCGAGGTGGTTTGCCGCTTGGCGCGAGCCTCCAGCCATTTGCCCAGCAGCACCAGGGTGATGACCACCGCTGAGCCTTCAAAGTACAGGTGTGGCATGGTGTCAGGGGCAGCACTGAGCCACAGCCAGACCGACAAGGCCCAGCCCGCCGTGGTGCCCAGGGACACCAGCAAATCCATGTTGCCGCTGAGGGACTTGAGCGAATGCCAACCGGCCTTGTAAAAGCGCGCGCCCAGAACAAATTGCACTGGCGTGGCCAAGGCAAACTGCAGCCACGCGGGCAGCATCCAGTGCTGGCCCCACAGGCTGCCCAGCATGGGCAGCATCAAAGGCAGCGACAGCACCAGCCCCAGCGCCACCGGCGCAAAACCGGCCCAGTTCGAAGGTGTGGGCGCATCAATGGCCGCATTCGCCGCCACTGGCTCGTAACCCGCATCGCGCACCGCACGCCTGAGCCGTGCCTCAATCTGCTCCGAGGCGTTGACCAGGATGCGGGCCGATTCGGTGGCCAGGTTGACGCTGACTTCTTGCACCCCCGGCACTTTTTTCAGGGCGCGCTCGGCTCGCCCCACGCAACTGGCGCAGGTCATGCCGTGGATGCCGATGTCAATGCGCAGGGTGTCTGCAGAGGTTGAAGGTGTGGTCATGGGAGGTACGGTCAAAAAATGGAGCCAGGGTTCACAATACGCATGTTTGTTAGCCATGTATTGTCGAAGGAATTGAAATGAAGCACACTTTTACCGTCACCGGCATGACCTGTGAGCATTGTGAAAAAACCGTGGTGCGCGCGGTGCGCCAGCTTGACCGCAGCGCCGAGGTGCAGGCTGACCGCACGCTAAACCGGGTGGAAGTCACTTCCGAGCAAGCCCGTGCCGCGCTGGCTCAGGCGATTGCCGAAGAAGGCTTCACCGTGGCCGCCTGAGTCGCCGCGCATGCTGCCCGTGGACTGGCTACCGCTGTTGACTGACCTGTACCCGGCATTGGCTCAGGTGCAGCCTGCTGCGGGCGCGCCAGAGTCGGGTCTGACACCGTTTGAAGTGCCCGCCCACACCGTGCTGTTCAGCGAACACACGCCTTGCCAGGGCTTTCCGCTGGTGCTTCAGGGTGAAATCAAGGTGTCGCGCCACTCGGGCGATGGCCGCACGCTGGAGCTTTACCGTGTGGTGCCGGGTGAATTGTGTCTGGTATCGAGCGCCAGCCTGTTTCGGGTCCAGCCGCTTTCTGCCTGCGGCAGCACCACCAAACCCAGCACGTTGCTGCTGATTGGGCCAGCCCTGTTCAAGCGCTGGCTGGACACCCCGGCGTTTCGCAACGAGGTGTTGGGTCTGTTTGCCGACCGGATGGCGGATTTGACCGCGCTGGTGGATGCGGTGGCGTTTCAAAAGCTTGACCGCCGTCTGGCAGCAGCGCTGCTCGGGCGTGGTCAACAGCTGCTGGTGACGCACCAGACCCTGGCCGACGAGCTGGGCACGGTGCGTGAAATCGTGACCCGCTTGCTGCGCCGTTTTGAGCGTGAAGGCTGGGTCAGCCTGGGGCGCGAACACATCCAGATCATCAACGGAGCCGCCCTGCGCGCCCTGGTGAGTAACGAGCCTGCATGATGCCTGGTGGTCGATTTGCGGCCCTGTTGCCTGTCCGTTCGGCTGGGTGACTTGTGTCACATACCTTTCGGGTCATACGGCGTGTAATACGCCCAGCTGATTTATTAACCCAGGATTTCAAGGAGTTTTTATGACCTCAAACGTTGGCGGCATTGACCGCATTTTGCGCATCGTTCTCGGCCTGGTGCTGATTGGCCTGACCCTGACGGGCAACATTGGTGTCTGGGGCTGGTTGGGTGTCGTGCCCCTGGCCACCGGAGCCATCGGCTGGTGTCCACCCTATGCCATTTTTGGCTTTAGCACCTGCGCAATGAAGAAGTAGCGTGGCTGTTGAGCCCGGCAGCCAGATGAGCCGGGCAAAAAAATAAGCGCAAACGCTACATAATAAATAGCTGCCTGCGCTTATTTAATAAGGGCTACAGCCCAATTTGTTATAAATTTTCAGGCCAGGGGAAGTTCGCCGCCCAGAGCCTCTAGCAAGACCGGCAAAGCCTGCTGCAGCTCGCCGGTTGAGATCGCCACATCAGCATCAAAACCATCGTCCTTGCCGCTGCTGGCTCCTTCAAACACCACGTCCAGGAACGCCAGTTTTTTCAACTGCAGGCCTTCGGTGAGCACAAACGAAACCCGGTCGTTCCAGGTCAGAGCCAGGCGGGTGGGCATTTTGCCGCCTTCAATGTGTTGCTTGACCTCATCGGTGTCGAGCCGGTGGCGGGCGTAGCGCACCACGGCTTTGGACTCGTCAGCGGCCTTGAGCTCGCATTCACGGTCGACACTGAACCCCTGCGGCGCTTCCATGCTGACCAGCCACTCGGCCATGGCCGCACTGGGTGACACTTTGGTATTGACCAAAGTCAGCGCCAGACCGGGCAGGCTTTGCACCAGCAGCGTCACCAGCTCGTCGGCACGCGCCTGGCTGCCTGCGTCCAGCACCAGCAAGCTGGCTTCGCGGTCTATCCACACCAGGGTGCTGGACTGCTTGGTGAACGCCATCGGCAGCAACTCCAGGCGGATGTCGTCTTTCAGATCGCGGGTTTCTTTTTTACCGGGTTTGCGCCCGGTGGCGGCTTCAATTTGCGCCACGCGTTCTTGTGCCTTTCGGTTCACCACTGAGGCCGGCAGAGCGCGCGTCTCTACCATCAGCTTCAAAATCCATTGCCCGGCCACCACTTCGAGCAGCGGCCCATGGTCTTCACCGCGGGGCTCGATCCAGCCCAGCGATTTTTCCTGGCTGGCACCACACTCCACAAAACGCGTGTCTTGCAGGCGGGCTTCAACTTCACTGGCGGTGCTGCGCCAATCGGGCGCGATGCGGTACATGATGATGTTCTTGAACACGGACAACCTTTTCTAAAAATCTGGCGTTGAAAGCGCCAATCATCCCATCAAATCAGTACGCCGCATGCCCCTATCTTGGCAAAACTTTACAAAGCTTTGAACCCGGCACATGGGCGCGATACATACACCGCGCACACTTCTTTTCACGCCGATGCCACTGTTTGGTCATCGGGTTTAACTTGAAGGACATGATGATGAAAACGAATCTGAAAATTTCTCTGGTGGCTGGTTTGTTGTTGGCCGCCGGGCTGGCCTACTCGCAAGGTCCCAGGGGTGATGGTCAGTGCGACATGATGGGTGGCATGCAAGGCCAGGGCATGAGTCACCGCAGCGTGGGCAAGATGGACCCGGCGCGGATGCAGGCCCAAATGGACAAACGCGCCGCCGCCCTGAAAGCCCAACTGAAAATCACCGCCACGCAAGAGGCCGCCTGGACCAGTTTTGTCGAAGCCCACAAGATGCCTGCGGGCATGATGGGCAAACAGCCCAGTGCCATGGCCGACCTGGCCAAACTCCCCACGCCAGAGCGCATCGACAAGATGAAAGAACTGCGTGCCCAGCACATGGGTGAAATGACCGCTGCCATGGACAAGCGCATGGAAGCCACCAAGGGGTTCTACGCCGTGCTGACACCAGAGCAACAAAAAATCTTTGATGCGCACGACATGATGGGTCAAGGCCGTGGCCATGGTGCACATTCCGGCAAAGGCATGATGCAGCCCAAGGGTTAAGCACACGGTCTGGCCAACGCCTTGCACGCGCAGGGTGAAAGGGTCAGCCTTTACACTTCAAAGACTGCAGCTTGTGCTGCGGTCTTTTTTTGTTGAACCGATCGCACTTGAGGACACCCTGCACATGTTTGGCTTCACCGAAGAACAAATCGCCGCCTTTGGCATGACCTTTGGTGTCGGCGGCCTGATGCTCTACATGTTGTTCATCATTGGCCAGCTGGCATGGGAGTCGAAGGCCGGCAAGTTTGGTTTTTTTGTGATGATGCTGGGTTTAGCGTTTGGCATGGTCGGGTTTGTGGCCAAGTACATGATCCAGTGGTTCATGAACATTAAATAAGTCAGTGGCTTTTAGCCAAACGGTCGCACACCAATCAGCAAGCCGTGCAGCCACAAGGTAAAGGCCAGCCATAACGCCAGGCCGATGGCGACGGTGATGCCAGTGGCACCGCTTTGCCCTGCGGGGTAATGCGTACCTTCCAGCCGGTCGCGTTTGCGCGCCACCACAAAACTGAGCACTGCCCAGACCAAAAAAGAACCAAACAGCACCAGGTGGCCCAGATTGCCGTTGGCCAGCAGGTGCGCAAACGCCCACAGACTGACCCCTGCCACCATGGGGTGGTGCAAGCGGGCTTTGATCTGGTTGCCCGGCACGTAGGCGGCGGCCAACAGTACAAACGCCAAGAAAGTCAGCAGGGACGCAGCGTGGCGCAGCACCATCGGCGGACTCCACAGTTGCACCGGGTTTTGGCGCACCAGGCCAAATCCCCACACGATCAGCGCCAAACCCAGCAGCGACAACACTGCGTAGCCCGCACGCCACATCTGAACGCCCCAGGCGGCTCGGGCACGGTTGCGCCAGCCATCTGCAAACATGCGAACTGAATGCACGGCCAAAAACAAGCTCAAACCAAGCAGCAAATAGGTCACGGTGTCCTCCTGTTTTAACCGCCCAGCACACGGTTTTTGCCGGCCCGTTTAGCCAGGTACATGGCATGGTCGGCGCGCTTGATGGCATCGGCTCCGGACTCGTTGGCCACCAGCTGCGCCACTCCGGCGCTGAAGGTGATCAACACTTTTTCAGTACCAGCCATGAAGAAGCGTTTGGTCAGTTCACGCTGCAGGCGGGTCATGGCTGCAATGCCTTGTTCCAGCGGGGTGTCGGGCAGCAAGATCACAAATTCTTCGCCGCCGTAGCGCGCCAAGGTGTCCTGCGGACGCATCACCTCACGGGTTACCTGCGCCAGGTGGGTCAATGCCATGTCACCGGTGGCATGACCCAGGGTATCGTTGAGTTTTTTGAAGTTGTCGATGTCCAGCAAGGCCATGCACAGCGGCGCTTCTGTGCGCCTGACCTTGGAAACCTCGCGGTTCACCGCTTCGTCCAGACCCTGACGGTTCAGGGCGCCGGTGAGCGGATCATGGCGCGCCTGGGCGCTGACCCGGTCGAGCTCCTGGTGCAGTTTGGCGATTTGCACTTCAGTGGCTTCCACCTTTTGCTTCATGCCCTGCAAGCTGTCACGGGCATTGCGGCTGTCTTGCGCCATGTGGCGTGTGGCGGACACCACCTCTTTGAGCACTGGGGCGATCTCTTCGATGGTTTTGGCTTGTTCGATCAGCCTGGCGCTGGTTTCCATCTGGGTGTGAAAACCGCTGGTAGATTCGGTCATGGAGGCCAGGCGCTCAATGAAGGTAGCCAGCATCTGGCGCATTTCTTCCTGCGCCTGCACCACTCGGTTTTTGGACTCGGTTTGCTTGAAGATCACGTCTTTCAGGCGCTGCTCCACCTCGTCGAGCTGGCGCAAGCTCAAGGGTGGCACACACACCGCCATCAAGGCATCGGCCTGGCCCTTGAGCCAGGCATCGTCCACACTTAAGTGGCTGATGTTCTCAATGATCAGATGCAGCAGCTTGAGCAGCATGGCCTTGATCTCGGCCTGATCTTCAGCGGCAAACGACAGCCGGTGACCGTAGTTGACCAGTAACTGCTTGACTTCAACCGCATTGGCATCGGGCTGACGCAGGGCTTGAACCAGGGTCTGGGTTTGCTCATTAAAGCGCTCGTCGTCATGGCCCAGGGCGGGTTGCGCGTATTCAATCAGACGGGCAATTTGACCAAAAAAATCAGCGGTCAGCGCCGGGGCAGATATTTTTGGCTCTTCTATCAACGGCACAGCCACTGCCGGTTTGCTTGCAGCAGGCAAAACACTGTCTACCAAGGGGATGCCCGCACTGGGCACGGGCGCGGGCGGGCTGAAGCCACCGTAGGCCATCAAGGCATTTTTGACACCTTCCCAGTTGAGCTGGTTGATGGCAGATTCAAGCAAGCCGCGTTGCTTTTGCTGGCCCGGTGTTTTGGTCGGCAACGCCAGCGCAATGTCTCGCAAACGGTCTGCCGGGAAAGCGGGTTCGTTGGGCAGCTCGGCAATCTCGTTGTAGATGCGCTGGTAATTCAGCGGTGTCGGCGAGAGCTTGCGCGTGGTCAGCTGCTTGAGCGTTTCACGTGCGATTTCGAACGGTTTCTTGTCGGTCATGGTACTCAAATCACTATATTAATAGTAGCACCAAGCCCTTTAATAACAAGGGCTAGAGGCCTAAAACACTAAATATCAATGTTACCCGCCTGGAGCGCATTGGTTTCAATGAATTCACGCCGTGGCTCTACTTCGTCACCCATCAGCATAGTGAACACCTTGTCGGCTTCAATGGCATCGTCAATCTGCACCCTGAGCAAAATGCGCACCGTCGGGTCCATGGTGGTTTCCCACAGCTGCTCGGGGTTCATTTCACCCAGACCTTTGTAGCGCTGTCGGCTGGTGGCGCGTTCGGCTTCGCTCAGCAGCCAGGCCATGGCTTCACGGAAGTCGTTGACCTTTTGCTCTTTTTGGCGCTCGCCCTCACCGCGTGTGACCCGGGCGCCTGCAGCCAGCAAGCCCTTGAAGGTTTTGGCGGTCTCAGACAGGGTGGCGTAGTCGGCACCATGCACAAAGTCTTGTGTCAACACGCTGCTTTTGATGTTGCCGTGCAGTCGGCGGCTGATGCGCAAAATCGGTTTGTCGGTGCGGGCATCAAATTCACCCGCCACCTCGGCATCTGGCAAAAAGGCTTGCAGGGCGGCGGCGGACACCTCGGCATCGGCTACGGTGTCGAGGTTCAAGGCCACGCCATCGGCAATCGCGCGCAGCGCAGACACATCCAAAAAGTGAGCTAGACGCGCAATAACCGCCTGGGCTAGCTGGTGTTTTCTTGCCAAATCAGCCAGGGCTTCACCATTCAAGACGCGGGCGTTGTCACCGCCGGTGTGCACGCTGGCGTTGACCAACGCAATACGCGTCAAGAAGTTGTCGAGGTCGGTAGAGCCTTGCAGGTACAACTCTTCGCGCCCGGCCTTGACCTTGTACAGCGGCGGTTGGGCAATGTAGATGTGGCCGCGCTCCACCAGCTCGGGCATCTGGCGGTAGAAAAACGTCAGCAGCAAGGTGCGGATGTGGGCGCCGTCCACGTCGGCATCGGTCATGATGATGATGCGGTGGTAGCGCAGCTTGGCCACGTCAAAATCGTCGTTGCCGGTAGACCCACCCGCTTTGCCGATGCCGGTGCCCAGTGCCGTGATCAGCGTCAGAATTTCATTGCTGGTGAGCAGTTTTTCGTAGCGCGCTTTTTCCACGTTCAAAATCTTGCCGCGCAGCGGCAAAATGGCCTGGAACTTGCGGTCGCGCCCCTGCTTGGCCGAGCCACCGGCGGAGTCCCCTTCGACGATGTAAATCTCGCACAGAGCCGGGTCTTTTTCCTGGCAGTCGGCCAGTTTGCCGGGCAGGCCCATGCCGTCGAGCACACCCTTGCGGCGGGTCATGTCGCGCGCCTTGCGGGCGGCTTCGCGGGCGCGGGCGGCCTCGATGATCTTGCCGACGATGATCTTGGCGTCATTCGGGCGCTCTTGCAGGTAATCAAACAGCAGCTTGCTCACAATGTCTTCAACCGGCCCACGCACCTCAGAGGACACCAGCTTGTCTTTGGTTTGGCTGGAAAATTTGGGCTCGGGTACTTTGACCGAGAGCACGCAGGTCAGGCCTTCGCGCATGTCGTCGCCGGTGACTTCCACCTTGGCTTTTTTGGCGATCTCGGTGTCATCAATGTACTTGTTGATGACCCGCGTCATGGCCGCACGCAGGCCCGTCAGGTG
>MNXW01000321.1 GCA_001871515.1 Comamonadaceae bacterium CG2_30_57_122
CAAGCAGATTTGGGAGGCGCTGCATCCTGAAGCCAGAATCGTTCTTGAGGTGGCGCAAGCTGCGCCGCTACAAGTTGCAGCACATGGTGGAGCGCCCACAAACACAAGGCTTCGCCGCCGCCACGGGGCAGGATATGAACTACCCAGTACTGAACGCGTCCATGCAGAGCACTAACCGACTGATTCGGTGGCGCGGTATCATCACGTCAATTCAGGCAACGATCAAATCGTGTCAAAAATGAGACACAAAAAGAAATGACGGTACTTTTGACGGTACTTTTTTTTGACGATAAAAATTTATTCAATTAAATCAAATACTTAGAACGTGAACGCGGTTCCGACCCCGGCACCAGCCAAACACATAGAAAGTCTGCTATTTAATCAATAGTAGGCTTTTTCTTTGGTGTTGTCATGTAGCCACCATACAGCCACCAGTACCGAGTTTTGTACCGTGTAGCAGCGCCGTCAAAACCGCCTTTTAACCATTCCGTAACAGTCACGGTAATTGAATTTCGCAACGCTCGCACAGTAAAGTGCGATCCCGGATTTAAGACAAAAATTTAACATGGTCTGAAATCCTGGAAAACCCAAAATTATCCCAAATAATCCATTAGGGCGTGAATCTAGGGCGAGTTGAGTTGCAAGGCTGTTTGGCTGGCCGAAAGGCGTTCATCGCCGTCGCTATGGACGTCAATCGGGCGGGCAAAATGGCGTCAAATCGAACGCCAGGCATCATGCAGGCACGAAGTGCCGCCGAATGGATTATTTGGGATCGTGAGTGAAACAAAGAAACGAAAAGCCCACACGCAGAGTGCAAAGCCAAGATAGCGTTGGAGGCTCCGCGCAATGGCAGAACCATAACCCAAATCGGACAGGAATTTGACGTCCATCCGGTTCAAGACTGACAGTGGAAGAAAGCCATCAGGTAACAAGCCAAGACGCTATTTGAGGACAAACGTTTCTCCAAGTTGGTGGATGCCCAAAGTGCGCCCGATTGTCTGCACAGCGAAATCGGACACCTCAGAATGGTCTGTTCGTACCTGCTACGTGGTTTGGAAATCACACACCCCGGCTTGAATCTAGATTCCTCAGTTGGACGCGCCCGATTGGGATGCGGGCGACGCCGACTGGTTGACGCGACGACGTATCTGGCTGCTGACCGGGCTATGAGCCTGCAAATCCGGCAAAAACTGTCCTCGCTGTGGTCGAATTTCGCTTCGATGCCGAAAGTCCAACAGGCTGGCAGGATGTGCAGTACATTTCCAGTTGCTACCTTAACCACTAGCGTTGCTATCTGTTATTTCAGAGCTTCTACAAAGGAACCGGTCATGGAATCCCGTTATCTGCTTGTCATGGTTTTGCTGGCGTTGGGTATCACCCCCTCGGCCAAGGCAATCAACAACCACCAATGGTCAAATATCAGCAATGTCGGTGCTTATACACTGACGGTTTCAGCCCTTGCCCTGCCAGCGGTGCGCGGCGACTGGCAGGGTTTTCGCCAGGCGGCTTATAGCCTCGGCACTGCCGAGAGCCTGTCTCTCGGGCTCAAGTCGGCGATCAAAGAGCAGCGCCCGGACAACAGCGGCAATGACAGTTTTCCTTCGGGGCATTCAGCCTTGGCGTTCGCCTCTGCAACCACCCTGTATCGTCGCTACGGCTGGGAGGTTGGAGTCCCTGCTTACGCGGTTGCCACTCTCACTGCTTACGCCCGCGTAGATGCCAGAAAGCATCACTGGTACGACGTGGTCGCTGGTGCTGCGATTGGCGCGGGCAGCGGCTGGTTCTTCACTGATGCGTTCAACAACAGGGTGCAACTTTTGCCTTGGGCCGACAGCAAGAGTGTGGGCGTGCTGGTGGCGATGCCCTGGTGACGGGCGGGCTACTTGTGCCTGCAGGCCAAGCCGGATCAATATTGGTCTTTCGGCTCCATCAGCGTTTGCGCGGTGGGTGTCCAGCCACCACCCAACGCCTTGATCAAGCTCACGCTGGCAGCTAGACGACGTCCCAAGAGGCTCAGCGCGGCGCGGTCGTTAACGAGTGCCGAAGCTTGCGCCACGATAACGGATTTGTAGTTGACCAGGCCAGCGCGGTATTGGTTTTCAGCAATTGATACCGCATTACGGGCTGCTTGCACCGCTGTGGTCTGCGCATTGGAAGCCTGATTAAGAATTTGCATCGCCGCCAGGGCATCTTCCACTTCGCGAAAACCATTGAGTACCATCTGCCGGTAATTGGCAACTGACTCGTCATAGGCTGCTGATGCCTTTGCACGCCCGGCTTGTGGTAGCTCGCCGGCATACAACGGTGCCAAAATTTTCGCACCTCCCAGAAGCCCTTTACGAATACTCACGCCAGCAAAAAGATCAAGTGCGGGGTACGCCGCCGCCTCGGCAACGCCAATTTGCGCATTGGCTACGGCTACTCTTCGTTCGGCGGCGGCAATGTCAGGGCGGCGTTCCAGCAAGTTGGCAGGTAGCATGGGCGGCACTTCAGGCACTTTGATGTCAATCGGCGCAGTGGCAATGGAAAAATCGGCTGGTGCATTCCCGACCAATACCGCAACAGCGTGCTCAAGTTGCGCCCTTGCGAGACGTGCATCATGCACCTGTGCCTGCGCCGTACTGAGTTGAGCCTGCGCCTGTGCAATGGAACCTCGGTCAACAACACCCACCGCATACTGGTTACGCGTTATCTGCAATGATCGCTCGTAATAAGTGACTGTGATGCGCAACAGGGCGATGTCAGCGTCCTGCACCCGTAGCTGAAAATAGTTCTGCGCGAGTTGTGCCTGCAGCGAAAGCTTTGCCGCCATCAGGTCTGCTGCGCTAGCTTGAGCGGCTGCGCCGCTGGCTTCGACTGTGCGCTGGATGCGACCCCACAGGTCAACCTCCCAATTAGCAAGTAGGCCAAAATCGTTAGTGCCACCGGCAACCAGTGTTGGGAAACGTACTGACCGAGCTACCTCGGCCAATGATCGAGCCTGCCGTGTTTGTGCCGCGATGGCCTGAAGCGAGTAATTGCGCTTCTCGACTTGTGAGATCAATCGATCAAGTTGAGTGTCACCAAAAAGTTCCCACCAGCGGCCGTCGGTTGATAACTCACGCGCTTGCATGGTTAATCCGGCGGCCTCTTTATAAGCCGTAGGTATCTCCATACTCGGGCTGGCGTAGTCCGGTCCAAGCACTGTGCAGGCGGTATTAATGGTTGCGAGACTGCAAAAGGCCAGGGCGCGCAGAGCCAGGGTTGTGTTCGTAGTGGTCATGGCATCTGCCGGGTGACGGGCGCGAAGGAAATGACGGCGCGGGAGAGCCAGCGTTGTCGCAGGCTGCGCATCCAACTGCTGAAGCGATCGAGATAAAGATAGACGACCGGTGTGGTGTAGAGGGTCAGCACTTGACTCAAGATCAGTCCACCGCCGATTGCAATGCCTAGCGGTTGACGCATCTCGGCACCGTCTCCGCGGCCCAAAGCCAGCGGGATCGAAGCGAGCAGTGCTGCCAGTGAGGTCATCAGAATGGGGCGAAAGCGCAGCAGGCAGGCCTGAAATATCGCCTTGCGAGGCGACGCGCCAGCGCTGCGTTGGGCATAGATCGCAAAGTCGACCATCATGATGGCGTTCTTCATGACGATACCGATCAGCATAAAGATGCCAATCATGGCGATAACGCTGAAGTCGGTACGAAACAGCATCAGGGCCAGCAACGCGCCTACGCCAGCGGAGGGCAGCGTCGAAAGGATAGTTAAAGGATGCACCAGGCTTTCGTAAAGCACCCCAAGAACGATATAGAGTGTGAGAAAGGCCGCAAGAATGAGAAGAGGCTGGCTGTCAAGCACCTCACGAAAGGCGCGTGCTGAGCCCTGAAAACTACCACGTACCGAGGTCGGCATCCCGATGTCATGGAGGCTGCGCTCGATTGCCCGCGTCGCCATGGAAAGTGAAACTCCTCGCGGAAGGTTGAACGATATCGTTGTCGCGACGAGCTGTGAATGGTGGCTGACGATGATAGAAGTTTCGGCTTGTTCATGACGCGCCAACATTGAAATTGGCACCTGTTCACCACGCGCAGTATTGACCTGTAGGCGATCAAGCGCTTCTGGAGATTGCGCATAACCGGAGCCAACACCCATCACCACATGGTACTGGTTGAGTGGCTTATAAATGGTGGAGACCGATTTTTGGGTAAATGCATCATTTAGAACAGAGTCAATTTGCTTGAAGCTGATGCCCAGACGCGCTGCCGCGTCGCGATCAACGACAAGCGAGGTTTGTAGCCCTTTGCTTTGGTCGTCGGTGTCCACATCAAGCAACTCTGGTAGTTGCGCCAGTGCCCTGCGAATTCGGGGCTCCCACAGTTTCAGTACATCAAGGTCATCAGCTTGGATGGTGTATTGGTACGAAGAACGGCTCTGGCGTCCACCAACACGAATGTCTTGCACTGGACTGAGAATGATGGTGACACCCGATTCGCTGGCAAGTTGGGCACGCAAGCGAGTCACGATCTTGTCGGCGCTTTCTTTCCTTTCGGACAGTGGTTTGAGCGTCACAAACAGCGACCCGGTGTTGCGCTGGGCACCACCGGTATAACCCACCACATTTTCGACTGCGCTGTCAGCACGCACGATATTGATGAAAGTGGCGAGTTTTTTTTGCATCAACTGAAATGAAATACTTTGGTCACCTTGAATGCGTCCAGTGAGCTGGCCAGTGTCCTGCTGCGGAAAAAACCCCTTTGGAATCACCACGTAGAGATAGACATTCAGGCAAATGGTGAGTAGCAGCAGAAGCATCGTGAGCCGCGCATGCCTGAGTGTCCAAGTCAAACTGCGCTCATAAGCTCGCAACAGTGCGTCAAATCCGCGATCGCTCCATTGGTAAAGTCGGCCATGGCGGCGCTTGACCCGGACGGGTTTGAGTAATTGGGCGCACAGCATCGGCGCGGTGGTGAGTGCGACCACCAGCGAGATCAGAATGGCCACCGCCAGTGTGACCGCAAACTCACGCACGAACAGTCCTACGTACCCCCCCATGAAAAGCATTGGAATGAAAACGGCAATGAGCACCAGGGACATTGTCAATACCGTTGAGCCGACTTCCCTGACACCAGTCAGGGCGGCTTGTTTGGCGGGGACACCGTTCTCTATATGGCGCGAGACATTCTCAAGGACTACGATGGTATCGTCAACGACAAAGCCGACCGCAATGGTAAGCGCCATCAGTGAGAGGTTGTTGAGACTGTAGTCCAGCAGATACATCACGGCAAAAGTGCCAATCAAAGACACCGGCACCGCAATGCTGGGAATGAGCGCAGCGCGGCCATTGCGCAGGAACAGTAACACCACCAACACCACCAACACCACTGCCAGTGCCAGCGTGTAACCAGCATCGCGCAGCGAGGCACGCACAGTTGAGGTACGCTCCATCATCACCGCGACATTGAGTGCAGCTGGAATGGATGCTCGCAACGACGGCAAGAGTTTGGTCACGCGATCCACCGTGTCGATGATGTTGGCATCGGACTCACGCCTGATGATCACCAACACTGCAGGCGTGCCATTAGCCGAACCTGCATTGCGCAAATCCTGCACCGAGTCAACGACCTCGGCGACATCAGCCAGTTGCACTGTCGAACCACTGCTGCGATAGCCAACGATCACCGGCATGTAGTCGGCAGCCACGCGAGCCTGGCCATTTGTAGCTATTTGCCAATGACGTTTTTCGTCTTCCAGCGCACCTTGTGGCAGATTTGAGTTGGAGGCGACAATGGCTTTGCGAACGTTATCAAATCCAACACCGTATTGGTGCAACGCCTCGGGATTGAGGTCAACCCTTACCGCTGGAAGTGAACTGCCACCGATCTCAACCTCACCCACGCCCCTGAGTTGCGACAACTTCTGTGCAATGATGGTAGAAGCAACATCGTACATCTGCCCCTGTGACAGGGTGTCAGAGGTCAACCCCAAGATCATGACAGGTGCATCGGCCGGGTTTACTTTTCGATAGCCAGGATTGGCTGACAAGCCTGACGGCAGCAAGCTGCTGGCCGCATTGAGCGCCGCTTGTACGTCCCGCGCGGCACCATTGATATCGCGATTCAGATCGAACTGCAGCACGATGCGCGTTGAGCCGAGTGCGCTGCTGGAAGTCATTTCAGTGATGCCGGCGATACGTCCCAGCGAACGCTCAAGTGGAAGAGTTACCGCTGCCGCCATGGTTTCTGGACTGGCTCCCGGTAGGGTTGCCGAAACCTTGATGGTTGGTATGTCCACGCGCGGGAGTGGCGAGACCGGCAGCAGCAGAAAAGCAAGCGCGCCTAACAACACCAAACCGAGGGTGAGGAGCGAGGTCGCAACCGGACGCTCAATGAACGGCGCGGAAAGGTTCATGACGGTTGCCTGTCGTTTCGCCTTGCCGATGTGGGATGCGCCAGCCGCTCGAAAGCAAGATAGATCACTGGCGTGGTGAACAGGGTCAGCACCTGGCTAACGATTAATCCTCCAACCAGGGTCACGCCCAGCGGATGGCGCAGATCCGAGCCCACACCCCAGCCAATCATCAGCGGTAGTGCGCCCAGCAGGGCAGCCATGGTCGTCATCATGATCGGGCGAAAGCGCAGCAGGCAAGCCTGATAAATGGCATCGCGCGGTGTCAAACCCTGTTCGCGCTGCACATCGAGCGCAAAGTCAATCATCATGATGGCGTTCTTTTTGACAATACCGATCAGCAGGATGATGCCGATGATCGAAATGACGTTAAGTTCGTTACCTGACAGTATCAACGCGAGCAGGGCACCGACCCCGGCGGACGGCAGGCTGGACAGGATCGTGACCGGGTGAATGTAACTTTCGTAAAGTACGCCTAGCACGATATAAACGGTGAGAATCGCGGCCAGAATCAGCCACAACTGGCTCGTTAGCGACGCGCGAAATGCCAGCGCCGAGCCTTGGAATTTCATCTGCGCGCTGGCTGGCAGCCCAAGCTCGCGCTGCGCCGCCTCAATCGCCTTGACCGCTTCGCCCAGTGATGCGCCTGGTGCAAGATTGAACGAAATGGTCGATGCCGGAAATTGGTCGATGCGCGTGATAACCAGCGGCGTGGTGTGCTCACTCACCCGGGCAATCGACGACAGCGGAATTTGTTGTAACGGATTTCGAGCCGTTGCATCTAGCGATGGTGCAATATTTGTTGCATTGATGTAAACATTGCCCAATGCGTCAATACCGGCGCGGAATTCGGGCTTGACCTCAAGTACAACGCGCTGCAGATGGGTCGAAGTAAAAAGGGTTGCCACTTGCCGTTGCCCAAACGCGTTATATAAAGCGTTGTCGACGGCCGTTGGCGTAATGCCGAAGCGACCCGCAAGGTCGCGGTCAATTTCGACGCGCGCCTGCAGTCCGCCTTCTTGCTGGTCACTGATCACATCCGACAGGAGTGGCTCGGCACGCAGCCGCTCCACCAGTCGCGGCACCCATTGACGCAGCACTTCGGCATCTGCATTGGTAAGGGATAGCTGATATTGAGTGCGGCTGACCTGATCTTCAATCGTGAGATCTTGCACTGGTTGCATGTAGAGCTTGATCCCCTCAACCTGGGTGAGTGAGACCTGCAAGCGCTGAATCACTTCACTTGCACTGTCACTGCGTTGAGATAAGGTTTTGAGGTTGATCAAGAAACGCCCGCTGTTGAGCGTAGGGTTGCTGCCGTCCACACCAATAAACGAAGACAGGCTTTGTACCGCCGGGTCGCGCAGAATCACACGGCCAAGTGCCTGCTGCCGCTCGGCCATGGCCGCAAACGAGATGCTGGCCGGTGCCTGAGAAATGCCCTGAATCGCAGCAGTGTCCTGGATTGGAAAGAAACCTTTGGGTATGACAACATACAAGAGGATCGTCAACGCCAGTGTGGCCAGTGCCACCAGCAGGGTCAAGGCCTGCCGGTCAAACACCCACTTCAACATGCGCCCATAGCGGGCAACCACCAGGTCAAACCATTCGCCACTCTTTATAAAAAAACGCCCCTGATTTTGCTGCGGCACGTGTCTTAAAAGCCGCCCACACATCATTGGGGTCAATGTCAGCGACACCACTGCAGAAATCAGGATGGCGACGGACAGGGTGATTGCAAATTCATGGAACAGGCGACCTGCCACATCGCCCATAAATAATAGAGGAATCAGTACTGCAATCAGCGACAGCGTCAGCGAGACGATGGTGAAGCCGATTTGACGTGCGCCCTTGATAGCCGCTTTTAACGGCGGTTCGCCAGCCTCGATGTGACGCATGATGTTCTCAATCATCACAATGGCATCGTCCACCACAAAACCAGTCGCAACGATGAGCGCCATCAGCGTGAGATTGTTGATCGAGAAACCGGCCAGGTGCATCACAGCAAACGTGCCGATAAGCGACAGCGGGACGGCTACGCCCGGAATCAGAGTTGCCGCCACGTTGCGCAAAAACAAAAAGATGACCATCACCACGAGCGCCACCGCCAGAAGCAACTCAAACTGCACATCGCGTACGGATGAGCGAATGGTCTCTGTGCGGTCTGTCAGTATGACAACATCGACTGCGCGTGGCAGCGATGCCTTGAGTCGTGGCAACAACTGCTTGATGCGATCAACCACTTCAATAACGTTGGTTCCGGGTTGGCGCTGGATGTTGACAATAACCGCTGCCGAAGTGTCAGCCCAAGCGGCCAGACGTGAATTTTCGGCTCCATCGAAGACTGCGGCAACATCAGCCAAACGTACCGCAGCGCCGTTGCGATAGGCGACGACGATGGTTTTGAATTCGTCGACCGATTTGAGTTGGTCGTTGGTATCAATGGTGGAGGCGCGCATGGGCCCGTCAAAGCTTCCTTTAGCCTGGTTCGAGTTGGCATTGCTGATTGCAATGCGCACATCTTCCAATGAAAGGTTGTAGGCGGTAAGAACCTTGGGATTAACCTGGATGCGGATGGCGGGTCGCTGTCCGCCGCTAATGCTGACGAGCCCGACACCAGACAACTGGGAAATACTGGCTGCAAGCCGGGTATCAACCAGACGCCGAATTTCTGGCAATGGCATCGTGGGCGAGATCAAGGCCAGCGTCATGATCGGGGTATCGGCGGGGTTGACCTTGTTGTAGATCGGCAACTGGGGCAGGTCCGGCGGCAGCAGGTTGGTAGCCGCGTTAATGGCCGCTTGCACATCTTGCTCGGCAACATCAAGCGCCAGATCCAGACTGAACCGCAGTGTGATGATTGACGCCCCGCCTGAGCTTGTCGAGGACATCTGGTTCAGGCCAGGCATCCGGCCAAACTGTCGTTCGAGTGGCGCAGTGATTGTTGAAGTCACCACCTCCGGACTCGCGCCAGGATAAAGGGTCACTACCTGAATCGTTGGGTAATCAAATTTGGGCAGCGCCGACAGCGGCAACACCCTGTAAGCGAACAGACCAACAAGCAGAATGGCCACCATCAGCAACGAAGTTGCTATCGGACGGACAATGAACGGACGCGATAAATTCATGACCAGGCTATGTGGCGGCCTGCACGCTCAGACACCACTTTTAGCAAGCGGTTCACGCGAGATGATCTCTACTTTCGTCCCCTCGCGCAGGCGGTCAGCACCGTCGATGACGACCATTGCGCCTTCAGAAACACCGTCGTCAATCACGGTGGTCTCATCTTGGGTGGGTCCAGTTTTAACTGGAGTCACGGCAACCGTCAAATCTTCTTTAACGACATACACAAACGTGCCAGCTGCGCCACGCTGGATTGCTGCCGTCGGCACCAGCGTCGCCTTGATGCGCGTTTCTACAGGCATCCTGACATTGACAAACTGGTTGGCAAAGAGTGCGCCGTCAGCGTTAGGAAATTCTGCCTTGAGCTTGATGGTACCTGTAGCGACGTCGATCTGGTTGTCTGCGGCCAGCAACCGGCCTTTTCCGAGTTTTTCTTTCTGGGCACGGTCGTAAGCATCAACCGGGATGCGAGCACTGCTGCGCAGTCGCTTCATCACGCGCGGCAACGCATCTTCCGGAATGGTGAACACAACCCCGACGGGCTGTAACTGGGTAATGACCACGATGCCGTTAGCATCTGCAGCGTGCACGATGTTGCCCGGACTAATCTGGCGCAGCCCCACCCAACCGCTGATCGGCGCGATGATTCGGGTATTCGCGAGCTGCAGCTTTGCATTGTCAACTGCGGCCTGGTCGGCCTGCACTGCTGCCTTGTATTGGCGTACCAGTGACTTCTGGGTATCGACCAACTGGCCAGAAATTGAATCCTGAGCAAGCAATGTGCGATAACGTTCAAGATCGGCCTGTGCGTTATCGAGCAGCGCCTGATCTCGCGCCAATTGTCCTGTGGCGAGCATCAGTTGCACCTCAAACGGGCGAGAGTCGATTTGAGCAAGCAAATCACCTGACTTAATCCATTGCCCCTCTTTAAACGCAATGTTCATGATCTGACCATCCACGCTGGGGCGGACGACAACCGAGTTAATCGGTGTCACTGTGCCAAGTGCAAACAGATAAATGTCGAGACTGCCCTTGCGAGCGGGCGCAACTAAGACAGGTGTCGCGCGAGGTAATGAATCATCCCGGCTTTTTGTCTCTTGCGCCCCTTGTTGATTAGCCGCTGTCGCCGCGTCGACCTTACGGAAACTGGCATACCAGGCCGCTCCTCCCACCACTGCCGCAACAAGCATCAATATCACCATGAAACGGTGCTTGTGCCAACCGCGCGCTGTTCCTGCGGCAGGTGTGCCTGACAGCGGTTTGGGGGGGGCAGAATTTGTGGTCATTGAGCTATTTGAAGCAAATTGGACATTGGAAAGATGGTATTCCCGGATCTTGAAGTTGGTCAGAACCCAAGCGGGATGCTATTGCAAATTTCAATAGGCAGCATGGCATACGGCTTCGCGAAACAAGCTTACTCAACCGCTGTCTGATCATACAGGAGCGCTGTTGGCAGGTGCAACGCCGTTAACCGTAGCTCCAGCATTGTTCAGTTGCCGCTCATAAACACGATAACGCTTGTAGGCGTGGCCACCAATCAACTCAATAATGTTCCGCATGCCTGCGTTGTCCTCCAGAATCCAGGACAGTTCGATCTGTTTGGCTCCGCGACTATGCAAGTGCGTTCGTACCGCGTCAATAATAAGAAACGCCAGTCCTGTTCCTAAACGGGTGCGTTGAAATTTGCGCCTGACACCCATCAACGGTACACGCGCGGTACTGGGAAAGCGCACTTTGAGACGCCACAGAAGCTTCAGCCAACCGGTCGGAAAAAGTCTGCCATTAAGTCCGCGTATCGCCTCGTTGACGTTGGGAAGGGCGACGATAAAGGCAGCAGCCTCGCCGTCGACTTCCGCAATCTGTATCAACTCCGGGGCGACAAGAAAACGAAGGTTTTGGCCAACATCGTGAAACTCGGCGGCAGTGAATGGCACAAAACCCCAGTTTTCCGACCAGGCATCATTGAATATGTCTCGCAGCAGAGCTATTTCTTCGTCGAAACGTTTCCGATCAAGCGGACGAACCCGCACGCGATGTGCGGACGCGGTGACTAGACGCCGCATGACGGCAGGCGCTTCGAAATCGGGAGCAATCATGTATGCCAGCGTATCTTTCGCCTTTGAATATCCGCATTGTTCGAGGCGCTCTTTGTAGTACGGCAGGGCATGCCCCATCATGAATACCGGAGGCGAGTTGAAACCGTCGACAAGCAGCCCCATTTCTTCATTGATCGAGAGGTTAAAAGGTCCGCGCACGCGCTGCATGCCTTGATCGCGCAGCCAATGTTCAGCGGTACTGATCAGAGCCGCGAAAGTTTCTTGCTGGTCTTCGGCATCCAGCATCCCAAAGTAACCCGTTGCGTCGTTATGCCGCTCCAGATGCAGTGTGTCAACTTGGGCGCTGATCCGCCCCACGGGTTGCGTGCCGCGCCAAGCGATCCATGCCTGCCATCGTGCGTGCTGAAAAAAGGGATTGCTCTTCTCTGAAAGATGCATGCGCCTTTCAATCAAAAGCGGCGATATCCAGGCCGGGTCAGCTCCGAGAATCATGTCGGGGATCCGAATGAACTGATCTAAAGCCACCTTACCAACAACCGGAATGACGCGCAATGGATATAAAACGCTCGATGTGGAGTTTGAATTCATTGGTGATTTAGGGCATCTGGTAGATAAAGACCTGCTACTCCCCCAGTCCTTTATGAAAAGGGAAAAACTTTTTCATGCACACCCCGGATGAATCCATTTTGGACTGAGAGTCGGTAAGCCTGACGTCAGTCTCACCTAGAACAAATTATATCTGAGTGCACATCCTTCCCAAGCCAAGTGCCAACTGCACTAAACCGTTTTGTCGTTGCCCGGTTGTAAGTTTCTGCCGAGAGCGACGACTAAACTTCCAAATCAGGGGAACAAAGTTGTTTTGTGGCAACAACACGCGAAAAACGCATTGTTTTAACAGATCAATATGATTTACGAGCCAGGTGATTGTTTCGGAAAAAGTCAACCACCATAGAAGCCATCAGATCAAGTCTGATGATCATTATCGGGGCTATCGGTTATAGTCGTGCCCCAATCTGAGGTGTAGTCCGCCCTACATGCGTCAGCGAATATTTTACGGGGATTCAAATTGAAAATGCCAGATGTTAAATTTACTCCGTTGCCAACCCCAACGGAGAACTCACTGCCTCTGCGCCGTGCAGATTTTGCCACCTTGACGGAAGCATTAGATTATGCGGCTCTGGGCGAAACAGGTGCGAACTTCTATTCTGGTCGTGGCAAATTGGCGGCAGTGCTGCCGTATCGAACACTGCGTCTGCAAGCTTTAAAGCTGGCTCGTCGCCTGGTATCTCTAAATTTAAAGAGAGGTGCACGGGTCGCAGTCGTTGCAGAAACCAATTCTGATTTTTTACGCTTATTTTTCGCCTGCCAGTATGTTGGTCTGGTACCAGTGGCCTTGCCGGCCTCTCTTAATCTCGGTGGACACGAGGCTTATGTCAGCCGTTTGCGAAGCTTGTTAAGAGGTTGCGGCGCCTCAGTTGCGATAGCTTCAAGCCACTTTTTGCCTCTGTTGCGTGAATCAGCTTTAGACATCAGATTGAACTTCATAGGAACTCCTTCTGCACTTGATGAATTGACCGAGAAAGAGATTGATTTGCAACCCAGTAGTCCAACTGAAATTGCTTATCTTCAGTACACATCAGGCAGCACCAGTTTTCCGCGGGGCGTAGTTATCACACAAGAAACCGTGCTCAACAACTTGGTCGGCGTGGCCAACCATGGCATTGACATTCAATCCCATGACCGTTGCTTTTCATGGCTACCTTTCTACCATGATCTGGGGCTAGTCGGCTGCATGTTGATGTCTGTTGCAACACAACGTTCAATCGATTATCTTGATACGCGTGACTTCGCCATGCGACCGCGACGTTGGCTCGAATTGCTATCCATCACACGGGCTACTATCTCAGCCAGTCCGCCTTTTGGGTATGAGTTGTGTTCACGCCGAATCCGTCCCGAGGATGTTGCCCAATACGATTTGAGCGCGTGGCGGTTTGCGGGTATCGGAGCCGAGCCCATACATACTGAGCTGACAGACCGCTTTTCCAAATTGCTTGCTCCGGCTGGTTTCGATCCGCGCGCCTTTGTTCCATGCTATGGCATGGCCGAGAGTTCGGTGGCCATCAGTTTTTCACCATTAAATCAAGGCGTAATTGTTGATTGGGTTGATGCTGATTACCTTGCAAAGCATTTGCGAGTTAACCCTCCCAATGCTCAGACGAGTCGTGTGACCGGCTTCGTTCGCTGTGGAGCACCGCTGCCTGGACATGAGGTAAGCATTCGCGATGATCACGAAAACGTGCTGCCTGATCTTCATGTTGGCCGGATAAAAGTACGCGGACCGAGCGTCATGTCGGGATATTTCAAAAAACCGGAACAAACGCGCAAGGTGCTGTCGACAGACGGTTGGCTTGATACTGGCGATCTGGGATATCTGGTTGAAGGAAGCATTGTGGTGACCGGTCGACACAAAGACATGATCATTATTAATGGCTGCAATATCTGGCCTCAAGACATCGAGCATATTGTGGTGAAAGAACCTGAACTGCGATCTATGGACGTGTCAGCATTTTGTGTACCCGGACCGGATGACGCTGATGTAGCTGTGGTGGTCGTGCAATGCAATATTACAGATGCGCAAGAGAGTCGTTTATTGACTCATCGACTACATCGTAAAATTTATGAGGAACTGGGAATCAACTGTTTAATTGAATTGGTTCCCAAACATACCTTGCCACGCACCTCGTCAGGCAAACTGACGAGGTCGGCAGCACGGGATGACTACCTGCGAAGATTGGAAATCAAGGACATAGCAGTTGATTTGCAAGAGCGACAGCAAGCCAATCATTCCCAACCGCCTGCCATGATGCTGGTCAGTGGTTGACAAAAAGCGTTGCCTCATTAATGTTGCTTCAAGTCGATGACTTCGGTCGCGGCTTGCCTGTAATGCAAACAAATTCAGTCTTGGCGCTCACCGGAGCCACTGGATTCATCGGCGCTGCACTTATTTCGCAATTGACAGCCGCAGGATGGCGTGTGCGTGCCTTGTACCGCCCTCAAAAAGGGCGTGTTCTTCAAAGTTTGCCTGGTGTTCAATGGTTCCCTGGAAATCTTGAAAATCAAGAAGCCCTGAATGCTCTTGTTGCTGGGACGCAAGCTGTCATTCATTGCGCAGGCGTCGTTCGAGGCACATGTCGCACTGATTTTGACGAGGTCAACGAACGCGGCGCCCAGCGCGTGGCTCTAGCTGCAGCATCTCAACCGCAGATGCCGCGCTTTTTACTTATCTCTTCTCTGGCCGCTCGCGAGCCTGATCTTTCCCATTACGCGGGCAGTAAATGGCGCGGAGAATGCGCTGTAAAAGCGGTCTCTAAAAACCTGCGGTGGACGATTTTTCGCCCATCTGCGGTGTTTGGCCCTGGGGATCGTGAGTTACTGCCTTTGTTCCGCTGCATCGCCAAAGGGTTTGTCCCATTACCTATGGGGGCATATGGCCGATTTTCCTTGATTTATGTTGAAGACCTTTCAAACGCAGTGATGCACTGGCTAGCTACAGATGGTTGCGATGGTCAAACCTTCGAACTGCATGATGGGAAAAAGGGTGGCTACGACTGGGACACGGTATTGACAATTGGTGCACGTGTACTGTGCGCAGGGAAACCTGTGCGTCGCCTGCCAGTCCCCGTTTCAATGCTTTCTCTTGGTGCATTTGCGAATACGATTTCTGCTCGGGTATTTGGCTACGCGCCAATGCTAACTCCAGGAAAAATAAGGGAACTCATTCATCCTGACTGGGTATGCGACAATTTTGAGTTTTCGCGGCGTACCGGATGGCAGCCAGCGATAGGACTTGCGCAAGGTCTAGCGAGCATTTTTGACCAAAAACCAGCAGCATAACAAGGAAATTTATGGTGGAATACCAGCGCATCCTCTCCAATCTTTATGATGGTTTGGCTTTGTTTACAAAAGGGCGTATTGATGTGGACGAAAACACTGAGTTGGTCGGTGATTTGAATCTCGATTCGCTTCAGATCATGGAACTTTTACTGACCATCGAAGACCGCTTTGACATCTCCATTCCAGTGAGCATTCTGCCGGACGTGAAGACTGTTAGGGATCTAGCGATGCAAATTGAAAAAATTACTCAATCTGAATAATGGAAAATTAATGGGAATTTTTGACAAGTTTCAGGCCTTAGCAGCTAATCGGCGCGAACTCGAAACCTTGGGCATCGATCCTTTCGGTGTTCAAATTGAGCGCATCATTTCGCCAACCGAAGGACTCATTAACGGCCGACACACCATATTAGCGGGAACCAATAATTATCTTGGTCTGACCTTTGATCCCGAATGCATTGCCGCTGCGCGAACTGCACTCGAATTTGAGGGCACTGGCACAACCGGTTCTCGAATGGCCAATGGGAGCTACTCTGGACATCGCAAATTAGAGCAGGAGCTCGCTGCCTTTTATGAAAAGCGTGATGCCATTGTGTTTTCTACCGGATACCAAGCCAATCTCGGCCTGTTGGCGGCGCTTGTTGGGCCCGGCGATGTGGTGCTGCTCGATGCAGATTGCCATGCCAGTATTTACGACGGTTGTCGTCTGGGCGGAGCCGAAACAATTCGATTTCGCCATAACAATGCACAAGATCTAGCCAAGCGCTTGCGTCGCCTTGGTGCGCGTGCCGCAGATGCATTGATCGTAGTGGAAGGCATTTACAGCATGCTTGGTGACCATGCTCCATTGCAGGAGATTGCTGCTGTCAAATGCGAGTTTGGCTGCTATCTGATGGTCGACGAGGCTCATTCGTTGGGGGTGCTAGGTGAACGAGGTCGCGGATTGGTCGAAGAGTTGGATGTCATGGCTGATGCGGACTTTATTATGGGAACCTTCAGCAAAAGTCTAGGCAGTGCCGGTGGCTTTTGCGTGAGTAATCTTGTCGAACTAGACCTGATTCGATACTCCAGTCGACCCTATATATTTACTGCATCGCCATCACCTGCAACGATTGCATCGACCCGCAGCGCGCTACGGAAGCTCGCCTCTGGTAGCCAGCTGCGCCAACGTCTGCATGACAATGCCAAGCATCTTCATGCGGGCTTGACGGCGCTGGGTTACACACTTGGTGCACCACCGAGCCCGGTTGTCGCTGTGGTGATTGAGGGCAGGATTGAGGCGCTGAAATTCTGGAAAGATCTGTTGCATCACGGTGTCTATAGCAACCTGATGCTGCCGCCAGTTACACCAAACGGCGTATCACTCATTCGCTGTAGCGTCAGCGCAGCTCATACCACAGCGCAAATTGATGCTGTTTGCGCTGCGTTTGCTGATCTGCGTTTGACAGTATGATAGATTGCTATCAGCGTTAAGGTTATTCGACACCGCTGTTCAGCTATCTGTGAGCACTGTTGGACTTAAGTTGGTAAAGCCGTAACCCAACAAGTAACACTCCTGCTTGATGAGGCGCAATCATGGAACCTCAATTGGTCAATAGTTACACACAAAACCTGAATGGTGTGGTGTGCAGTTCTATTATGACCATATATTGATCACCGGCTTCATTCCTGGGGCTGTAAGCGAATCTCAATAAGTTTTTGTTTCGTTTCAATCCGATGTCAGCATTCAACTCAGTTCTTGGGTTGGCCGCCAGCGCACAGACTCCAATGTACGAAATGCTATACAAAGGCAAATGGACTCGTTCACAGGTGTTAGACAACTTTTTTCGAAATTCCAGACATGTCCAGCTAAACGTTACACCCTTACACGCAAAATTCTAAAAGATTGAATGGGTACGATTATAGCTGCGAGCAACAAACTAAAAATAGTTCCTATGACAATCCCGCTCACCCCTAGATTCATATAGCGCACAAAATAAAAAGACAGTGGAATATTCATAATCATGCCAAAAATCAATGTATAGAGCTGTGGTTTGATTGCCTCGATACCATTAACGAACATTGTAAATATATTAAGCCACGCAGCGATCAATACATAGATCCCCATCACCAGCACTAATGAATCAGAAAATTCAATGTTTGGTCCAATCCAAAGAGCGACGATTGGCTTAGCAAGGAAAATCAATGCAGCGACCGCGAACCAAAAAACAACGAAAATTTTTATTTGCTTATTTAGCATGTTCTTAATCCACGCCATGTCATTCCGATGATAAGCATCAGCGTAAGCTGACCACAATGGAAAACAAATTAACCCATGGAGGAATGTAATTATTCCAAATAATTTAAAAACCACATCATATGCCGTAACTGATGCCGGGCCAATAAGCTGCGTGATCAATATTTTATCGGTTGTAAAAATGACGAGCATGGCAATCTGAATGATCAAAAATTGCGACCCCACACCGAGCAAAGTTCGAATGTGCTTTTTCTCTATGAAAAAATGAGGTTTCAGATCGTTATATGTACGAAAAAACCAACCGCTTAACAACAGATTCGCTAGTATCAAAGAAACACCATAAACCACCCCCAAAAGCGGCAATGAAGCATTCGTGGTGCGCGACAAAATCCAGATCAATACAAGCACCAATACATTGGAAATCATTTGTCTTAAAGCAAGCAATGAATTTTTCTGCACCGCATTAAGCAACGCGGTAATCAGTCCGATCCAAAAATTGAAAAGAATGAAGGACGCTGTTATCTGCATGGTGAGGCTCAAATCTTCTTCCGACAGCACATTTGTGTTGAATACGATCTGCCATGGAATAAAAAAAGAAACGGCCATCAGGATGATCCACAATCCCATGGCAAGCAGACCAATCAAAGTGTAACCAGATGCGATATAACTCGCCGCCTCCTCTCTTGCATTTTTGGCAAGAAATTCAGTAATCTTGTTGCGCAAACCATGGCCAACACCTAAATCAAAAAATACAATCCATGAAATGATGGAGAGCAGAGTTGACCATATCCCAAACTTCTCTTGGCCGAGATAATGAATCATCATCGGTACGGCAATATACGATGCAACAACAGCAACCGCTTTATAGACCACCGTTGATTTGATTTGGCGCAAATAATTATTCGAACGAACCTTGGCTATCTGTGTCATTTTTTAAAGGCCGCTATATAGTATGCACATACGTACATCATTTAATTTTCTTTTTATTTCTGGTTATCAAGGTCGAAATGTGCACTATATCGTCAACAATCCATCTATCCCGTGAAATGAATTGAGGTGCATTTTTCTGGATATCATCAAGCGACAAATTCCACCATTTCCATTTGAGCAGTTCCTGAATAACATCATCTTCAAAACGATATCGAATCAGTTTGGCCGGCACTCCTCCAACAATTGCATACGGTGGCACATCATTGGTTACGACAGCACCTGCTGCAATGACGGCGCCATCCCCAACACTTATTCCATCAAGTACAATTGCTCTGGCGCCAATCCAAACATCATTTCCGATTTGAGTTCGTTTCAACTCTTCAAAAATTGAATCGGTGCAAAAAGTCACCCCGCATTGCTTATATGGTGAGTAAAAAATAGGGTGTGAGGATATCCAATTCGTTGGATGCGAACCTAAACCGCCTATAATTACTTGAGGACCAATACTACAAAACGATCCAACATCAGTAAGCTTAATTGATCCTCCCGCTGCCATATATGTACAGATACCGAGAGATGAATTCAAAACTTTAGATTTTTTGTAAATTTTGTTATAGCCATGAAATTTTGAAGTTACGTCAATTTTGGCAGACCAGTGAGCCCAAAATCCAGTTAATTTGTTGGCCAATAAAAATCTGCGATAAATAATCCAGCTTATTCGACCCAACATTATTATGGCTCCAAAAATGGTTTCAAAGATTAGTGCGAAAAGTGTTGATAGGCACAGCCCGCGCATGAAGTCGCTCAAGTATGGATGCTCCCGCACACATGAATGCATCCGCACTGTAAAGCGGCATGACCCTCGCGCGCGCGGCTTTGCCCATGGCGGCAAGATTCTCCGGGTGACTCAAGGCTTCTTCCAGCGCATTCGCGAGCGCGCTGACGTCACCCGGCGGCAATAGCCAGCCGCTGCGCCCGTGTTCCAGTGTATAGGGAATTTGCCCCACCGCCGAGGCGATGACGGGCAGGCTTGCCTGCATCGCTTCATGCACGGCGATGCAGAAACCTTCCACGCGCGACGGTTGTAAATACAGGTGCAGCGAGGCGA
>MNXW01000289.1 GCA_001871515.1 Comamonadaceae bacterium CG2_30_57_122
CCGCACACTGCCCAGCAACCCAAAGTGTTGGTACTTTAAGGAGCTTTAAATGATTGGTGAATGGAACAACGGTACCGGCCGTCGCAAATCAAGCGTCGCCCGTGTTTTCCTGAAAAAAGGCTCCGGCCAAATCGTCGTTAACGGCAAAGACATTCAAAACTTCTTTGGCCGCGAAACCTCGATCATGATCTGCAAGCAGCCCCTGATGCTGACCAACCACGCTGAAACCTTTGACATCATGGTCAATGTGGCAGGCGGCGGTGAGTCGGGTCAAGCCGGTGCGGTGCGCCACGGCATTACCCGCGCCTTGATTGACTACGATGCCACGCTCAAACCGGCGCTCAGCCAAGCCGGCTTTGTGACACGTGACGCGCGTGAAGTTGAACGTAAAAAGGTCGGTTTGCACGGTGCTCGTCGCCGCAAACAATTCTCCAAGCGCTAAGTTTTTCGACTGGGCAGACACCATGCCGCGTTGCAACTACTCACAAGGCATCAGCCTTGTGGCGTTTTGCGTCTTGCCTGTTGTCTCCTTGCTACGCAAATCTCAGCATTTGTGCAGCCCTGTTCAAACCGCCTCCGGGCGGTTTTTGCGTTTTAAGAAGTAAAGGATCAGCGGCCTATGCGACTTCGTCTGTTGATGCGCCGGTTGACGATCAGTGCCCCACGCATGGCGGTGCGTAGCGCCTTGCCCTGGCCGTTTCGCTGGGTTGTGCTGGCTATCGTGGCTGGGTTCTGTGCCGCCATTGCCATGTGGGCATTTGAGTTTGGCAAAGACATTGCGGGCTTGGATCGGGGTACAAAAGAACAATTACAGCAGGTGCGGCTGCAAAACCAGTCTTTGCAGGATCAGTTGGTGATCGTGCAGGGCGAGCGAGACCAAGCCCGCTCGGTTTCCAACACGGTCGACACCCTGCTGATGGCTGAAAAGGTGGCACAAGAAAAATTGGTGGCGCTGAATCGGCAACTGGAGGCGGAAAACCAGCGCCTTAAAAGTGACCTGGGTTTTTTTGAACGCCTGATTCCAGCAACTGGCGCTGTGGGCCCTTCCATTAGGGGCTTGCAGGCCGAATTGCAAGCCAATGGTGAACTGACATGGCAGGTGCTGGTGATTCAGGCGACCAAAAATCCGGCGGCTTTCAGCGGGCGGCTTGAAATCAGTTTTTCCGGCCTCATGGATGGACGGGCTTGGTCGGCCAACTTGCCTGGTGGCGGTCAACCTGTGGTCGTGAAACAATACGCGCGGTTTGAAGGGGTCTACCCCGTGCCAGCCAACGTGGTCATTCACAGCGTGACCGCCAAAGTGATGGCCGGGCAATTGGTGCGTGCGACGCAAACCCTCAAGCTGTGAGTGCACAGACAACCGATAGGAAAAGCAAATCATGTTTAATCGCAAAAAGCAGCCGGCCATCAAGAGCTTGGTGGCTGAGGGCAGTCAGATTGATGGTCATTTCACGTTTTCGGATGGACTGCGGCTTGATGGCAGCCTGACCGGCAATGTCACGGGGTTGGCAGATCGCCCCAGCATCTTGGTCATCTCGGAGTCGGCCGTAGTCACCGGCGCAGTGCAGGCCGATCACATCATCATCAATGGCCGCGTGGATGGCCCCGTGCATGCGCGCGTGATGCTTGAGCTGCAACCCAAGGCACGTATCACGGGGGATGTCAGTTACAAATTGCTGGAGATGCACCAGGGAGCCACAGTGGCGGGTCGACTATGCCCGCTGGTAGGTGGTCAGTTGGGGCAGGACGCTGAAGAAAAACCCACACTCAAATTGGCGGCAAATAACCAATAATGCAATATCCGACTGATTTGCTGTAGCATTTGTACATTCAACTTACTGGAGTGATTTTCATGAGCGCTGTTGCTGAAAAAATTGAAACTGAAATGCCGGCTCCGATTCTGTTCACTGACAGTGCAGCTGCCAAAGTGGCTGACCTGATTGCCGAAGAGGGCAACCCTGACCTGAAACTGCGTGTGTTCGTGCAGGGCGGGGGATGTTCGGGGTTTCAGTATGGTTTCACCTTTGATGAAATCACCAACGAAGACGACACCACCATGACCAAAAATGGTGTCTCCTTGCTGATCGATGCCATGAGCTACCAGTATCTGGTGGGCGCAGAAATCGACTACAAAGAAGACCTGCAAGGCGCGCAGTTTGTCATCAAAAACCCCAATGCGACCACCACCTGTGGTTGTGGTTCGAGCTTCTCGGCCTGAGCTTTTGGGTCGGGTGTCGGATTCAAAAAATCCGGCTGCGCAAAGCCTGCAAATCGGTGACGCGCAAGCCACCGTATTCCACCTCAATCGCACCTGCAGCGGCCAGGGTGGTCAACGCCTCGTTGACCCGCTGGCGTGACAAGCCCACAAGGTAGGCTAATTCTTGCTGCGTGATCCGTAGCACCGTGCCCAGCCCTGGATACAGCACCGGATTGAACAGCGCTGCCAAGCTGCGTGCCACGCGTATGTTGGGATTGGTCATGCGGTCAATTTCACGCGCCGCAATGAACTGCCCTAAGCGCTCGTTGAGCTGGTTCATGACAAAACGGTTAAAGCCTATCGAATGGTCTAGCAGCCAGTGAAAGGTGTCTACGTGTAGCCCTGCCACCAGGCTCTTGCGCAAGGCCTGAATGTTGTAGCGGTAGGCCTCACGTTTTAATGCCGTGCCTTCACCAAACCATCCGCCTGGTGGCACGCCGGTGAAGGTCATGGTTTGTCCCTCGGCGTTGTCGCTGCTCATTTTGAGCAAGCCGTCTACCACGCCAAACCAGTAGGTGACCGGACGCCCGGTTCTGCAGAGGTAATCGCCGGGCAGGGCATCGGTGATTTTGAGGTCTTCCACCGCACGCTGGCGCTCGTCCACCGTGAGCAATTTCAGCCAGGGAATCACGTCCAGTTCTTCGGTCAGAAGTGTTCTGCGCCGCTGGAATAAAAGGCTTTCTGGTTTCATTTTTAAGATCGTAAAAACGTAAGTTGTTGCACTGGATGTGCAGGGAAAACACCTACTCTTATGCGGCTCAATTGTCGTCCAAACGACAACATAACGTCAAACCGAGTCTTATTATTCGCTCATGCCCACTGAGCCGATGCTGGGCGGTTGGCCATGATTTGAAGACAAAGGTTAGCGATGCAAACGACGTTTCCACAACTGCTTTTAAGCCATGCGGCTCAGCGCCCGGGCGACGCGGCCATGCGCGAAAAAGAATACGGTATTTGGCAAGCCTTTAGTTGGGGCGACATGGCTGGCATGGTGGAGCAACTGGCTTGCGGTCTGCATCAGGCCGGCTTGCGCCAACACGACCACATGGTGGTGATCGGAGCCAACCGCCCGCGTCTGTACGCCACCATGTTGGCGGTGCAGTCGTTGGGTGCGGTACCGATTGCGCTGTACCAGGATGCCGCAGCGCTTGAGTGCGTGTTTCCCATTAACAACGCCGAGGTGTGCTTTGCGTTTGCCGAAGACCAGGAGCAGGTGGACAAGCTGCTGGAAATTCGCGAACAGTGCCCGCAGCTCAAGGCCATTTATTTTGATGACTCGCGGGGCCTGCGCAATTACGACGAGCCTGGTCTGTTGTCGCTGGACGACCTGATGGCCCAGGGCAAAAGCTATGCCGCGCAAAACAACGGTTTTTTTAAAGCAGCGGTGGACAAGGTGCAGCCTGACGATGTGGCGGCGATGTTTTTCACCTCGGGCACCACTGGCAACCCCAAAGGCGTGGTGCACACGCACGACAGTTTGCTCAACCGCGCGCGCGCCGGGGCCGAGTTTGACAAGCTGACCCACGCCGAAGATGTGCTGGCGTATTTGCCTCCGGCCTGGATTGGACAAAACATTTTTTCTTATGCGCAGTGGCTGAGCTGTGGCTATGTGGTGAACTGCCCTGAAGATGCTTCCACCGTCCACATCGACCTGAAAGAAATTGGGCCCACCTATTACTTTGCGCCGCCACGGGTGTTTGAGGGCATGCTCACCAGCGTGATGATTCGCATGGAAGACGCGGGCAGCCTCAAACGCAACATGTTTCATTACTTCATGAAGGTGGCCAAGAAAGTCGGCCCCACCTTGATGGATGGCAAAAGCGTGTCTGTGATCGACCGTGTGTTGTACGCCCTGGGCAACTTCCTGGTCTACGGCCCCTTGCGTAACAACCTGGGCTTCAGCCGTGTGCGGGTGGCTTACACCGCCGGCGAAGCCATTGGCCCGGACTTGTTCAGTTTTTACCGATCCATTGGCATCAACCTGAAGCAACTCTATGGTTCCACCGAGACGGCAGTTTTTGTGTGTTTGCAGCCCGACCACGAGGCGCGTGCCGACACCGTGGGCATACCTTGCAAAGGGGTGGAAATCAAAGTGGCGGACAACGGCGAAGTGCTGGTCAAGTCGCCGGGCTTGCTCAAAGGCTATTTCAAAAACCCCGAGGCCACCGCCGAGGTGTTGACTGCAGATGGCTGGTACCACACCAGCGATGCAGGCTTTCTGGATGCGCACGGTCACCTCAAGATCATCGACCGCGTCAAGGATGTGGGGCGCATCCAGGGCGGGGCGTTTGAC
>MNXW01000276.1 GCA_001871515.1 Comamonadaceae bacterium CG2_30_57_122
TCAGCGGCCACCAGGTTCGCAGCAGCGCCGCCAGGCTGACGTTGATATAACCCAGGTTGGTCAGCAGAAAAAATGTGCCAACGCACACCAGCACAATGGCTGCAAAATTACCCTTCATGGTGATCCTTTTTGATGGTTTGAAATGAGCCGCATTGTCGCTACTTTGCTCGCGCCCAGGCTGGTCAAGCGGTGTGTTGCGCCGTTACCATTACCGCCATGAAAAAGCCCCCGCTTGCCGACCACGCCGCCTGCCCCTGCGACAGTGGCAAAACCTACGCCAACTGCTGTGGCCGCTGGCACGCAGGTTACACACAAGACCAGCCAGCGCCCACACCCGAGGCGCTGATGCGCTCGCGCTACAGCGCCTATGTGCTGGGCCTGATCGACTACCTGCTGGCCACCTGGCATCCCAGCACCTCGCCGGGCGAGTTGGCGCTGTCACCGGTCAAATGGCTCGGCCTGGAAGTGCGCCACGCCCAGGCCACCGGTGACGTGGGTGTGGTGGAGTTTGTGGCGCGTTATCGGGACGCTGGCCGTGGTGTGCGCCTGCATGAAATCAGCCGCTTTGTGCGTGAAGACGGGCGCTGGCTGTACATCGACGGTGAGCAGCAGGATGAAGCTTAATTGCTATTTAATAAATAGCTTAGGGCTCGTAAAGTAATAAGGGCTACATGCCCAAAACGTTCACATGAATTGTCTTGCGCCGGGGCGTGCGTACCAACCCTCCGGGCATGCGGGGCTGGTTGTCATGGCATCTCGCAGCATGAAACATGTGCTGCCAGCGTAGGGCGGGCTTCAGCCCGCCATGGCCGACTAAAGTCGGCCCTACGAACGCCAGTTTCAAGCCTTATGGCTCAGTTCACGGTCACCGTGTCGCTGTGCAACTTGCCGTCCACCAGCTCCAGCAAACGGTCACAACGAGCGGCCAGATGGGCATCGTGGGTCACCACCAGGAACGAGATGCCGCGCTCGGCGTGCAAGCGGCGCAGCAGGGCAAATACGTCGCTGCTGGCGGCCTGATCCAGATTGCCGGTGGGCTCATCGGCCAGTACCAGCGGCGGGTTCAGCACCACGGCGCGGGCAATGGCCACGCGCTGCTGCATGCCGCCCGAGAGTTCGGCGGGGCGTTTGTGTTCAGCGCCCGCCAGGCCCACGTCGGCCAGCAAGTCACGCGCATGTTGCAACTGCTGGGCACTCACCTGGCCATGGATCATCATCGCTGGCAGCGTCACGTTTTCCAGCGCGGTGAAGGCCGGCAACAGATGGTGAAACTGAAACACAAAGCCCAGGGTTTGCCGGCGGCGCAGCGTCAGACCCGCGTCGTCCAAGCCACGCATTTCCTCGCCTTGTAACTGGTAAGAACCAGTCGTCATAGGCTCCAGCAAGCCCAGGATGTTGAGCAGCGTGCTTTTGCCCGAGCCTGACGGCCCCATCAGCGCCACAAACTCGCCACGCGCTACTTGCAAGTCAATGCCGTGCAACACCTCGGTCTGGCTTGGCAGCCCCAGGTTGTAGCTTTTGTGAATGCCTTTAAGCGCTATTAAAGTAGTAGCTGCTTGCGCTTGTTTCATAAGGGCTAGAGGCTAATTTTGTTTATAAACGGATGGCTTGCGCCGGGTCCATGGCCGCCGCCCGGCGCGCCGGTGCAATGGCAGCCAGCACGCCGCAGACGCTGGCCAGCAGCGCTACCTTCAGGCCGGTGTCCCACGGCAGGGTGATGTTGAACAGCGGCTGGCCGTCCGCCCCTTTCACAAAATAGGTGAAGGCAGCAATCAACCCCACTGCAATCAAAATACCCAAAGCCGAGCCCAGCACACCCACCACCGCGCCCTGCAGCAAAAACACCCGCAAAATCTGCGCGCGTGTGGTGCCCATGGCGCGCAGAATGCCAATCTCGCGCCCTTTTTGCACCACCGACACCACCAGCACACTGGCAATGCCCAGCACCACCACGATCATCACCACGCTGCGAATGATGCCGGTGCTGACCGACTGTGCGTTCAGCGCTGAGACCAGTTGCGCGTTGTTCTCTTGCCAGCTCTCCACCTTGTAGGGGTAGCGCGCGCGCAGGTCTTCGGCTAGTTTTTGCGCTGTCCAGACATCATGCAGTTTGATGTCCAGGTTGGTGACACCACCGGGCAGGCCCAGCAGGTTTTGCGCTGCACGCAGCGGCACGATGACGGTGCGCCGGTTCAGGTCGCGCACGCCCAAATCCACCAGCGCTGTAACGCGCACCGACTCTGTGACCGCGCCGGTTTGCAGGCTAAAACGGTCCCCCACGCGCACGCCCAAATCATCGGCCAACTCGCGCCCCACAATGCCTTCACCCGGAGCCAGCCGCGCCACACCGGCCACCACTTTGCTGCGCAGCCCCACAATGCGGTCATAGCGGTCCAGCTCCACCCCCAGCAAGGCAATCGACTGCTGTGCCTCACCGCGCAACGCCAGGCCAGAGCCCGACACCATCGGCGACACGTCCGAAATTTCTGGCATGGCTTCAAGCACCGGCAGCAGCAGCTGCCAGTTGACCACCGAGCGCAGACGCTGGGCGCGGGGTTGGGTCTCGGTCAACGCCATCACTCCTGGCTCAGCCAGGCGGGCGCTCTGCACCACGTCTTGCGGTGAACGCAGCGTGATGTGGCCTTGCGCCCCCAGGGTTTTTGTCAAGGTGCTGGCTTGCAGGCCGCCGATGAGCGCCGAGATGTAAGCCACCACCGCCACCCCTGCGGCCACCCCCACAATGATGAGCAGGGTCTGCATACGCCCTTCGCGCAAAAAGCGCAGTGCCACCAGCCATTCAAACCCTAAGCGCTTGCCCATGATGTGCGCGGCTCAACGGCCCATGGTGTTGGTGATTGCAGCGCCGGCTGCGCCACCTTGCGTGCCCTTGGCCTGGGCGGTGTGGGTGGGGTTTGACGCGCTGACTTCGCGCACACGCACTTTTTGGCCAACCCTCAGGCCAGGCTTCAGCAGCAGCACATCGCCAGCCTGCAAACCCTCCAGCACTTCAGCAGCTTGCAGCGAGCGCACCCCCAGGCGCACGCGTTGCAACTGCGCCCGGCCATCCAGCGCCACCAGCACCTGGGCTGTGTTGTCGGTCGCATCGGGTGAGGTGCGCAGCGCCGCCAGTGGCACGGTTAAGGCGTGGTCACGGCGGGCGGTTTCTACCTCGACCGACAGCGTCATGTCTTCGCGCAAAAAAGCCGGGGCGCTTTGCGTCAACGTCAGGGTGACTTCGACCGCGCCGCGTTGCGCATCCACCGCCGGGGCAATGAAAGCCACCTGCGCGCCCAGGCGCTGATCAGCAAACGCATCGGCCACCACCGTGGCGGGTTGGCCCACCGCCAGTTGCGCCAAAAAGCGCTCGTCTACCTGGGCTTTGAGCTGCGTGGGCCCGGCCAGCGCCAGGCTCAACAGCGCGCGTCCCGGCTGCACAATTTGCCCAGGCTCCACGCTGCGCGCCAGCACGCGCGCATCAGCTGGCGCGCGCAACACGGTTTGGCTCAAGCGTGCTTGCGCGGCTTGGCTGGCCGCCTGCGCCAATGTCAGTTGGGCTTGTGCCTGGGTGATGTCGGTGCCGGCATCCAGGTTGGCTTGCACCTGCGCTGCAGCGCCGTCCTGCACGGCTTGTGCCACACCCAAGGCACGCTGCGCTTCGTCCAGCCGTGCCGGGCTCAAAAATCCCTGGGAGACGAGTTGCTGGGTACGTGCCACGTCGGCCTTTGCCGCTTGCAGCGTGGCCTGGGCTTGCGCCAAAGCAGCGTGCGTCTGCACACGGCCGGTAGAGCGCAGCCCCTGCAGCCGGGCCAGCGCCTGGGTTTGGGTGGCTTGCGCCTGATGCAACGCGGCAAGTAGTTCGTCAGACTCCAGTTGCACCAGCGCCTCACCGGCGTGCACCTGGGCACCTTCGCGCACCAGCACCTGCGCCACCCGCGCGGTGAGCGTGCTACCCACGTCCACCCGCGCCAGGGTAGCCACACGGGCAGAAAACTGCACGCTGCGCACCAGGTTGCCGGCTTGCACGGTGACACTGTCGACCAGCGGCGCGCGTGTCGTCCACCAAAGAAGCGCGGCCAGCAGCGCCAAAAGCAAGGGGATCACCCACCGGCGTTGTCGCGGTAGCCGGGAAAGCCAAGATTGAAAATGCATGTGCCTGATGGTAGCGAATGTCGCAGGCAGACGCCCAGGTACATCACCCACGAGCCTTCAAAGCCCGAGGCCTCTGCCGATGCGTCGTCCGGGTTGAGAAACCAGGTTCGGTCGCCAGGCACGTAGTAGCGTGGTGGCAGGGGTGACTCCATGCTGCCCTGCTCGCGCAAAAACACCTTGTGAAACTCGGCCGAGCGAATCGGGCGCTGTGGCCACAGGGTTTGCAACTGTTGGTACAGCGGCGGGTTGCACAGCGCTCAATATTGCCGTGAATGGCAATCCCTTCGGGAGACTGCAGGTTGGAACTTTGTGCCGCACGCACAGTCCGTGTATAAGGCTAGCTACTATTTTTATAGCTTCTAGCCCTTTAATTTAAAGGGCTACAGCTTAATTACTTATATATTTTTGGGTGTGGTGGAAGGTGGCACTTGTGCATCGTCAGGCGGTGCTGAGGCGGGCAGGGTGAACTGTTCGCTGGCCCAGGCTCCGAGGTCAATTTTTTTGCAGCGTTCTGAGCAAAACGGGCGATACCGGTTGCTGGGCGCGTACAAGCTGTCGCCGCCACAGGTGGGGCAGCGCACCAGTTTCAAAACCGGCTCGTCTGGTGTGGACGGTGTCATGCGCACAGGGTCAGCTCAAAAGGGACGTCGTCCGACACCGCATGCGGGCGGTTGTCTGACCCCTGACGCATCAAGCGAATCGACACCATCAGACGGTTGCCGCTGATTTCCGGACTGACCGCCAGGTGCTCGTCCAGCGCCAGGCGCATCAGCAAAAAGGTGCGACCTGGCGGCAGGTTTTGTTGAAATTGACCACCGTTGGCCATGACTTTTTGTGGCGCACCCGAGTCACGCAGCAGCTTGAGCAACAGGTCAACGGCTTGTGTGAAAGGTATCAGGCATGCCATCCATTGGGTTAACTCGCCCTGTCGCACGCTGCCCGGCAGGTGTTGCCAGGCGTAATACGCCGGCAGATCAAATTCGCAAGTGCCCCCCGGGATGCTGATGCGGCTGCGTATGCTCATCAACCAATCGTTTTCCGTTAGGGCTTGCCCGGCCTTGCCCGGTTGGGTGTTCAGTGCTTCAAAGCATTGCTCCAGTTCGGTGATGACATTTTCTAGCGCGGTCTCGGCAATGGCGGGGTTGCCCCGGTAGGCTTGCAGCGTGTGCTTTTGCCGGTCAAGGTCTTTGAGCAGGTCCGATTTCAGGTCGGGCCGAGCCGCCACGTCCATGACTTCAAACAAGGTTACCAGCGCAAAGTGGTGGTCTAGTGCATCTACCCGGGCTGCCAGCTGGTTCAGGCGCAATGAAAGGTGTTCCAGTCGCAAATAGGTGCGAACGCGTTCGTGCAAGGGGTATTCGTAAAGGATCACGCTGATGTTGCCCGTGTCTGAAAAAAGTTAAACCGATGATAGCCGCAAGCCCGCAGCCAAGACGCGCACCTGGCTGGTCAATTCGTCCAGGCTCAGGTGTTCATTGAAGATGACCGCGTCGGCCGCCGCCAGGCGGGTGTGACGGCTGGCTTGCGTGGCCATGATGGCCAGCACCTGGGCTTTATCTAGCGCACTGCGTGCCATGACGCGGCGGATTTGCGTCTCGGGCAGGCAGTCCACCACCAGCACCTGGTCGACGCTTTGGCGCCAGTGGGCAGATTCCACCAGCAGGGGCACATCAAACACCAGACACTTGGCGCCTTGGTTGATGGCCTCCTGGGTCAAGCGTTCGGTTTCTTGGCGAACCAAGGGGTGAACAATGGCTTCGAGCTGCTGTTTGGCCGCGGCATCAGCAAAAACCAGCGCACGCATGCGCGGCCTGTCAAGCGACCCGTCGGCGGCAATGAATTCACTGCCAAAGCGGCTCCGGATAGGGGCGATGGCCAAGCCACCCGGTGCGGTGACCGAGCGTGAAATCGCGTCGGCATCCAGCACCGCAGCCCCGGCCTGTTGCAGCAGTGCGGCGACGGTGCTTTTGCCGCTGCCAATGCCACCGGTCAAGCCCAACCGCATAACGCACGGCACGTCTACAGCCCCACCGCCCTGAGCATGGCGTTGGGCCCCACCAGCATGGCGGTTAGGCCAGCCCCGGCCAGAAACGGCCCAAACGGAATGTAGCCGCCTTCGCGCAAGCCGCTGGAAAACTTCATGGCAATGCCAATGACTGCGCCGATCACCGAGGCCATCAAAATAATGGGAATCAGCGCCTGCCAGCCAAACCAGGCGCCCAGCGCTGCAAACAACTTGAAGTCGCCAAAGCCCATGCCTTCTTTGCCGGTGGCGAGTTTGAACGCCCAGTACACCAGCCACAACGACAGGTAGCCAGCAACCGCTCCCCAAAGGGCATCGGGCAAGGTGACCTGGGTCCATTTCAGCGCGGCGCAAATTAGCCCCGCCCACAGCAGCGGCAGGGTGATGCTGTCGGGCAGCAGGGTGGTGTCCCAGTCGATCATGCCCAGTGCCAGCAGCGCCGCCGCAAAGCCGCACCAAGCCAAGCCGGTGGTGTTGGCTCCCCAGTGCCAGCCGCAGTAAAAAAACAGCACACCGGTGGCCAGTTCAATGGCCGGATAGCGCAGGCTGAACGGGGCGCTGCAGGCACGGCATTGGCCACGCAGCACCAGGTAACTGAGCACCGGAATGTTCTCAAACCATGCCAGTTGGTGGTTGCAGGCTTGGCAGCGTGAACGCGGCAGCATCAAATTGAAGGGGGCCGAGGCGGGCAGTTCCTGGCCTTGCAGCTCAGCGCATTCGGCTTTCCATTGCGCCTCCAGCATCACCGGCAAGCGGTAGATCACCACGTTCAAAAAACTGCCAATCAGCAGCCCCAGCACGCCCAGCAGGGCAGCATCAACACCCGGAGTCAGCAGCATCAAACCACTTGCCCCAACTTGAAGATGGGCAGGTACATGGCCACCACAATGCCGCCGATGACTGTGCCCAGAATCACGATGATGATGGGCTCCATCAGGCTGGAAATGCCGGCCACCATGTCATCCACCTCAGACTCATAGAAGTCAGCGGCCTTGCCCAGCATGTGGTCAATGGAGCCGGACTCTTCGCCAATGGCGCACATTTGCAGCACCATGCTCGGGAACAGGTTGGCATTGGTCATGGCGGCGGTCAGCGCGGTACCGGTCGAGACCTCTTGCTGGATTTTTAGCGTGGCCGACTCGTAGACCCAGTTGCCTGAGGCTCCGCCGACCGAGTCCAGCGCTTCCACCAGGGGTACACCGGCGGCAAACATGGTGGACAAAGTGCGAGTCCAGCGAGCGGTGCAGGATTTGTCCACCAACACGCCAAAAATGGGCATCTTCAAGAGCAGGCGATCCATGAACTGCTGCATTTTGACGTTGCGCCGCCAGGACTGCATGAAGAAGTAAAAACCACCGCCAATACCGCCAAAAATCAGCCACCAATACTGAACAAATATTTCACTGATGGCAATCACCGCCAGGGTGGGTGCGGGCAGGTCAGCCCCAAAGTTGGAGAACACCTCTTTGAACGCCGGTACAACAAAAATCATGATCACCGCAGTGACCACAAAGGCCACCACCAGCACCGAGATCGGGTACATCAAGGCGCTCTTGATTTTGGACTTCATGGCCTCGGTTTTTTCCATGTAGACCGCCAGCCGGTCGAGCAGCTGATCCAGGATACCGGCGGTTTCACCGGCTTCGACCAGGTTGCAATAAAGCGCGTCAAAGTACAGCGGGTATTTGCGAAACGCCACACTCAGTGAGGTGCCGGTTTCGACATCGGTGCGGATGTCGTTGAGCAGCCGCGTCACGCTGGGGTTGGGGTTGCCACGGCCCACAATGTCAAACGCCTGCAGCAGCGGCACACCAGCTTTCATCATGGTGGCCAGCTGTCGCGTGAAGATGGCCATGTCTTTGGGCTTGATGCTGCGCCCAGCGCTCATGCGGCGTTTTTTAATTTTGGTGGGGGTGATGCCCTGGCGTCTCAAGGTTGCTGTGACCTGGTTCTCACCCCCGGCACGGGTTTCACCACGCACCTGTTTGCCGTTGCGGTCTTTGCCTTCCCATTCAAAGACAAGTTCCTTGATTTTTGATTTTTCAGTGGCCATGGTAAGTTCAAGTACCTTGTTAGACGTTGGTGACGTTCAGCACTTCTTCAAGCGATGTGAGTCCCGTTTTGACTTTGTGCAAGCCCGCATCACGCAGACTGTGCACACCTTCGCGCTTGGCTTGCTCGGCGATTTCCAGAGCGCTGCCGTCTCGAAGGATGATGCGCTGTATATCTTCGCTGATTGGCATCACTTGGTAAAGCCCTACACGCCCTTTGTAACCGTTGTTACACGCATTGCAACCTACTGGATGGTAAGGTTTCCAGCTGCCATCTATTTCTTCGGGTTGAAAACCAGCATCCATCAAGGTCTTGATTGGCAAATCTATGGTTTTTTTACACACCGGACACAGGCGTCGGGCTAGCCGCTGCGCCGTGATCAGGATCACGCTAGAGGCAATGTTGAACGGTGCAATGCCCATGTTGCGCATCCGGGTGAGCGTGGTGGGGGCATCGTTGGTGTGCAAAGTTGATAGCACCAGGTGACCTGTTTGCGAGGCCTTGATGGCAATGTCTGCAGTTTCAAGGTCGCGGATTTCTCCCACCATGATGATGTCCGGGTCTTGCCGCAGAAAAGACTTGAGGGCTGCCGCAAAGGTCAGGCCGGCCTTGTCATTGACGTTAACCTGGTTGACACCGGGCAAGTTGATCTCTGACGGGTCTTCGGCAGTGGAGATGTTGACCCCCGGTTTGTTCAAGAGATTCAGGCAGGTGTAAAGCGACACGGTTTTTCCTGACCCCGTGGGGCCGGTCACCAAAATCATGCCGTAGGGCCTTTCGATGGCTTGTAGCAAGCGCTCTTTTTCTTCCGGCTCGTAGCCCAGCGCATCAATGCCCAGTTTGGCGCTGCTGGGGTCCAGAATCCGGATCACGATCTTTTCGCCAAACAGCGTGGGCAGGGTGCTGACGCGAAAATCAATGACACGATCCGGGCCAATCTTGAGCTTCATCTTGCCGTCTTGAGGCACGCGTTTTTCGGAGATGTCCATGCGCGAGATCACCTTGATGCGCGAGGCCAGTTTGTCCTTGATGGCAATCGGTGGCGACGCCATTTCACGCAACTCACCGTCTATGCGAAAGCGCACCCGGTAGTTGTGCTCGTAGGGCTCAAAGTGCAAGTCCGAGGCGCGCATGGAGAACGCGTCGATCAGCATCTTGTGCAAGAACCTGACCACCGGCGCATCGTCCACCTCGGAGCTGGCCAGGGGCGCGTTATCAGTGGTAGGTTCTGAGGACAACTCATCAAATTCAAAGTTGCCGCCCACGATGTTTTCAATCGACTCGGTGGCGGTGACGGTGTTGCTTGATGCCAGCTTGAGCAACTTGTCGTATTCAGCCACCACCCAGTCCACATTCATCTGGGTCGCAAACTTGATGCGCTCCAATGCCTTGTGGTCAGAGGGGTCTGCGGTGGCTACGATCAAACGACTTTGCCGCTTGCCCAGCACCACCAGCCGGAAATCACTGCAAATTTTGTTGTCCAGCAGTCCAGTGGGCAATTTTTGCGGGTCTACCTCGGCCAGATCAAGCAGTGGCACGCCAAAGGCCAGCGACAGGGTATGCGCCAGGTCAGCCGCCGACACGGCCCCGGAGCCGGTGAGTTCGGCAATGAAGCTGGTTTGGTGCGCCAGGGCTTTGCGGTAAATTTCCTCGGCAAACTTTTGCTCCAGTTTGCCAGCCGTGACCAGGGTACGACCCACGCCGGGCAGCGCATTGGGTTCGTTGGTAGCAAGGGCAGCAGGGGCGGTGGGTTCGGCAGTGGCCATAAGTTACAAATGTATTACTGGTGCAGGCGATCTAGTTTGACACGCACACTGAAATAAAGAAAGCATAGCATCAAGCTGTTGACAGCGTAGAACACATCGTTGTACAGCAGGTTCCTGATGGTATGCACCAGCCGCTTGACACGCCCGCCTTTCAGCACGGTGCACAAATAATCTTGTTGCTCGGTTGAGCCAAATGACACCTCTTCATGTTCGTTTGAACCTAGGAGGCTGTCGGACTTTCGGTACATCGGCTGCAATCCGACCGCAGCGGTCTATTTTTTACCGTCTTTTTGACTCATGGCTACGGCTATGAGCCAGCAAATCCGGCAAAAACTGCCCTCGCTGGGGTCGAATTTGGCTACGCCGCTCTTCGAGAACGCTTCGATGCCGAAAGTCCGACAGCCTCCTAGGTTGAAATGTATACCGCCATCGGTAAGGTTGTGTTGACCCGCATCTAATCGGGGCTTGACACCTCTCTGAAGCTCAAGCGGCGGTGTGACCCAGCACCTGGGTCAAAAAGGCGGCAATGTCGACCACTTCGCGCGGGTGCACACTGTGCGGCATTGGGTAGCTGTGCCATTGCACCGGGTAGCCCAAGCGGGTGAGCAGGTCGCGGGTGGCCTCGCCACGCGCCGGGATCACCACTGGGTCCTGGCTGCCATGCGCCATGAAGATGGGGGTGTGGGCGTTGGCACGGGTGCGCTCGGCATCAAAGGTGTCTGCCAGCGGCAGGTAGCCTGACAGTGCCATGATGCCCGCCAGCCGGTGTGCAAAGCGTAAGCCGGTGTGTAGCGCCATGGCGCAGCCTTGCGAGAAACCCGCCAGCACGATCCGATCGGCCTGGATGCCTCGGGCGATTTCGTGCGCGAGCAGGGCGCAAATGGCTTTTTCAGAAGCGCGAATGCCGATGTCGTCCTGGCGGCTGAGCAGGTCTGTGCCACGAATGTCGTACCACGCCGGCATCACGTAGCCGCCGTTGAGGGTGACGGGCATGCTGGGTGCATGCGGAAAAATAAAACGAATCGGCGGGCAGCCGGACAAATCAAGCTCGGGCACCAAGCCCGCAAAGTCGTTGCCGTCAGCGCCCAGGCCGTGCAGCCAGATCACGGCCGCCGTGGGTTGGGGCGCTGTTTCGATTTGAATGTGGGGTAGCAGGGGTGTCATAGGGGGTAAAGAAGTCAAAAAAGCTCAATGTCGCCCACATTGCTGGCTTCGGCTGCCAGCTTGCCCTGTGCCACCAGTGTTTCATAGTTGCACACTTGGTTGCGTCCGTGCTCTTTGGCGTAGTACACCGCTTTGTCGGCGCGCTCAAACGCTGCGCTGGGTGAGTCGCCATGCCTGATTTCGGTAAAGCCGACACTGATGGTGATGTGCTCCACCTGCGGAAATTGGTGTTGCTCGGTGTTGCTGCGCAGGCGCTCAAAAGCCACCTCCGCCTGCCCCCCTTCGGTGCAGTGCATCAACACCACGAACTCTTCACCACCAAAACGGTAAAGCTGGTCATGAAAGCGAAAGGTGCTGCGCATCAGGCGTGCCAGCAGCAACAGTACCTCGTCGCCAATCAGGTGACCAAAGTTGTCATTCACATGTTTGAAATGGTCAATGTCGAGCATGGCCAGCCAGTAGCTGCCACCCGCCTGGCTGTGGCGTCGGTCATCGGTGCTGAGTTCACTGGCTTGGATTTGGGTGGCGGTGGCTTTCAGGAACGCGCCATCAAAGGTTTTTCGGTTCAGGAGCTCGGTGAGTGCATCGCGCTCGCCATAGTCCAGCAGGCCTTGGAAGTTTTGGTACAGGCGCAGCACGGCGCTGACCAACCTGACCGACTCCTCGTACAGTGGCGGCGTGCTGCGTAATTCCAGTACGCCGTTGGCCGCACTTTGTGTAGCCAGTGGGAACACACCAATACCCGTTTCAGTTTCAGTGGCGATGACTGGTTGGTGGCTGCTCAGGGCCAGCTGGCGTTGTGGGTAGTCGGCAGCGGGCGGTAAGTCGTCAAGTTCTGACCAGCCTTGATCCGGCTGATACTGGTCGATGCCGTTTTGCACCAGGGCGCAGGTCAGCCAATGTTCGTTGCCACTGGGACCCACCAGGCGGTAAATGGCGATGTTGTCAAGTTGCAGCAACTCGCGCAGGGTTGCCAGCAAAGCGGTATCGAGGGAGTCCCGGTCGCGCAAGGCGGTCAAGTCCGCTAGTTGATCAACGATTTTCGTCATTAGGGCAGTTTAGCTTTGTGTGAGTGGGATGCTGGTTGGGATAAACCACTACGCGCCATCAGCGCGGTTTTTGCTGTGAGGTGTACGCGACACATCAGAGCTGCTGAACAGCGCTTCGCAACTCGGCGTTGAAGACCCGATCAAAAATGCGCATTGCCACTTCTTGCAAGAGTTTACTCAATTGGCTTGGGTAATCCAGCGCCTGCCACAGCCCCAAAGCTAACGAACAAGTATCCAGCAGCAAGGTGGCGAGTGCTCCGGTCGGTCTCGGAAAGTTGCATTTCTCTGGTCAATTGCCCGTCCGGAACAGGTGCCTGGACACCCCCGTCTTGCCCAGCCGCAATGATCCAGTAGACAGGTTTGAACCCGCACGCTTTTGGCCAGACCTGCGGCACGAGCGATGTCGGCTGCAGAGGCAAGCGAGCGCCGCTGGATGAAAAGCTAAAGTGTGGCTTCAAGCACCATAGTGCGGCGGTTTTCTCGTGCTTCAATGTTGAGCGCATTGCGTCTCAAGGGTATGACGTTGTTTTGATGAAACGAACTGCTAGCTATTTGACGGCGCACAGTTGGGCGAAATACCCATCGGAACACAGGTCGTGGCGCTTTAGTCCGGCAGGTAAGATCAGGCGCATGAAAAAAGCCCCATCCCAAGCGCCCGTGCGCCCACCCCGACCGCCCCGGGCACGCCTGGTGCAAAGCCACGAGGTGCGCATCATTGGCGGCCTGTGGAAGCGCAGCAAACTGCAGGTGGCCGACAAGCCTGGCCTGCGCCCCACCCCCGACCGGGTGCGTGAAACCCTGTTCAACTGGCTCGGGCAAGACCTGAGCGGCTGGCACTGTCTGGATGCCTTTGCCGGCACCGGGGTGCTGGGGTTTGAGGCCGCTTCGCGCGGGGCCAAACAAGTGCAGTTGGTGGAGAAGGATGCCGCGCTGGTGGAGCAGCTCAAAAAAATGCAGGCGCACTTGAAAGCCGATGCCGTGCAAGTGCTGCGTGGTGATGGTGTGGCCGCCTTGCGGCATGCGCCTGGCAACAGCCTGGAGTTGATTTTTCTCGACCCACCCTTTGACTCGGCGCTGTTCGAGTCCGCAGTGATGGCGGCGGCGCAAGCCGTCACTGCGGGTGGCTTTGTGTATCTGGAAGCACCCAAAAAATGGCTGGACGCGCAGTTGCAGCCGCTGGGCTTGCGGCTGCATCGCCACCTGAAAGCCGGCATGGTGCACGCGCATTTACTCCAGCGTCTGTCCACCACGGCAAGCCCAGCGGGTTGATAATCAAAACGTGACCACTCCATCAGGAAACTTGCCATGCACCCACCTGTGATCGCCGTTTATCCGGGCACGTTTGACCCGATCACGCTGGGCCATGAAGACGTGGTGCGCCGCGCGGCGCAGCTGTTTGACCACCTGATCGTGGCAGTGGCCGCAGGGCACCACAAGAAAGCCATGTTTTCGCTCGCCGAGCGCATGGACATGGCACGTGAAGCGGTCAAAAATTATCCCGGTGTGCAGGTGGAAAGTTTTGAAGGTTTGATGCGTGATTTTGTCGTGGCGCGCGGTGCCCGGGCCATGGTGCGAGGCCTGCGAGCCGTGACCGATTTTGATTATGAGTTTCAGTTGGCCGGCATGAACCGAAGTTTGATGCCCGACGTGGAAACCGTGTTCTTGACCCCCAGCGACAAATACCAATTCGTCTCGAGCACCTTTGTGCGCGAAATCGCCACACTGGGCGGTGAGGTGGACAAATTTGTTTCCCCTGGCGTGAACCAGCGGCTGCTGCAAAAGGTGCGCAGTCAGGCTGGTAAAAATTAACTTGTGTTTGGAGCAACCATGAAGATACTTTTACCCTTTGACGGCTCCGCCGTGGCGCTTGAAGCGGTGCGTTTTGCCATTCGCATGGCGGCTGATGGTTTGAACACCAGCGTGGTGCTGGCCAACGTGCAGGAGCCGGCCACCCTGTACGAACTGATGGTGGCGCATGACCCGCAGGTGATCGAGCAGGTGAGCGCGCAAGCCGGAGCCCATACCCTGCAGCCGGCGCAGGCATTGCTGGACGCTGCGGGTTTGCCCTATGAGAGTGAAGTGGCCTCGGGCGATCCGGCTCACACCCTGGTGGACATTCTTGAAAACTATGGCTGCGACCTGGTGGTCATTGGAGCCAGTGGCACCAGCACCTTGCGCAGCGCCTTGTTGGGCTCGGTCTCCAACGAAGTGCTGCACGCGGCCGGCGTACCGGTGATGATTGTCAAAGGGCTGGAGGAGCCGCAAGACACCGCTGACACCACGGAATAAGCCCGACTTTTAAAATCAGGCCATGTACAACGTTTACAGGTGTCTCGCATGGCTCTGTTGATCACCGATGCATGCATCAACTGCGATGTCTGTGAGCCCGAGTGCCCCAACCAAGCCATTTACATGGGGCCTGAAATCTACGAGATTGACCCGGCCAAATGCACCGAATGCGTGGGTCATTTTGACGAACCCCAGTGTGTGCAGGTGTGCCCGGTGAACTGCATCCCGATTCACCCGCAATGGGTCGAAAGCCGTGAAACCTTATGGCAAAAATACCAGCGCCTGCAGGTCACGCCTTTGGTTGCAGTTCAGGCAGGCGATGAGGCTGCTTTTTGAGCTGCTTTCTTTTGCGTGGTTTTTTTCAAGCGTTTTTTCTGATCCGAACCGGGCACTTGCGCCACAAACACATCGGGCTTGTGGTGTTTGGCTTGGATGCGTTTGGGTGTAATTTTGTGCACCACCGCGACATCGCTGGCGCTTGGTGTCATTGGCGATGTGGTGTCGGTGCTCGGTAGCGTGACAGGCGCTGGTTTCAAAGCCGCTTTTTCTTGTGCCAGGCGCTTTTTTTCAAGCAACTGGGCTTGCTTGGCATCTTGTCGCACTGCCTCGTCGGTTTGACGCTTCTGCTGTGCGTCACGCGTGTCGTCCACCTGGACGGTTTGACCACCGGGGCAGGGGATTTGGCTGTAACTGTTGCCACATCTATAAACAATTTGGCCTCTAGCCCTTGTAGATAAAGCGCTAGTAGCTATTATAAAAATAGCTATGCAAAGCCAGCTGAGCGTTCGGCTTGGGAAGAGTGGGTTCATGGTTCGGTCTTGGTTTTTGTGGTGTCCAGCGCAATGTCTGCTGCAGCGGCATTGTCTGGCCGGGGTGGTTTGGGGCGTGCAGGCTTGCTGGTGTGCACCAGGAGCGTGGCGCGTTGCATGTCGCCGGTCAAAAAGTGCGGGACGGCTTTGAGCGCGCGATCAATCGTTTGGTCAATGGCAATGCGATGGTCTAGAGAAGGTTTTTTCAGTACCCAGTTCACCACCTCGGCTTTGTTTCCCGGGTGACCTACCCCCAAGCGCAGTCGCCAGTATTGGTCGGTGCCCAATTGGGCATGGATGTCGCGCAGGCCGTTGTGTCCCGCATGGCTGCCGCCGAGCTTGAGCTTGGCCTCGCCTGGCGCGATGTCGAGTTCGTCATGCGCCACCAGAATGTCCTGGGGCGCAATTTTGAAGAAATTGGCCAGGGCTGCGACCGATTTTCCGCTTAGGTTCATGAAGGTTTGTGGTTTAAGCAGCCACACCGGCTGCCCTTGAAGGCTGACTCTAGCCACCAGGCCATGGTAGCTTTTGTCCATCACCAAAGTGGTATTGAGTTCGCGTGCCAACGCATCAATCCACCAAAAGCCAGCGTTGTGGCGCGTGTCGGCATAGTCTGCGCCGGGGTTTCCCAAGCCTATAAAAAGTCGAATCATGGTGTGATTGTCCCAAACAATCCATTAGGCGGCACTTCTTGCCTGCATGATGCCTGGCGGCGTGCTTTGCGGCCATCTTGCACGTCCGTTCGTTGTCCATAGCTACGGCTATGAACGCCTCTCGGCCACCAGCCAAACTGCTTCGCAACTCACCTCGACATGCATTCATGCCCTAATGGATTGTTTGGGATTATGCAAAACTGATGGCGCAAAAAAAACGGCTCACATGTGAGCCGTTTTTTCAGGACGCGTGAAGCGTTTATTTTTTGGCGGCTGGTTTGGCTGCCGGTTTAGCTGCTGCAGGCTTGGCAGCATCGACTTCATCGGCCGGAGCTGCTACTGGTTCTGCGCCAGCTACAGCCACCACCGAGACCACCACCGGGTTTTTGTCGCCACCGTGGATCACCACGCTAACACCCTTGGGCATCTCGATTTGGGCCAGGTGCAAAGAAGCGCCTTTGCGCAGGCCACTGAGGTCAACCTTGATGAACTCAGGCAGATCGCTGGGCAGGCACAACACGTCGAGTTCACTGATGACGTGGTTGGCAATGCAGCCTTCTACCTTGACGGCTTGCGAGTTTTCATCACCGAAGAAGTGCAACGGCACCTTCATGTGCAGACGGGTGGTGGCATCGACGCGCTGAAAGTCCACGTGCAGCACGAGTTGCTTGAACGGGTGCATTTGCACGTCGCGCAGCAACACCGGGCTGGCTTTGCCGTCAATCTCCATGTTCAAAATGCTGGAGTGGAACGCTTCTTTTTTCAAGGCGTGCCACAGGGCGTTGTGATCCACTTCAATGGCCAATGGGGTGACAGCGCCACCGTAAACAATACCCGGCGTGCGGCCGGTAATGCGGAGACGGCGGCTCGCACCCGTGCCCTGCTTGGAACGCTCAAAAGCGGTAAATTTCATAACTAACTCCTGGAAGAGCCCACCGCGACCAGTGTGGCTCTGATTAAAAAAGCCGGACACCCAAAGCTGGATGCGTCAGCCACTTATGGTTCTGATCAGAAAAGATTTTCCTGATCAGAAAACAAACTCATCACGGATTTGCCCTTGGCAATGCGCTGCATGGTTTCGGCAATCAGCGGCGCCACATTGATCTGCCTGATTTTGGGGCAGGCGGCTGCGGCTTGTGTCAAGGGGATGGTATTGGTGACCACCACTTCGTCCAGTGCGTCATCCGTGCCGATGCGTTCAATCGCTGGGCCAGAAAAAATCGGGTGGGTGCAGTAGGCGTAAACCTTTTTTGCACCACGTTGTTTCAACACTTCTGCGGCTTTGACCAGGGTGCCCGCGGTGTCAATCATGTCGTCCATGATGACGCAGTTGCGACCATCAATTTCGCCGATCACGTGCATGACTTCACTGACATTGGCTTTGGGACGGCGTTTGTCGATGATGGCCAGGTCGCAGCCAAGTTGTTTGGCCAACGCCCGCGCACGTACCACGCCGCCAACATCGGGCGAGACCACAATCAGGTCGTCGTAATTTTTCAGGCGCAGGTCACCCAGCAGGGCTGGGGATGCGTAAATATTGTCCACCGGGATGTCGAAGAAGCCCTGGATTTGGTCGGCATGCAAGTCCATGGTCAGAACGCGAGCCACACCAACCGCTTGCAGCATGTTGGCCACCACTTTGGCAGAAATTGGCACCCGGCTGGAGCGTGGACGGCGGTCTTGGCGGGCATAGCCAAAATAGGGAATCACGGCGCTGATGCGTTCAGCCGAGGCACGCTTGAGTGCATCGACCATGATCAGCAGTTCCATCAGGTTTTCATTGGTTGGCGCGCAGGTGCTTTGGATCACAAAGACATCACGGGTGCGCACGTTTTGTTTGATTTCTACCGTGACTTCACCGTCAGAGAAGCGCCCCACTTCTGCGGCTCCCAACTCTGTTTTAAGGCAACGGGCAATGTCGGCGGCGAGCGCAGGATTTGCATTGCCAGTAAAAACCATGAATTCAGGGGGTTGATCGGCTTGCATGAAAATCCCAACTTGTTAGTTGCTGTGTGCGGCGTTGTACTTCAAACGTGTACAACTTGAAAATTTGGCAGGGGAAGAAGGATTCGAACCTTCGCATGCTGGAATCAAAATCCAGTGCCTTAACCAGCTTGGCGACTCCCCTACACGGGTGATCCATGAAACATGGACTACCGAAAACCTGATTTTCGGAATTTACCTAGCCCAGCCATACAGCGGGTGCAAAGGTAAATTGCCACATTGTCTGATTTGAAAACCCGGCACAGCCTGAACCTTCATCTCATGCAATGTCCGCGCAAACACGGCACTTCCAGACCCGGTCATTCTGCCATTCAGCCCCAAACTCTTGACATAAGCCAAAGCCTGTGAAATATCGGGGCAAATCTGCTGAGCAACGGTCTGCAAGTCATTACAACCGAAGCCGTATGCGTTTGCAGCGAAGCCTGAGATTCTAGCGGATTTTGTATTCCTTTTTAAATCTGGACTTGAAAAAATTCGCTCTGTAGTGACACCCTGGGCTGGTTTGAGCACCAAAAACCGGGCTGGCGGCAGGTCGACGGGGCTCATTTTTTCACCAATGCCACTGACCCAGGCGTTTTGTCCGGCCAGAAAAAAGGGAACGTCAGCCCCCAGACTCAGACCCAGCGGCAGCAAGGTATCTAGCCCCAGCCCGAGCTTCCACAAGCGGTTCAGCGCCAGCAGTGTGCTGGCCGCGTCAGAAGAGCCGCCGCCCATGCCGGCCTGGGATGGAATGCGTTTGTCGATGGTGATGTGGGCTCCCAACCGGATGCCGCTCAATTGCTGCAAGGCGCGCGCCGCACGCAACACCAGGTCGTCTGCGGGCAAAGCTTCACCGATGTCTTCTCGGCTGAGCTGCCCGTCTGGGCGTACCTCAAAGTGCAGGGTGTCGCACCAGTCGATCAGCATGAACACCGACTCCAGCAGGTGGTAACCGTCGGCTCGGCGACCCACAATGTGCAGGAAAAGATTGAGTTTGGCAGGAGCCGGGATGTCGTAGAGGGATTTCATGGGCGCACATGCCGCGTGGCAGGGTCAGGGTTCCAAAATCAGGCGCAATTGGGCGGGGGGCGCAGTCAGGCGTTGTGCCGTGATTTTGCCTTCGGCAAAGTTCGCCAGATCGACCTGCCAGCCGTCGGCTGACAGGTGCTGGCCGTTGAGCCAGGCAAACAGCGCCGAGACCGGAACATCCGTCCCCAGAAGGTCTTGGATCAGGGGCGCGAGCCCGTCAAACGTGCGGATTTGGCCTTGAGTGGCCAATGTTGCTTCGGCTGGAGACCAGTGAATGGCCGCTGCTGTGCTGCCCAGAGGGGTAAAAAAAATCAGCTCACCAGCATCTGGTGTGCCGGTTAATTCAAAGCTGGCACTGAAGGATTGTGCGGCGGATGCGGGCGCATCTGCGGGCGCTTGCACCTGGATCGCCAGGCGACCATGCCAAGCGTTATATTTTTGGTAATTTTGACCTGTAGCCCTTGTGTTTATTGTGCATCCAGCTATAAATAACATAGCAAATAAAAAACAGCTTAACGCTGCAGCACCACGTTTCACAGCTTAACCTGCAGGCGCTTGAGGGTTTGGTTCAGGTTTTCATTGTCCGGGTTGAGTTTGAAGGCCTCGCGCCAGATTTGCAGGGCTTCTGCCGGACGCTTCAGGCTCCAAAGCACCTCGCCCAAATGGGCTGCAATCTCGACATCGGGCTTGTGTTGGTAAGCGGCTTGAAGCAACTGCAGTGCAGTTTCCAGGTTGCCCAAACGGAATTCCACCCAGGCCAGGCTGTCGCTGATGTAAGCATCGTTGGGCGCCAGGGCCACCGCCTGGTTGATCAGTGCCTTGGCCTCGGGCAGACGCAGGTGGCGATCAGCCAGTGCGTAACCCAGGGCGTTGTAAGCCTGGGGGTCATTTGGTCGGGCGGCGATGAGCTGGCGCAACAAACGCTCCATGTCATCGAGTTCGCCCAGCTTTTCGTGCACCATGGCCAGGTCATAAGCCATATCCGGATCATCAGGATGATCGGCCAGGCTGGCTTGAAGCAAGCTGCGGGCACGTTTGAACTGTTGGTGTTCTTTGAGTAATTGCACTTGGGCAGATCGTTTCAGCCTGGCATCACTGGCGGTTTGATCGGGTTGAGATTCAATCAGTGCCAGAGCTTGTTCAAGTTGCCCTTGGCGTGCCATCAAACCGGCGCGGCGAATTTGCGCTCGCAGCAGGTCGTCGGCGTTGTCAACGCGCAGGAGCCAAGCATCAGCCTGCTTGAAATCTTTTTGTTGCTCGTCCAGTTGCGCCAGTGAAAACAAAGCCTGGGTGCGGCCACGTTGATAGTCAGTAGATGCGGTCTTGGTGGCGCGCTCGGTCAGTTCCAGGTAATGCTGTAGTTGACTTCTGGCGGCTTCGATGTGCCCTTCTTGCATGGCCAGTGCGCCTTCAATGAGCCAGGTGTCAGGGTAGTCTGGGGTTTGCTGGCGTATGGCTTGCAACTGCACCTTGGCATCGGCTTCGCGCTTGGCGTTGAGCAGCGCCTTAATGTATGCCATGCGAAATTCTGGCCGTGCGTGTGGTATGTGTTGCTGCACCAACTGTTCAGCGGTTGCCTGTTCGGGTTCCATCAGGGACAACGCCAGCAACGCTGCGTGTTCAGAACGCGGATTCAGCTTGATCCCGTTAATAGCTGCCGCCAAAGCCGCAGGTGCGTCGCCCGCACGCAGTGCCATGCGCCCCACTACCGCCCAGGCAGTGGGGCCCAAGGTGTGGTCTTGCAGATAAGAGGCCAAGGTCTTTTTGACGGTGGCGCTGGCCAGGGCGTGGTCACTGACACGCTTGAACAGGGTGGGGATGGCCCAGAGGGTGTCTTGTTTTTCGTTAGCCGCAGACAACTGCAAATCACGTTTCAAAGGTTCCAGTGTTTCCGGGATACGGTTTAGCCCCAGTAGCACCTGCAAAATGTACTGGTTGGCTTCTCTGGAGCCGGGCTGTGCCTGACTCCAGGCTTTTGCGGCCAGCAAAGCGGTCTCCCCGGAGCGCACTTGCAGCGCCATGTGTACTGCGCGTCGAAACAGGTTGGGGTCATTGGTTTTGCGAGCACCGTCAAGCATCAGGGCATAACCCGTGGCGGGGTCGTCGCCACGGGCGTTGAGTTCACCCAGCAGCAGTTGGTAAAACAACGCGCTGTCAAGTGCAGAACTTTGGGCTCGGGGTGTTGAGTCGGATGAAGGTTGGGCCTGGGTGGTGAGGCTTAGGCTCAGCAGCAGAGGCAAAAAGAAGCAGGTTTTGAGATGCATCCGGTCATAATAATCCAAGCTTGTTACTATTTTTTTGTATGCCTGAATTGCCTGAAGTTGAAGTGACGCGTTTGAGTTTTGCTGCGCAAATCCAAACCGCCAGGGTATTGGCTGCGCGCGTGGGTAAACCCTTGCGTTGGCCGTTGGGGTGCGCCCCTGCAGACTTGACCGGGCGGGTGGTTCAGTCAGTGGGACGACGGGGCAAATATTTGCTGATTGAATTTGATCGGGGGCTGCTGCTGGTGCATTTGGGCATGTCAGGGAGCTTGCGTTTTGCTACCCATTTGCCGGCATCAGGTGTGCATGACCATTTTGATCTGGTGACCACACAAGGCATTCTCAGACTCAACGACCCCAGGCGTTTTGGTGCGGTGGTGTATGTCGAGAGTTTGACGGATGCAAGAGCCGTCAAGTTACTCGGCCGTTTGGGCATGGAGCCCTTGTCCGATGAATTTGATGGAACGCGTTTTTTTCTCCAACTCCATCCGCATCGGTCAAGCATCAAACAAGTGTTGCTGGCCGGCAACGTTGTTGTGGGGGTGGGCAATATTTATGCGTCAGAAGCGCTTTTCATGGCCGGTATACGTCCAACCACTCGTGCGGCAAATCTGAGCAAACCACGGGTGACACGCTTGCATGAGGCGGTGCGTGAGGTGCTTGCGCGAGCGGTCGACAGAGGCGGTAGTACCTTGCGGGATTTTTCCAATGCCGATGGCCAGGCTGGCCATTTTCAGCTGGAGGCCATGGTTTATGGCCGCGCTGGCGAAGCTTGTAAACAGTGTGGATCGTCAATCAAAATGATTCGGCAAGGTCAGCGTTCCACCTTTTATTGCCCGGCTTGTCAGAAGCGATAACCGGTGAACAATGTGATGGCAGTGCTATATTGCCACGAATGGTTGTTGCGGAGGCGCATTGGGAAATTCATTTAACGAAAAATTTGATCAGCACGGTGCTTGGCGGCGTGAGTTTGCCCTGCGCCTGAAATTGTTGGCGCAATGGCTGAAAGATCAGGAGCTTCTCGATGCCTCGGTTGAAGACCGTTTGCACCGGTTGGAGGCACAGGTGCGCGTTGACAAGGTCATGGTGGCTTTTGTGGCCGAATTTTCGCGTGGTAAATCAGAGCTGATCAACGCCATCTTCTTTGCCGACTACGGTCGGCGCATCATGCCCGCAAGCGCCGGGCGCACCACCATGTGCCCGACTGAAATGGGTTATGACGCGGACGTGCCGCCTTGTCTGCGACTGTTGCCGATTGAAACCCGCCTGCAGCCCCAGAGCCTGATGGAATGGCGCATGGTGCCCGAGAAGTGGGAGCGTACTGACCTGGACGTGGCCAACCCCAGGCAATTGGCCGAGGCTTTTGCCAAAGTGGCTGAAACCCGCCGTGTCACCCCTGAAGAAGCCAAGGCCCTGGGGTTTTGGCAGGAACCGTCGGCTCAGGTTGCCCCCTTGATGGATGCGCAGGGTCTGCTTGAAGTGCCTAAATGGCGTCATGCCCTGATCAACATTGCGCACCCTTTGCTCAAACAGGGCTTGATCATTCTTGACACGCCCGGACTCAACGCCATTGGTGCCGAGCCTGAACTGACCGTCAGCCTGATCCCGCAGGCGCAGGCGATTGTGTTCATCCTTGCTGCCGACACCGGTGTGACCCAGTCTGATCTGTCGATCTGGCGCGAACACCTGGTGCAGGATGAGCGCGACACCTCCACCCGGGTGGTGGTGCTCAACAAAATTGACACACTGTGGGATGCGCTGGACAGTGCGCAGCAAGTGCAGGAGCAAATCGAAGGGCAAAAACAAACCACGGCCGGTTTGCTGGGCGTGGCGGCCAATCAGGTGGTGGCGGTATCGGCTCAAAAAGGTCTTTTGGCCAAGGTAAAAAACGACCCACAACTGTTGCAGCGCAGCTGTTTGGGACAACTTGAAGAGGCGCTCAGTCTAGGCATCATGGGGCGCAGGCAAAAAATCCTGGCCCAGGCGGTGGCGCACGGCATTGACGAGTTGCGCAGCGAGACTTCAAGGGTGCTGCACATGCGCCGTGGTGATCTGACTGAGCAAACCATGGAGCTCAGTAGCTTGCGTGGAAAAAACACGCCAGTGATCAAAAACATGCGCGCCCGCATTGCCCAGGAGCAGGCTGAGTTTGACGCAGGTGGGGTCAAAATTCATGCCGTTCGGTCGGTGCACTTGAAATTGCTGCGCGAGATATTCACCGTGCTCGGCCCACACAACCTCAAGCGCGAAATGGCTGAGTTGACAGCAGCTTTGCAGCAAAAAGGCCTGAAGCTGGGAATTAAGCGGGCTTATGGTGACACATTTGCGCGTTTGACTGCCAATTTGCGTCAGATGCAGGCCAAAGGGCATGAAATTCACACCATGCTGGAGGCAACCTTTTTGCAGCTCAATACCGATTACGGGTTTTCCTTGCAAGTGCCAGAAGCGCCACAGGTGGACGCTTACCTTGAAAATCTGGATTTAATCGAGCGCAGCCATGTGCAATACCTGGGACTGGGCAATGCATTTAGACTGGCACAACCTGAATTTGCACAGCGTTTGATCAGAGCCTTATCCAACCGCTTGCGTATCGTGAATGAGACGGCGCTGGCCGATATAGAGGCCTGGAGCAAGTCAGCGGATGCGCAGCTTGATGCCCAATTGCGCGAGCGTCGCAAGAATTTTGTGCGCCGGCTGGAGGCCATTGACCGTATTGCGCATGCATCCAGTGGCCTGGACGAACGCATTGCAGAAATCAACCACCGCAAAGACGACCTGGATCAAATAGAACTGAAGCTGAAAGAATTGACCCATTACCTGATTCAAATGACCGTGCCAGAGCGTTTTGGTGTGGCCGTTGATGCTTCAAAAAACTGATCTTTCTCCGCCCGAAGTGGCTGCGTTTCTGGCCCCTGCGGTGGTGGACTGGCAACTGCGCCACGGCCGACATGATCTGCCGTGGCAAAACACCCGCAATCCATATCGGGTCTGGCTCTCGGAGATCATGCTGCAGCAAACCCAGGTGGCCACCGTGCTGGACTACTTCGCCCGGTTTGTCGGGCGATTCCCTGATGTACACGCGCTGGCTCAAGCCTCGCTGGACGAGGTGTTGCATTTGTGGAGTGGCTTGGGTTATTACAGTCGCGCCCGCAACCTGCACCGCTGTGCACAAGAGGTGATGAACCGTTTTGCTGGGGAGTTTCCGCAAACGGCCGCGCAACTTCAGTCGTTGCCAGGCATTGGCCCCTCCACGGCAGCGGCGATTGCGTCACTTTGTTTTGGTGAGCGTGTAGCCATTCTTGACGGTAACGTCAAACGGGTGTTGAGTCGCTATCTCGGGTTTGATGCAGACCTGGCGCAAGCGGCTCATGCGCGCCGGTTGTGGGCCGCGGCCACTGCCTTGCTACCCGACACAGACCTGTCCCAAAGCATGCCCAGGTACACGCAAGGCATGATGGACTTGGGGGCGACGCTGTGCAAGCTGAAAAAGCCCCTGTGTGCGCAGTGTCCGTTGCAGCCCCATTGTGTCGGGCATGCGCAAGGCCAGCCTGAGCGCTTGCCGGTTAAAACGCGCCGACTCAAACGCACGGCGCAATCCATCTGGCTGCTTTGGGCACGTAACGGGGAGGGTGCGCTGTGGCTCAGCCAACGCCCGACACCGGGTATTTGGGCGGGCTTGTATTGCTTTGCCATGTTTGACAGCCTGGCCGCACTACAGATGGCGTTACCCGAGGACGTGCGAGCGCATTTGGTGCCACAACCAGCTTTCAAACATGTGTTGACGCACAAGGATTTGTATCTGCATCCGGTGCAGGTGGTGTTGCCTCGCAGGCTCAAACTGGAGGCTTCAGGAGCCTGGTTTGAGCCCGAACAATGGCCGCTGTTGGGACTGCCTGCGCCTGTGAGCAAGCTGCTGCGTCAGGTTTAGCGCGCGTCCATCTCGCGGTGGCGCTTGAGGGTGTTCCACTTGCTGCTGAACAGTGCGGTGAGCTGTTCCACCAGGTAGACCGAGCGGTGTTGGCCGCCGGTGCAGCCAATGGCCACCGTGACATAACTGCGGTGGTTCTGCGCCAGCGCTTCCAGCCAGCTGTCCAAAAAAGCATGAATTTGCCCGAGCATGCGCGCCACCTCGGGTTCTTGCTGGAAGAAGGTAATCACTGCGTTGTCGCATCCGGTGAGATCTTTTAAGGCCGGGTCGTAATGCGGATTGGGCAGCATGCGTACATCAAACACATAGTCGGCATCGTTGGGAATGCCGCGTTTGAAGGCAAAAGACTCAAACACCAGTGTCAGTTGCTGCCCCGGCGTGGCGATCATGGACTTGATGTAGCTTTGCAACTGGGTCGGCCGGATCATGCTGGTGTCAATGACATGCGCATGCGAACGCAATTCACCCAGCAGTTCGCGCTCCAGCTCAATCGCCTGCGTCAGGTCATGGCGCTGATCGGTCAGCAAGGAGCCATGAATGACCTGGGACAGCGGATGCCTGCGCCGGGTCTCGGAAAAGCGGCGCATCAGCGTGTCGGTGGTGGAGTCTAAAAATATCGAATCTATCAACACACCCTGAGCCTTGAGGGCTTGCAACTGCTTGGGCACCAGGGGTAGGGAACTGGCGCTGCGCACATCCATGGCAATCGCCAATTGCGAGGAGAAACCGCCTTGTTCCAGCATGACCAGCGCAGTCAACAGTTCTGGCGGCAGGTTGTCCACGCAGTAAAACCCCAGGTCTTCGAGCGCATGCAACGCCACCGATTTGCCTGAGCCGGACATGCCGGTCAGAAGCACCAGATGCAAGGCTTCGGGGGCGGTTTTCATGTCATGTGCCTTGTGCTTGTAGCAGATCACGTGCGTGGGCCAGGGTGCTGTCCATCAGGCGTTCGCCGCCCAGCATGCGCGCCAGTTCCTTGACACGTGCTTCATCCGTCACAGCGCTCACCTGGCTGGTGGTGTGCGCCCCTTGGGTGTGCTTGCGCACCACCAGATGGTGGTCGGCGCAGGCCGCCACCTGGGGCAGGTGCGTCACGGCTAGCACCTGGCGGTCGACACCCAGCTGCTGCATCAACCGCCCCACAGTTTCGGCCACAGCTCCGCCCACACCGGTATCCACCTCGTCAAAAATCAGGGTTTGGGCGCTGCCGAGTTGGCTGGTGGTGACGGCAATGGCCAGCGCGATGCGTGACAGCTCGCCGCCTGAGGCGACTTTGTTGATGGGCCGCGGGGTGCTGCCCGGATGCCCTGCCACCAGAAACACCACCTCTTCAAGGCCGCTTTGCATGGGCTCAGCCGCCGTCTGCAGGCTGACCTCAAACTGGCCGCCTTGCATGCCCAGGCCTTGCATGGCCTGGGTGATGGTTTGAGACAGTTTGGGGGCATTTTTTTTGCGTGCGCGCGTCAGCAACGCGGCTTGGGTTGCGTAGATTTGCCAGGCGGCAGCCACGGCCTGCTCCAGCGCGTTCAGATCAGCGGCCGCATCCAGCGCGGTCAGTTCGTCGTGCCACTGCGCCAATAACGCGGGTAACTCTTCTGGATGGCGCTTGTAACGGCGCGCCAACGACAGCCACAGACTCATGCGCTCGTCGAGTTCACTCAGGCGCTGGGGCTCCAGTTCGGTGTTGCGCAGGTAGGCGTGAAGTGAATGCACCGCGTCGTCAAGCTGTGCCAGGCTTGAAGTCAAAACATCTCCTAGCCCTTTAAATACCTGGTCAATATGCTCTTGTTTTTGAAGTAACTCAAGCGCATTTCCAACCCGACTTCGGGCACTTGGTTCGTCTTCATCAAGCGCTTGCAGGGCTGCTTGAGCGGCCTCAAGCAGCCCCTGCGTGTGCGCCAAGCGGGTGTGGTCGGCGTTGAGTTGCGGCCACTCGTCGGCTGCTGGGTTGAGCTTTTCAAGTTCTCCGATTTGCCAGCTCAGACGTTCACGTTCACTGAGCAAGCTCGATTGTGCGGCGTGCGCCTGGGTTAATTTGGTTTGCGCATCGCGCCACAGATGCCAGGCTTCAGCCGTGGCCGTGGTGCTGACTTGGGCATAGGCATCAAGCAGGGCGCGCACCGCCTCGGCGCGGGTCAGACTTTGCCAGGCATGCTGGCCGTGGATGTCAAGCAACTGCTCTCCCAGGGCGCGCAATTGGGTGGCGGTAGCGGGGCTGGCGTTGATCCAGGCGCGGCTTTTCCCCTGGTTGTCCACGGTGCGCCGCAGCAGCAGGGTGTCGTCCTGGTCATAGCCAGCCTCGTCGAGCCAGTGCAGGATGCCGGGCGTGGTGTCAAATTCGGCGCAGACCTCGGTGCGTGTGGCACCTTCGCGGATCAGGTTCAAGTCGGCGCGGCCACCGGTGACCAACTGCAGCGCGTCAATCAAAATTGATTTGCCCGCACCGGTTTCACCGGTCAGGACGGTAAAGGCTTGGGCCAGTTCCAGTTCCAGCGCATCCACAATGACGAAATCGCGCAGGATCATGCGTTTGAGACTCACGTTGCAGTCACTCCTTCGTTCCAGTGCAATTTTTCTCTGAGGGTGTCAAAGTACGACCAGCCTTTGGGGTGCAGAAACCGCACATGGTGGTCAGAGCGGGTGACCTCTATGCGGTCGCCGTGCAGCAAGGAGGCCAGAGACTGCATGTCAAAACTGGCACTGGCATCTCTACCTGCTACTATTTCAATAGCTATATGCGAAGTATTAGCAAGGACTATAGGCCTGTTTGATAATGTATGTGGGGCAATCGGAACCATCACCCAACCCGGAATCGAGGGGTGCAGCAAGGGCCCGCCCGAAGACAGTGCGTAAGCCGTGGAGCCGGTGGGCGTGGCGATGATCAGGCCGTCAGCGCGTTGGTTGGCCACAAAATGACCGTCCACCTCCACCCGCAATTCCACCATGCCCGAGGCGGCTCCCCGGTTAACCACCACATCGTTCATGGCCATGGCCTTGAATACGCAATGTCCATCACGCATGACGCGGGCGTTCATCAGGCTGCGGTGGTCTTCCACATAATGGCCGCGCAGCATGGGTTGAAGGCTTTCGGCAAAGCTGCCATAGGGAATGTCGGTGATGAAACCAAGCCGCCCCTGGTTGATGCCAATCAGGGGCACGCCGTAGGGAGCCAGCTGGCGGCCAATGCCCAGCATGGTGCCGTCACCTCCCACCACCAACCCCAGGTCGCACTGCGCACCAATCTGCGCCACGTCCATCAGGGGGTAACCGGTCAGCCCCATGTTGTGCGCGGTGTCTTGCTCGATGGCTACTTCGCAGCCTTGATTGTCCAGAAAATCAATCACCGCTTCCAGGGCGTTGCGTGAGCCGATGCCCGAAGCACCAGAGGCAATGGCCTGGTATTTGCCGATCAATGCCACGTGATGGAAATTTGACTTCATTTGCAAATTACATCACTAAAATGAAACGATGCTCGATGACCGTGCCAAGTTATTGTTGAAAGCGCTGGTTGAACGCTACATTGCCGACGGCCAACCGGTGGGTTCGCGCACCTTGTCACGCGCGTCTGGCCTGGAGTTGTCACCCGCCACCATCCGCAATGTGATGTCTGACCTGGAAGAGCTGGGGCTGATCGCCAGCCCGCATACCTCGGCCGGGCGCATCCCAACTGCGCGTGGCTACCGTTTGTTTGTCGACACCATGCTGACTGTGCAGCGGGGTGAATTGGGTCCGCACAGCCTGGCTCCCGATCAACCCCAAAAAGTAATTTCAAACGCTGCCAACCTGCTGTCGAGTTTGTCGCAGTTTGTGGGTGTGGTGATCGCGCCACGGCGAACCTCGGTTTTTCATCACATCGAATTTTTGCGCCTGTCTGACCGGCGCGTGCTGGTCATCATTGTGTCGCCCGAAGGGGATGTGCAAAACCGGGTCATCTTCACTGAATCAGACTACACCCAGGCCAATTTGGTTGAGGCGGCGAATTACCTCAATGCCCATTACGTGGGTCTGGCCATTGACCAGGTGCGCGAACGTCTGAAAGCTGAGGTTGACTCCCTGCGTACCGAGATTGCAGCCTTGATGCAGGCGGCTGTGGCTGCCAATTCCGAGGTGTTGTCAGAGGCACAGGATGAGGTGGTGATCTCGGGAGAACGAAATCTGCTGTCGGTCAGTGACTTCTCCAACGACATGAGCCACTTGCGCCGCGCGTTTGATTTGTTTGAACAAAAGGCGCAACTCATGCGACTGCTCGATGTCACCGGTCAAGCCGAAGGAGTGCGTATTTTCATTGGCGGAGAAAGTCAGGTGGTGCCCTTTGAAGACCTGTCCATCGTCAGCGCACCCTATGAGGTGGACGGCATGGTGGTGGGTACCCTGGGCGTGGTGGGTCCCACCCGCATGGCTTACGACCGCATGATCCAGATTGTGGACATTACCTCTAAATTGGTCAGCAACGCACTGAGTCACCACAAGTAGGCCTTTACAATCGTTCGTTCGATCGGGCCGTTAGCTCAGTTGGTTAGAGCAGAGGACTCATAATCCTTTGGTCCACAGTTCAAGTCTGTGACGGCCTACCATCGAAAAAAATTGCTATAATTCAGAGCTTAGCGGCTGTAGCTCAGTTGGATAGAGTACTTGGCTACGAACCAAGGGGTCGTGGGTTCAATTCCTGCCAGCCGCACCATATGAATCAAGGACTTAGCGTCGAAAGACACTAAGTCCTTTCTTCTTTCCGGCGTTGCTCTTTCTTCTGGTTGCCGTTTCTCCAAACCTTCCTCGAATAGCAATCCTGCGAGATTAAGGGTTGAACTGACTCTGAGCGTTTGCACAGCAGGGGTTTTGCTCGCATTTTCTCTTGTTCGATGTCCGTAGATTTGCTACTTTATTAATAGCAGCTTGCGCACGTTCTACGAGGGCTAGAGGCCTATTTGGCATATAAAAAGTGCTGCGCATGGGTTTGATCAGCCACCGCGAAGGCGGCAGACAGTGACGACCCTTCGGCGTTCGATGTTGACGGGTTACCTCTACCAGCGCGGTCATGCCGGGCACGTTGCCTGCTGAATGGCGCTGCGCGCTGGTGGCAGCGCACCCAACATCACCGCTTTCGTATTGCGTGAGTCTGTAGCTTTGGTCAGTGGCCAATGCGGAGTACCGCAATGGCCAGGCACCACGAGGCTGTCGCGTGGCTTCGGCCAGCAGCGCGGTCATGCTGGGCGGCCTGTTTTTTTGATTGAACTGCGCTGCGCGCTGTGGGCCAGTCCACCCAGCATCACCGCTTTCGTTTTGCCAGCGCTGTTGTGTCATTCAGTGCACGCGGCGCTGCTGCGCCCCGTACAGGTGATGGGGAGTTACATCGCCAGTGCTTCGCAAGTGTTGGTCAGTGCGCTGGAGCGCAGATATGGCCTCGGCTCGCTGGCGCATCGTGCTGGCGGCGCGGTAGCCAGCAGCGTGACCATGTGCCCCCGTGAGTCGCTTCGCTTTGTCACAGAGGCACATCGTCACTTTTCGCCAGTTCGTGAGGCCGGTTGTGCCAGTCAGCCGCAAAGGCGGCGTACCGCCCTTGCAGAGTCACACCCAATGAAAGCATGTGCTTCGCAAGGTGGCAGTCAGAGCGCTGTGGCGCTGGGTGTTGGTCTCGGCTCGCTGGCGCATCGTGGCTGGTTGCCCAGTTCGACCGCTGTTGGTGATCCGCAGCTACGGCAAAGTTACATAACGCCGCATTGCATTCAGTGTCCGCCAGTCAGTCGCTAAAGCTCCTTTTGTGGCGGCCACCGCTGCGCGCCCTGCGGGTGAAAGCAACAGGCGTTATGCAAAATTGCCTACGCTGAAGCGGTCGCGTCAGCCGCCTGCACTCCCCAGCCGCTTCGCGTCTTACGTGCAGTCGCCCGTCGCCCTTGTGGTGTGCTGGCACCGTGGCATTAGTCAGGCGCTGCGCGCATGGTTCTGGTCAGCGGCTTCGCCGTGCATCTGGTGTTTGCCCCCGCCCACCCCTGGGCTTGCTTGCTTCGCAGCATCGCCCGCGCGGTCTGCCCGTCCGCCCCCCAAGGGGGCTCCCTCAGTCCGCGCGCCAACTGGGTCGTTTTTGCTACATGTTTGGTAGCTTGTAACGCAAGGAATACGAGGGCTACAGGCCTGACGGCCTGTAAGCCAGCGTGGCCGCTGGCTTACTACTCGGGCAAAAACGTTGCCGAACTAGCTATTTAATTCATAGCTGCTTACGCACGTTCTACGGGGGCTAGCGGCATAAAAGGCATAAAGTTTCGCTGCACAGCGGTGTGATCAGCCATTCAGATGGCGGCTATCTCGACAGCTTTGTCAGTGGCGGGCGTGTTCATCTTCGGTTCCTTGCGGTATGGATGTGGGGTGCGCAGTGAAGCCGTCACAGCGCTGGAGTTGCATCACCAGATCGACAGGCAGTTGCGCATCGCGCGAGCGGATAGCGACACCGGCGGCCTGCCAGTTGCCACAGCGCCATGACCCGGCCCCATGCCCGGCAAAGTGCTTGCACTCCAGGCAAACGCGCCGGTCGTCCTGATCACGATCCCGCAGCACCAGCTTCTCGGCCAGCGCTTCGCCGTCGTTACGGGCTAAGCCCTTGTCGGTGAACTTGTGCAGGCGCGCCGCGAAGGTGTCAATCTCCGCCCCATTCATGGCCGATGAATGCGGCCAACACCAGCGGTCGAGGTCTTCGGTCACCGCAATGGAAGAATCGTGTTTTTCCAATACGGCGGGGGAGGGCACTGCCAAAACTGACGAAAGCTGCTCTGGCTTTGCAGAAACGGCCTCGGTAGCTACTGCCGAAACTGCCAAAAGTCTCGCAACAGCGGTTTCGTCAGTTTTGGCAGTGCCGTTCTGGCCCTTTTGTGCAATTGCAGCCTTTGCACGTTCCGCCCAGGTGATCATTTCGCCACCTTCTTGATTTGCGGGTTGACGTAATAGCGCACCGTCGGGCGACCCAGTGTGTTGATGCCGTCCTGACTTTGCACATGGCCGTTTTCTTCCAAGATGGCCAGGGCGGTTTCGGCCTGTAGGGCGGTGGTGACGCCTGACCATTGCTTGCGCACCATGTCGCGGACCGTGAAACCGTCCTCCAACTTGCCCTCGGCCAGTCGGCGGCTGACCATGCGGGCAGTGGTCACCTTGGCGGCCTCTACCAGCCCATAGATGCGTCGTGCATGGCCTGTCAGGTACTCGCACCAGGCGGCTGCGCGCAGTGCGCCGGTGGCCGTTACCGGGCCAATGGAGCCTTCTGCCAAGTGCAGGATTAGCGCGATGGAGCAGAACAGTTTTTCAAACTTTCCAAAGTGCTGCTGCATCAACGGGTTTTGCTCGCGGGCGATGTGCACCGTGTGCAGCTCGGTGCACCACTCCACAAAGATGTCTTGCGCGTCGTCGTCAAAGCAGAAATGCGGCAGCTTCACAAAGTCGTCGTTGGGTGCCGCGCCGTCCTGCACGGGGTCAAACACAGCCAGCCGGTCAAACAGATCACGCACAGCTTCACGCGCGCCCTTGACCGGGTAGCGGTCGCGCCATTCCCAAGCAACAGCGTTGGGGTACACCATCACTTGAAACCGCTGGATGCGGCCATCGTTGTCCAACGAGTTGGTGATACCGGCGAGGTAGCGCTCCAGCAATTCCGGCTGTATGCCGCCGAACACCGAGATGCACAGGTTTTTGATGTGCAGGCTCCCGCGCCCGATGCGGTCAATGTTGAAGCTGGCTGTACCGTTCCAGCCCTCCAGATAAAAAGCCTTGTCGCCTTCTTTGCCTTCTTTCTCCCAGGAGGCAAGCAGGCCGATCAACTCGTCCCGATAGACAAGCATCCCCTGCGGGTTATGCACTAGCAAGTCGCCCAACTTTTCCACCGTGGAGTCGTTGGATTTGAACCGGCGTTCCTTGGGCTCTTCCGGGGCTTGCAGGTCTTGCAGGTCGGCAATTGCGGCATTCATCTTGAGGTGGTCTGGCTTGCCGCCTGCGGCCTTCTTCATGCTGGCCTTGACGGCGGATTGGTGCGCCTCAAAGGCAGCGGTTTCGGCGGCAAAAATCTTCTTGGCATCCTCTAGTTTCTCGGCTTCTTTGGCTTCCAGCCGGTCGAGAAAGCGCGTCACCGTGCCCAGGGCGGGAGACTTTTTGGAAGACGGGTCGCCCACAATGCCACCAAACAGATTCGGGGTGACGATCCAGTCGTCCCGGCGCTTGGGCTTGATGCCGCAGCGCGCACCAATGACCGAGCCCAGGCAGACGACAAGCGCCGCCGCGATGTAGTCGGGCGAACAGGGCATGCGGTCGGCTTCGTCCAGTACAAAGTCGGCCAGCGTTGGGGGTAGTAGTGTCTTCGCGTCGAAGTCTGGAGCAAGGGGAAGATCAGTTTTTATCTCCGTGGGTGCTGGCCATATGCCTAATTGGCCTGTAGCCCACGTGGAATGTGCGTTAGCAGCTACTGAATTAATAGCGTAATCAATGCACTCCTTTACCGCGTCTGGCCCTGCCAATAGATGTAAATCGTTGAAGTCGGTCATGTTGTTCATGCTGCCGCCGCCTTAAATACGGGTACGGCAAGGGTGGCCCCCGTTACTTGCACCGCTGCCGTGGCTTTGGTCATGCCTGGGTTGCCGGGGGTCTGGTGGTCGTCGTCAGCAGCGATGATGATTTTCAAAGCCGGGTACTTGGTGCGCAGTGCCACAGCGACCGCTTCTAGATTTCCCGCATTGAATGCGACAGCGACAGCGTGGCCGGTGCATTCATGGATGCTTGCGCCGGTGGCAAAACCCTCGCAGACGATCAGCGCGCCATTGGGCTTGCCAATGCCGAAGTAACAGCCTTTGACCCGCCCACCCGACATAAACATCTTGGTGCCGTCCGGCGCGATGGTTTGCAAGCTGTGCACGGTGCCTGCCGTGTCGCGCATCGGGATCAACAGTTTGTCGCCTTCGATTCTTGCGCCATGGGACTGGATGCCTTTGCGAGTCAGGTAGTCGTGCTGGGTGCAGAGTGTGGCTGCCGTCCAGCGCTTGAGTGCGTCGGCTGCTGCCAATTGCTGGCGTTGTGCCAGGTCGTCTTCACGCTGGCGCTGCATGGTCTTGACGCGCTCACGGTGCGCAAGCCGTTCCGCGTCGGTCATGGACGTGTCGGTCTTGCTGCACCAGTTTTGCGTGAAGCCCTCGCGCCAGTCGCCAAACGCCCCTGCGGCGATGCCGTCGGTGTGCAGCATGTACCAACCGTTTTTGTGGGTGGGTCTGCCGTTGGTACTGAAACGGTGGATTGCGCCATCGTCAATGATTTCAATCGGTGGTGTCAGTCCCGCCGCCGCAATGGCCAGCCGGAATTGGTCGGTCAGGTCGTTCATACACACCCTTTCAACGCAACACCCAAGAGGATGGCAACGGCGTAGGGCGCGGACTGAATCAGCCAAGAGGCGAGGGCATGAAAAGTGGTCTTCATGGCTACAGCCCCCAAGCTGCCATCAGCTCTTGGCGCTTGGTGTGCAGCGTCTCGACCAATTCGCGGATTTGGGTATCCGTCTTGCCCGAGATACGAGCGGCATTCAGCGCTTCAATCTCATTGGACGGCCAGCCGACGGCGCGCGGCCCAAGGCTGACGGGCTTGGTCCACAAGCCTTGCGCAATGCGCAGGTAGATGGTGGAGCGGGAGTAGCCCGATTGGGTTTTGGCAGCAGGGATACGCAGGATGGTGGTCGTCATGTTGGGTCCTCTTTGACGGGTATGGAATGAACTCAGACGCAAGTTTGGTTGGGCGTTTTGGGCGACAAAAGGCCCACGCGGTGGCGTGCTGCGAGTGCTGTTTCAGAGGGAAAGAGGGATGCGCGGCCTGGAACAGAACAGCGCGAAAGGAAGTGCTGTCAGGCGTAAAAGTTGGGCGAAAACTTTCCGCCCAACTATTTCAAGATTTCATGTGTTTCTTGATGGTGCTGGGGTCGCGGACGTGTACTTTGTCCGCCTTCGCGATCTGCTGCGAATACCAAACGTCCGATTTGCCCGGACTCTTTTTAAGCAAAGCGCGGTACGCCTTTTGCCAAGTGGCGTACATGGCCTGCGTGTCGATCTTGCGTGCCTCTCGCTTGGCCGTGCTGGGCGTGTGGCGCGGGTCGGCGGTGGTGGCAGCATCGACCATTTGCCGAATCACTGCCTGGTCCAGCGTGAAGCTGCCATTCCCAAAACCGATGACATCTGTCAGTGGCATTGCATCCGCACCGACTACCAACGCCAAAGGCCCATGAATGCGCAAACACAGCATCTGGGTGCGCTTGTTTCCTCTCGCCATGCCAATGGGTAGCAAACCGGCTTCAGATGCTTGAACGGTGCTGGGCTGCAAGCCCAGACTTGAGGCAACAAATCCACAAACTGCCTGAGCATCGCAACGCCACAAGGCCAGCCGTGCAGCGGGGACGGGCACACGGTTGGTGTCGCTGCGCTTGTCACACACCACGAAGGACGTGACCGATCCGTTCGCGCGGGTCACCGTTTGCACGGGCATGCTGCAATCCTGTTCGCACCCGTCGCAAATTACGCTTTTGGCGGGGCGTGCTTTCAGCAACAAACCTTGTGACTTTAGGGCAGACACTGCCGCTGCGGGCCACTGGTTCAACTCTTCCGTGCTGACCGTGACGTATTCGCCAAGGCGCGCGCCTATGCGGCCCAGCAACTCGATCAAGGCGGCTTGGGGTGTCATTCCACCGTTGCAGTTGCAACAGTTGGGGCCGCATCCGCTGTGGCCACCTCTTCAGGTTCGCGCGGTTCAATGCCTGACGCACTGAGCATGTCACGTAGCTTCAGGCCCAGCTCGTCGTACTTGAGCGAGCAGGAGTTGGGGTAGGTGATATGGATGTTGACCGTTTTGGGTGGCCGGTCGGCCTCCACCACCATCGACACGGCCAGGTCCACTTGGGTGACGCTGTACTGCGCCATGGGCATGGCGGTTTGGATGCGGTCCAGCAAGGCGTACACGGCTTGCGGGTCTTGGCTGGTGTCGGCTTCCAGCGAGATGCGTTCGCCTCGGGTGGCCCGTGACGACAGGCGCAGCTTCTTGACGACAACGCTTTCGATGCCGCTGCCCAGCTCGTAGGTGAATTCAAAATTGCGCTGCCGCAGCGGCCCCAAGTCGTAAACGCGCGAGTCTTTGGGGTCGGGCGGCAGTTCGGGCAACTGCAGAATGGTTTCGGCAAACATGGCTTGCAGTGGCTCTATGGCTTTGTAGGAGCCGCGATAGTTCAGGTCCAGCGAACCTTCAGACTGCGAGTAGACAAAGACAACCTCAAACGCCGGGTTGTGCGGGCGAATGCCAAACCGCCCGTTCACCCATTCGGGGCTTTGTTGCGAATAGTCTTCAGGGTAGGCAAAGAAGTAATCGAGGTCGCCCCGGCGAAAGGGCTCCACCACGCAGTTGTTGCCCCGACCCTCGGTGTGGTGAAAGTAGGTGCGGATGCGGTTGGCCAGCGCCTGGGTGCTGGTGGTGTCCACTCGCGCGGCGTTGTGCGGCAGGTTCTTGCGCTTGCGCCAGCGGGTCAGATTGTCGGCATGGTAGAAGTGCATGGCACCACGCCAATACAGGTTGTGGTCCAGAAACGTGACCATGGCGCGCTCGAAGTGGTTGACCAGTGCGGCCAGCATTTCAGCGAAGGCAATGGCGGCGTTGGGGTCCACGTCTTGGTCCAGGTGCCATTTGGCTTCGTCCAGAATGGCGCGGCAACCCTTCTCGCAACTCATCTCAAAGACGTCGCGAAATTCGGCATCCATGGTGTTGCGCTGGGCATCTGGCAAGGCCAGCCAAGCGGTAAACAACTCGTCGTGCCGGGTTTCGGACATGGCGGCAAAGTCGAACTCGCCAAACACCGCACGCCCGGCAAAGTAGCGTGCCAACAGCGCGTTTGGCATGTGCCGAAAAAAGTCTCGGGTCGAGTAGTGACGGGTCATGTTGTTTCCCTGCTCGACGGTGAAATCAGCGTGGAACTCCACGCCATCGGACGCCTCTGAGCTTTGTTGTACAGTGCAGTATATCCACAGTACATATGCTGTATGGAGTAACACCATGGCCTCCACCAAAACCACCACATTGACTTTTCGTATTGAGCCGGGGCTGAAAGAAGCGGTGCGCGCCGCCGCTGAGCTGGAACACCGGAGCATTGCCAACATGATTGAAATCATGATTCGGGACTATTGCGGGCGGGTGGGTGTGCCGATTCAGGAACTAGCCAAGCCCCTTGAGAGCAGCCCAAAGCGCAAAGCAGCTAAGAAACTATGACTAACCAAACAATCGACCCTGTGGGTATTGACCAGTCGCCCGATCCCGCTGCGCAGCGGCGCGCCCAATTGGCGGCATTGATTCCCGAGGCCTTTTCCGAAGGTCAGCTCGACGTATCCGCCCTCAAGCGCGCGCTCGGGGGCGAAGCCCTGATTGAAGGCGGGGAACGCTATGCCCTCACCTGGGCGGGCAAGGCCAATGCCTACAAAGTCCTGCAAACACCTTCCCGCGCCACTTTGCGGCCCCAACGCGACCTGTCGGTCAATTTCGATGAGGCGCAGCATGTTTTCATTGAGGGTGAAAATCTGGAAGTGCTGAAGGTCTTGCAGAAGGCCTATTTCGGCAAGGTCAAGTTGATCTACATTGACCCGCCTTACAACACCGGGTCTGACAGTTTCATTTACCCCGACCGTTTTCAGGAAAGCAAGGAAGACTACCTGCGCCGCATCAATGACCTGAGCGATGACGGCATCCTGATGCGCGAAGGTTTCTTTCGCAAGAACAGCAAGGAAAGCGGGCATTACCACAGCAACTGGCTATCGATGATGCTGCCGCGTTTGTACATTGCGCGGAATCTGTTGCGTGACGATGGCGTTATTTTTGTATCCTGTGACGATAACGAGGTTCATAACCTGAGATGCCTCATGAATGAGGTTTTCGGAGAGGACTGTTTCGCGGGGCAGATACCTGTTGTGAATAACCTCAAAGGCCGAAACGACCGCAAGTACATTGCGACTGCACACGAATATTTACTGATGTATGCGAAACCGGACTTTGAGTCTTTGGGATTGCCGCTCACGAGCAAGCAAGTGGGTGAATACAAGCAAGAAGATGAAGCTGGCCTCAAATTTCAGTGGCGTGATCTTAGGAAACGGGGTGGAGCCGATACAAAGGCACTTCGCCCCAAACTTCATTTCCCGGTCCATGTTGATCCCGATACGGGGGATTGCGCGATGGATAGGTCTGAGAAATATTCTGTAGAAGTCCGACCAACCAAGGGAGATGACACGGACGGATGTTGGCGTTGGGGGTATTCGAAAGTAAAGCAGTCTGTGTCGGCTCTTCGCGGAGCAAAAGTCGAAGGTAAGGAGCGCTGGAATATTAGTTATCGGGTTTATTTAGAAGCCGATGGAAAGATGCGCGTTTCTAAGCCAAAGTCGGTATGGTTTGGCCCTGAGTTATCCACTGACGCTGCGACTAAAGCTTTGAAAGGACTGATACCCGAAGTCGCTGATTTCACTCCCAAGCCTGTTGATCTCCTGAAGGCAATCATTCATCAGTCTATGGAGGAGGACGATCTCGCAATTGATTTTTTCTCTGGGTCATGCACTTTTGCTCAGGCAATGCTGGAGTTGAATCAGGCTGAGGATGTCAATCGATCGTTTATCTGCGCCCAGCTTCCAGAGAGCATCGATGCTCAATCGGCGTTGGGTTTAGCTGGATTCACTTCGATTGCACAGCTAGGGCGCACGCGGATCGTACGAGTGATTGAAGCCATGAAGGGATCTGCCGATTTGGCGACGCCAGCGACGGGAGTCCAAGGCTTTAAATCATTCCTTCTTTCTCCTTCCAATTTCAAACAATGGCGCGGCGACGGCATCGACACACCTGAACAACTGGCAGAACAAATGCTGATGTTTGCCAAGTCTGAAAAGCAAGGCGCAGCGGTGGAGCACATGCTTTACGAGTTGTTGCTGAAGTTCGGTCAAGAGCTGACCACGCCGGTTGAGCCGCTGGACGTTGCTGGTGGCAAGGTCTACGCCATCCATGGTCGAAAAATGCTGTTTGTGCTGGAGGCGTTTACCGATGCGATGATTCAGCCGCTGGTGGCGTTGAAGCCGCGCGAGATCATTGCGATTGATGGTGTTTTCCAAGATTGCGACCCGCTCAAGACCAATCTCGATTTGCAGTGCCGCGACGCTGGTATCAAGTTCACTTGTCTATGAGGCCGCACCATGTCTAATGTTCGCTCCTTGACCGTGACCGGTTACAAGTCCATCCGCGAACTGCGGGAGTTTCCCCTTAGAGACCTGAATGTGCTCATAGGAGCGAATGGCGCTGGCAAGAGTAATTTCATTGGCTTGTTTCGTCTTTTGAATGAAATCGTTGAAGAACGTTTGCAGCTTTTTGTCCAAACGCAGGGTGGGCCGGACGCGATGTTGCATGGTGGGCGCACGCACACGGAGCGGGTGCACGCTGAGTTCTACTTTGCCAAGAATGGCTACAAGTTTGACTTGGTTCCGACTTCAGATAACCGACTGGTGTTTGAGAATGAGCAGAGTTGGTATTCGGGTGAAATACGTCCTGGTTCATACAGCGCCTCTCTTGGTTCTGGGCATGAGGAATCCAAACTCAAAGCCGCAACGGATAGCTACTCGCCGTATGTGCGATCCTCGGTGACCAATTGGCGCGTCTACCATTTTCACGACACCAGCGAGCGCGCCAAGGTCAAGCAAAAACACGCGGCCAACGACAATCTGCGCCTGAAGCCGGATGCAGCCAATTTGGCGGCCTATTTGCGCATGCTCAAGCAAGACCACGAACCCGAGTACCTGAATATCGTTGGAACCATTCGATTGGTGGCTCCATTTTTTGATGATTTTGTGCATCGCCCAGGGGAGGTGGAAACGGTTGAATTGGAGTGGTTGCAAAAGGGCAATCCAGACACGCCGTACAAGGCGCACATGCTGTCTGATGGCACCTTGCGTTTCATTTGCTTGACCACGCTATTGCTTCAGCCCTCAGACAAGCTACCTGAAACGGTGTTGATCGATGAGCCGGAGTTGGGTTTGCATCCCTATGCCATTTCTGTGCTGGCTGACATGTTCAAGCAGGTTGCTGAAAAGCGGCAATTGATTGTGTCGACCCAGTCCGTAGAGCTGCTGAACGAATTGACCCCGGAAGACGTAATCGTGGTCGATCAAGTAGATGGCGCATCAACCTTCCGCCGCTATACACAGGATGAGCTTTCTGGCTGGCTGGAGCAGTATTCCATGGGTGAGCTGTGGAAGCGCAATGTGCTGGGCGGGAGGCCGTGATGGTGGAGGTCGTCGTTTTTGCCGAAGGGCCAACCGAAGAACAGTTCATCAAGCGCCTGGTGGCCCCAGCCCTGCGCCACTTGCAGGTGTTCGTGAAGCCGCAAATGCTCAAGACTTCGCAGGAGGCGCAGGGTGGGGCGATCAACTTTGACCGCTTGAAGTTCAACGCCCGCAATACCCTGCGGCAGAATCCTAAATGCGTGCTCACCACGCTACTTGATTTGTATGGGTTGGATACGACATTCCCTGGTTTCGTGGAAGCGAAGGCCAAGCCCGATATGGACAGTCGGGTAAAGCACCTCAATGCGAAGTTGCATGAGGCATTGGTGGCGTATGTGGGCTGTAGGCCAGAGCGTTTCATCGCGCATATCCAGCCCTATGAATATGAAGGCTTGCTGTTTTCAGACCCCCAGGCGCTGGCGCAGACCGAGCCGGGTTGGTTGGCCAGCTTGCAAGAATTGGCAAGAGTGCGGGCGGCGTTTCCGACCCCGGAACACATCAACGACAGTATCGAAACCAAGCCCTCGCGGCGACTCGAACAGTTGCTGCGGCCCGGCTATAAAAAAACACGTCACGGGCCGTTGGCAGCCGAGCGAGTGACATTGGCCACCATGGAAAAGGAGTGCCCGCATTTTCGCGGCTGGATGGATAGCCTGCGCAATTTGGGAGGTGCCGTTTGATGAAGCTTCAATTCGATGCAAACCAGGATTACCAGCTCGAACCCATTCGTGCCGTGGTGGCGCTGTTCGAGGGGCAGCCGGATGCCTCGCATATATCCGTGTCACGGGACGATGAGCTTTCGAGTTTGAAACTGACCGAAATTGGCGTGGCGAACCAGCGCGTCATCACCGATGCGCAGTGGCTGAAAAACCTGAACGCTGTGCAGAAAGCACAGGGCATTGAGTCGTCCGCTGCACTCGAGATAATCACATTGGACGACGGCACCCCTCTGGTTTCGCCGTTCGGGGCCTTCCCTAACTTCACTGTGGAGATGGAGACTGGCACCGGCAAGACCTATGTTTACCTGCGAACGGTGTATGAGCTCTCTAAGACCTACGGCTTCAAGAAGTTCGTGATTGTGGTGCCGTCCGTGGCCATCCGTGAAGGCGTGCTCAAGAGCCTGCAAATCACCAAGGAGCACTTTCAGACGCTGTATGACTACGAGCGCGTTGAATTCACGGTGTACGACTCTACCAGGGTCAATCAGCTACGCAATTTTTCGCTTTCAAATGCGATCCAGATTTTGGTCATCAACATTGATGCCTTCGCCAAGGACTCTACCGAGGCCAATAGTGATGCCGTCGCAAAAAAGGCCAAAAAGAGCAAGGGCAACGTCATCAACCAGGTGCGCGAAACGGGCATCAAACCGATTGAATTTATTCAGGCAGCGAACCCTATCGTGATTCTGGACGAGCCGCAGAATCTGGAGACCGACAACCGCAAGCTGGCCCTTGCCCGGTTAGCGCCAATGTGTACGTTGCGCTATTCGGCCACACACCGCAATACCTATAACCTGATCCATTCCCTGGACCCGGTGCGCGCCTACGAACTAGGTTTGGTCAAGCAGATTGGCGTGGATTCAGTGATTGAATTGAAGGATGCCAACCAAGCTTTTGTCGAGGTGGAAGGCTTTAAGACCGGTGCGCGCAGTGTGTCGGCCAAGCTCTCGATCTGGGTCAATCTGGCGCAAGGCCCCGCGAAAAAGAGCGTCACAGTGAAGAATGGGGAAGACCTTTACAAGCTCTCGAATCAGCGCGAAATTTACCGCGATGGCTTCATCGTCAATGAGATCGACGCGGGTGAGGGCTTTGTTACCTTTGCCAATGATGTCAAGGTGCGCGCAGGCAGCCCGCATGGTGCGCTGACCGATGTCATTCTGCGCATGCAAATTGAGGCCACCGTGCGCCGTCATTTTGAGAAGGCGCAGAAGCTGCACCCGATGGGTATCAAGGTGTTGTCGGTGTTCTTCATTGACCGGGTGACCAATTACCGGGTCTATGGAGAGGACGGCGCGGCGACTCATGGCAAGTTCGCTGAATGGTTTGAAGAGATTTACGAGCAATACCGTGCAAAGCCTGAATATGCAGGACTGATGGTCCATGACGGCGTGGAAGTCCACAACGGCTATTTTTCTCAGGATAAGCGCGCCGTGTCACCTTTCGAGACTGTGACCGGCAAGACGAATGCCGATGCCGAATCAAGCACGTTTGAACTCATCATGCGCGACAAAGAGAGGCTGCTGGACTTGGCAGAACCTCTGGCCTTTATCTTCAGTCACTCCGCGCTGCGCGAAGGCTGGGACAACCCGAACGTATTTCAGATTTGCACCTTGGCCGAATCCAGTTCGGAGATCAAGAAGCGCCAGGAGATTGGACGTGGCCTGCGTCTGTGTGTGAATAAAGATGGCGAGCGTGTGCGCGACCGTGCCATCAATCGCTTGACCGTGATTGCCAATGAAAGTTACGAAGACTTTGCCAACCAGTTGCAGACGGAGATGGTCGAGGCGGGCGTGAAGTTCAAGCGCGAGATGGTGCAGAACGAGCGTGACAAGGTGACTGTGCGTTTGCGCAAGGGCTACGACACGGACAACCAGTTTTTGGCGCTGTGGGAAAAGATTCGGGCGCGCACCCGTTACCGCGTTCAGTACAAAACGAGCGAATTGATTGCCAAGGCGGCGAGCCGCATCAACACGAAGATGCCGGTTATTGAACGCCCTAAGGTGGCGCTGACCCGTGCCGATATTGCCATCAATGCGACTGGTGTCGCAGGCAAGCAGACTGGCTTTCGGACGCAGACGGTGGACGTGAAATATGCGATGCCAGATTTTGTAGGCCAGGTGCAGGCGAAGACGGGGTTGGCAAAGTCCACCGTGGCGCGCATTCTGCTCGATTCCGGGCGATTGGCGGATGCCGTGAATAACCCGCAGGCGTTTGTGGATCAGGCGGCGGAACTGGTGAACGCGGAGAAACGTGAGTTTCTGGTGTACGGCGACGGTTCCGAGGGCAGCGGCGTCCAATACGTGAAGATGGACGATGCCTTCTATGAAATGCGCCGGTTCGAGGCCAGTGATTTGATGGATGTATTCGCGGCCAACGTGCGCGCAGTAGAAAAACAAGAGAAAACGCTGTTCTCGCATATTGTCATCGACTCAAATTCTGGCCCGGAGCGCCTCTTTGCACAGGCTTGCGAAGACAACGACGACGTGTTGTTTTATATCAAGCTGCCGCGCTGGTTTCAGATTGAAACCCCGGTCGGCCCGTACAACCCCGATTGGGCCTTGGCTTACCGAAATGACAAGGTGCTGTACTTTGTGGCTGAAACCAAGAAAACCGGCAATACCGATCATGTTCAGCTAGGCATGCTGCGCCCGCTTGAAGACTTGCACATTGAGTGTGGCAAGCGGCACTTCAAAAATTTTGAGCAGGTAACCTTTAAGGTCGTTAGCTCACTGACGGAATTGGTGGCTTGAGGGGCGCAAGGGAGGGGGACAAGTTGACCCTCCCCTTGAGTGCGGGTTTGACACGCCACGCGTTTACGCTATTAAGCTGGCCAGCCTTTGGCCAAGGGCATCAAACGCCTTGACTTGTTCAGCCTCGCGCCGGTCTTGGATGTAGACGCCACTCATACCCTGCTTGATGTGGTTCTCGCATTCGTTAATCACGTCGTTGGAGATGCCGAGTTGACTCATTAGCGTAGATGCGGTGCGGCGCAGGTCGTGCGCGGTCCAGCGGCCACCTTCCAGCACCAGCGCGTCAACGGACTTGGTTCTGTTTTGTAGGCGCGCGCTTTCGCTGCTTTGGCGGTCGGCCAGTTGTTTACCAAATGACTTGACGCACACCGGCCCAGTGGCCCGGCTATCAGGAAAGACCCAGGCCACTGGCTTACCAGTGTCGCGATGCGCTTCGCGCAAGGTGGCCAACTCGGTGAACTGTTGCACGGCGAAGTCGCTCAGGTGGATCAGGTGATCGCGTTGGTTCTTGGTGGTGGGCAGGTACCAAGTGCGGGCTTGCAGATCAACGAACCCGAGTTGCACTGCGCCAGACTTTTGCGCCGTGTTGTGCGCGTCTACAGTGGCCTGTAATGCCTGCTGCTGGGGCTTGGCATCGGCCCACACCGCGCCCATCAGCTCACCGATGCGGCAGCCGGTGGCCAGAATCAGCCACAGCCCAAGGACGGTGCGCCTGCTGAGATTGGCGGTGGACAGTCGCTTGACCAGCGCGGCCAGCTCGTCGTTTGACAGCACCCGGTCGCGCTTGATGTCTTTGCCGCCGACCTTGCGTTTGCTGATCAACTCAATCGGGCTGTGTTCGATGATTTCACGCTCAGCGGCGAAGCGAAACATTTGCTTGAGGTCGGCCAACAGCATGTTGGCGGTGCGCAGCTTGCCTTCGGCTTTGACGGCATCCAGGATGGCGAGGATGTCGGCCTTGCGCACGTCCATGACGGCGATTTCACCCAATGTGGCGAACACCCGCCGCTCAAACTGCTCGCGCACATACTGCCCGCCGTCTTTGCGTCCGATGCGCTTGCCGTCGCCGCCGATGTGGGGAGCCAGTTCGGTCGCGGCCCAGCGCTCGAACACCTGTTTGACGGTCAGCCGCCGCTGCCGGTCCAGTTCGGCCTGCTGCTCTGCCGTGGCCGCAGCGCGTTTGTCTTTGTCCGCCTGCTGGCGCGCGTCTTCGCTGGCTTGCAAGCGGTCGGCCTCAAGTTTGGCAAAGTGCTGGCGCAGGTCGCGGGCACCATCTTTGTATTGCTTTGACCAGCCCGCCACCTTTTCGCGGGCTGCCGCTAGGGTCAGATAGCCTTCACGCCCTTTGGGGTCGTAGGCACCCACCGCAAGGGTGTCGCGCTGGCCGGTGCTGGTGGTGTAACGGAAATAGAATGATCGCTCACCACCCGGTGTGATCCTGCCCAAGAACCGGCCAGCGCCGCGTGGTGCCGGGTCTGTAAACCACTGGTCAGCGCCGTTTGGCTTTGACCCCATTTCTTTGTCTGTGATGATGCCCATGACCTGCTTTCCAGTTGCCGTTTGGTTGCCGTTTCTTCCGGCTGGTTGCCGTTCAGTTGCCGTTTCTCGCTAGCTGTCATTGTACATCTTGGGTTGAATTAGGACGCTAAATGTTTGTAAGTAGTTGATTTGTAATGAATAAAATAAATATCACGGATGCGGTTGTTTCTTTTGGAACGCAGTTTGTATTGACTACGAACCAAGGGGTAGTGGGTTCAATTCCTGCCAGCCGCACCATCTTTTTAGTAAGAGAATCAATAGCTTAGAGGTTTCTGCCTCTAGGCTATTTTTTTTGCCTGGGTAGCTTTTGGGTAAGTCAGCTCCCGTACGGCATCTTCCTGCTCCATCCTCAGAGTGGCCAGACTCTTATTCCAACGGCCAGTGTCATCCCTGATTTTTTCCAGCGCGTCGTGCAGTTCCACGATCTGAGCCACGCTATAGTGCTGGGTCATCGAGGCTGTTGTGTGCCACAGAATGTCTGACCGGGTGCCCTCTGACACGCCAGCCTCCCGTAGCCGCATGCCCACAGTGTGGCGGAGATCGTGCACATGTAGGTCACCCAGTCCGGCAGCAGTCCGCGCCCGTTGCCAAGCAGTATTGTTCATGGTCTGGATGCGCCGGTAGGGCATCACTGGCGGCATGGCAGTGTTTTTGACACGTTCACGCCGGTACACGAACACATACTCTGGGTGCTGACCACGCACCGACTCAACAACCGATTGCGACACACTGTTGCAGATCACCACGCGCACCAGCTTGCGTCCCTTGACGTTGCTGCGAGGCACCTCAAAGACCGAGATGCCTAGCTCGGGTACCTTGATCTCCCAATCCCAGCGGAGGCTACAGGCCACATCGTCGCGCACGCCGCTGTTCAAAATGAACAATGACATGCGTGCCAGGTGGTCGGGCAGCTTGGGCATTAGGTTGCGCTGTTGGCCCCATGTGATGGGCATCGGCTCACGCTGATGGCCTACCAACGGCAGCATGGTGATCTTGGGCGCCTGCTCCAGCCAAGTATTGCCATCGTCATCCCGCCAGCTTGTGGCCGCAAGGTTGAGGATACGCCGCACCACACCCAGCGCCAGGTTGACCGTCTTGTGGGCACGACCTTCCTTCAGCCGCTCATTCTTGAACGGCAACAGTGTTGCATCGTGCACCTGGTGCAAGTCCAGTTTTCCGATGTATGGCATGACGCCCTGAAGCATGTAAATCTCGGTCTCAATAGATGCCTTCTCGGCATGCAAGCTGACGTAGTGGGCGGCCGCCTGGTCAAACGTGTAGGTGGTTCGCTTGCCGTGCACCACGGTCTCGCGTAATTCACCCAACGCCTGTATCAGCCAGCGTTCTGCTTCGTCATAACTCTTAAAGCCGCGCTGGCGAAATCGAGTGCCCCACTTGGACCGGTCGATCTGCCAGAGCCCGTTTTGGTCGGGGTAGATACCCCTTGTGTTTTGGCCCATGTAATAACTCCTTTTTTGATGACGGGCCGTCCATTCCGAGGCACATTGTGCGCCAATGCTGCGGCATCGTTGGCGGCGTCATCTGGACGAGCTGCTGAGTCTTGTTTGAATTTATCGAAGAGCTGATCAAGGTCTTTGCGGTCAAAGACCACGCACGCGCCCTGACGCATGGCTACGAGCTGAGGACGCCACACCTCATCGAACGTGCGTCGTTTGACGCCGACGTATGCCATGGCTTCTTGATGGTTTAGTCCGCGCTTCAGGGTCATTGCTCCCTCCTAAGCCGGACGAGCCGGAACCAAAAAGGCAACACAAAACCTCGGTCGTGCGCAAGATTTTTGGACGTTCAGCCGATTTACGTCCCCGCAAATGTTCTTGGGTTGACCAAGAGAAAGTTTGTAACCCATTGGGTTTAAAGGCATTTTGCCCATGGCGAAATAATCGCCGGATTCATTTTGACACATCAGAATTCTTCGCAGGAAATGTGAAGACTGAACTTGTTAGAGACTAAGCCGGA